>SKYU01000119.1 GCA_007127715.1 Gammaproteobacteria bacterium | reverse complement strand
TGGAAAGAACGCGAAGTAAAAGACGATGGCCTTCTGGTCAGCCAGCGTCAGCAGCAGACCGGCTGTGACGCTGCCTGATAGTGAGGTCCCGGGAGTGGCGACTGGGGGCATATCTGCGGGTGTCTGCCGCAAGAGCTGAATGCCGAGCCAGATGAGGTAGATACCCGCCGCGTATTTCAGCCAGGCGAACCAGGGCCCGAGCAGTTCGGCAAGTACCACCAGGCCGAACACTGCAAGTGCCACGAAAACCAGATCCCCCAGCACGATGCCTGCCGAAGCTGCCAGCCCGTGCCGCAGTCCCGCAGAGACTGCCCTGCTGGTCACCAGCAATACGCTGAGGCTAGGAATCGCGGCCAGCACAAGCATGGCCCAGAAGAGGGCTACGCTACCAGCGAGCGACATCGGGGCAGGAGATCATGCTGCGGCGCCGTCTCGGTGTCAGCACTGTCAGCTCAGCGAAATACCGATGGCAGCTGCGACACGTCGCGCCTTTTCCCGGGCACCGACCAGCGTCGTGTCTCGCCCGAGCGCCACGCCTACCCTTCGCTTGCCGGCGACCTCCGGCTTGCCGAAGAGGCGCAGTGCCGTATCCGGCTCAGCGAGCGCCTCTGCAACGCCGGTGAATCGGAGGTTGCGTGTGTGCCCTTCCGCCAGCAAAGCCACCGAGGCAGCGGGTCCGAGCGACCGGATGTCCGGGATCGGCAGGCCGAGTATGGCGCGCAGATGCAGGGCAAACTCCGAGAGCTCCTGCGAGATCAGCGTCACCAGCCCGGTATCATGCGGTCGTGGTGAAACCTCGCTGAACCAGACCTCGTCATCGCGTACGAACAGCTCCACACCGAATAGCCCCAGGCCACCCAGGGCGCCGGTGATGGCGGCGGCGATCTCGCGGGCGCGCTCCAGTGCCCGCTTGGTCATGGGATGGGGCTGCCAGGATTCCCGGTAGTCGCCATCGATCTGCAGGTGACCGATGGGCTCGCAGAACGAAGTGCCCCCGCTGTGGCGCACTGTCAGCAGGGTGATTTCGTAGTCGAACTCGATGAAGCCCTCGACGATGACCCGGCCGCCGCCGGTGCGCCCACCCTCCTGTGAGTGGCGCCAGGCCGCTGCCAGCTGGTCGCGGCTGCGCAGCGTGCTCTGGCCCTTGCCGGAAGAACTCATCACCGGCTTCACCACGCAGGGCAGGCCGATGGCCTCGGCCGCAGCGACGAACGAGGCCTCGTCGTCAGCGAAGCGGTAGGGTGAGGTGGGCAGGCCGAGTTCTTCGGCGGCGAGCCGCCGGATGCCCTCGCGGTTCATGGTGAGGTGTGCCGCCCGGGCGGTGGGCACGACCCGCTGGCCGGCCGCCTCCAGCTCGAGCAGCGTGGCCGTCGCGATCGCCTCGATCTCGGGGACGACCAGAGCCGGCTGCTCACGGGCGATCAGCGCGGCCAGCGCCTCGCCGTCGAGCATGTCCAGCACATGGCTGCGATGCGCGACCTGCATTGCCGGGGCGCGGTCATAGCGGTCGACCGCTATGACCTCCAGCCCGAGGCGCTGCGCCTCGATCGCGACTTCCTTGCCGAGCTCGCCGGCGCCGAGCAGCATCAGCCGGGTGGCACCCGGGGCGCCGGGTGTACCGATGGTGGTCATGACCCTCTCCTGCGCTGCCTGTTCGATGGGACCACGACGGCGCAGCTACTCCTGCTCGTAGTCGACTTCCCAGGGCGGTGGATCTCCACCCTCGCCCTTCAGGTAATGATCCATCCACCGCATCAGTCGCAGGCTGTAGTCCCAACGGCTGGCGGCGCGGCTGTTGCCGTGACCCTCGCCCGGGTACAGCACCAGACGCACCGGCGCCTGGCCAGCCAGCTTGAGATAGCGATACAGGATCATGCTCTGGCTGACGTGCACGCGCGGATCGGCATCGCCATGCAGGATCAGCGTCGGTGTACGCGAACGATCCGCGTAGTAGATCGGGCTGGCCTCGCGGTACAGCGCCCAGTCCTCCCACGGCCAGGTCAGATAATGCACCTGGTAGAGCTCGACCGGAATGTCGCTCGTGCCCATCATGGAGATCTTGTCGCTGATCCCGACGAAGCTCACCGCGGCCGCGAAGCGCTCGCTGTAGTAGGTCGCGCCCCAGGCGCTGGCATAGCCGCCATAGGAACCGCCGGTGATGCCCACGCGATCACGATCGACCAGCCCGATGTCGATCAGGTGGTCTACGCCATCGACCAGGTCATCGAACTCCTCGGCGGCAGGCCGGCCGTGATTGAGCTTGGAGAACTCGACGCCGCGGCCGGTGCTGGCGCGGTAGTTGGGATAGAACACTGCGTAGCCCCGCGCCGCGGCCACCTGTCCCGGCATGGAGTAGCCGGTCAGCCAGTGGTTGGAGTAATGCGCCTCCGGGCCGCCGTGGACCTGCAGGATCAGCGGGTAGCGCGTGCCGGCCTGTTCGTCCAGCGGGCGGATCAGCAGGCCTTCGATCTCCAGGCCATCACGCGCCCTGTACCGCACGACTTCCTGCGGTGCCAGGCGACGCTCGGCAAGCCAGGGGTTGTGGTCGGTCAGCCGCTCCGCGCCGCGGAAGTTGCTCGCCAGTCGAAACACCTCGCGCGGGTGTTCGGGGGTGCTGGCGGTGAGCGCCGCGGAGCGGCCGTCGGACGAGACGCTGATGCCATCCCACACCGGGCCGCCGGTGGCGATCAGGGTCCGGTCGTTGCTGCCATCACGGCGCACCTCGCCGAGTCGCGACCAGACACCTTCATGGCTGATGTAGAGGACCCGCCGGGCATCGCGCCAGGCGACCTGCCAGACATGGCCCTCGAGGCCGGGCAGCAGTTCCCGCCACTCGGTGGCGTCGCGCGCCGCCACGGCCAGCCGGCCTTCGCGCGGGTCGTTCGGGTCCTCGGCGGTGATGAAGGCCAGGTGTCCACCATCGGGCGCCCAGGCCATGTCGCCGAGCTTTCCGGGGGTGTCGACCGTCGCCGTGAGTACACCTGCATCGGGATCCACGAAGGCGATCCGGGTCTGCATGATCACGTCGTCGATCAGCTCGCGCGGGGCGAGCTTGATCGCCAGGCGTTCACCATCCGGGCTCCACTGCACCTGCTGCACGGAGCCCTCGAGCGCCATCGTCCGCACGTCCTGTGTCTCGGCGCCAAGGTCGACCAGGTGCAGCTGTCGCGGCTTCCAGTCCTCCTCGACGATACGCTGCGAGAAGCCCTGCTCGCGCCGCTTCCGGGCGTCCTCGTCTTCCGCGGGCTCGGCGATGAAGGCCAGGGTGCGCCCGTCGGGCGCCAGGGCGTAACCGCGGATGGCCGTGTCATGTCCGAACCAGCGTGTCGCCTCGCCGCCGTCAACGGGGATGCGATAGAGGGCATTGTCGGTGTCATCCCCGCGGCGGGCGAGGAAGGTGACATGACGGCTGTCCGGCGTCCAGGCAATGGCGCCGACGTTGACCTGCCCGGTGATGAAGCCGCGGGCCGTGCCGTCGGGGCCGATGACATGCAGCTCCACCCAGGAGGCGCCGTCGGGCTCCTCGAACAGCTTGCGGGGCACCGCAACGGTGTAGGCGATACGCCGCCCATCAGGGCTGATGCGACTGCTGGTGACCGTCTGCACACGCGCGACGTCGCGCAGCGTGAGGCCGTTTTCGGCGTCGGCCGTGGCGGTGGCCGGAAATGCGGCCACGCAGAGCAACAGGGCAAGCAGACCGAGGACATGAAACTTCAAGCGCATGATCGGGATACCTGTGACTTTCCGGGCGGTATCGGAATGTTAACGAATCGGCTGGCCACCTGCGTGCTTCACGCCGTGGCCCCTCGTCCTCGCCCGAATCGCTCGACGAGATCATGACGTCGCAGGGCGGCCCGGAGCTGGTGGTAGCTCAAGCCCAGCAGCTCGGCCGCGCGTGGCTGGTGGTAGGCCGCCTGCTGCATGGCCTCCTCGATCAGGGCGATCTCGGTGCCGGCCAGTACCTGCTTCAGATCGACGGGCAGTCGGCGGGAGGGCCCTGCGCTGGCCCGGTCAGGGTCAGGCGGTGGGCCAGCGACGCCTGCTGGATGGGCGCTGTTCTCCTCGTCCTGGTCGGCGTCCGGGTTGCTGCCGGTGTGATCGGTCAGCGCCGGATAGGCCTCGGCGAAGGGATCGAAGGCGATTTCGTCGAGCGGCTCGTCGGGCGCGGCCGCCCGATATACCGAGCGCTCCACGGTGTTCTTGAGTTCACGGACATTGCCGGGCCATGGGTGGGTCAGCAGCGCCCTGCGGGCCGCCATGGTGAAGCCCGCGAAGATCTCACGGCGGAGTTCGGCGGTCATGTTGATCGCGAAATACTCGGCCAGCGGCAGGATGTCTTCGCCTCGGGCCCGCAGCGGCGGCACATGGATGACATCGAAGGCCAGCCGGTCCAGCAGGTCGCGCCGGAAGCGCCCTTGCTCGGCTGCGCGCAGCAGGTCGGCATTGGTCGAGCCAACCACGCGGACATCGGTCCGCCGTGTCTCGCTGCCACCGACGCGCTGGAATTCTCCGTACTCGATCACCCGCAGGATCTGCTCCTGCATGCGCAATGGGATGGTGCCGAGTTCGTCGAGAACCAGCGTCCCGCCATCCGCCTGCTCGAAACGGCCGATGCGCCGGCCGGTGGCGCCGGTGAAGCTGCCGGCCTCGTGGCCGAACAGTTCACTTTCGAGCAGCGTTTCCGTCAGTGCGGCGCAGTTCAGTTTCACCAGCGGCTGTTCCCATCGCGGCGAGAGGTAGTGCAGGCGCGCGGCGATGTGCTCCTTGCCCGTACCGCGCTCGCCGAGCACCAGCACCGGCCGGGTCAACGGCGCGGCGCGCGACACATGTTCGAGCATGGCGAGGAAGGCCGGTGCCTCGCCGATCATGGGGGGCAGGTCGGGCTGAATGGTACGCATTCGGCTAGTTTAGCTAATAAATGGTACTAAAAACGATAAAACAGCTAAAACGACCATTTTTGATTTCGATTGGTGCTCGGTTTTTCGAGACTGAATTCTATAAAAAACATATAGTTGCGGAAAAAAAGGCGGAATGGCACGGCTCATGCTTCGTCACAGGCGGCAACCGAATTTTTTCTGAGGAGAACCTGCCATGGGCATCTTTTCACGCTTCAGTGACATCGTGAATTCCAACCTCAACGCCATCCTCGACAAGGCGGAAGATCCGCAGAAGATGGTCCGTCTGATGATCCAGGAAATGGAGGACACCCTCGTCGAGGTGCGTTCCGCCGCCGCGCGCAGCATCGCCGACAAGAAGGAGCTGGGCCGCAAGGTGTCCGGGCTCGAGCGCGAGGTGCATGACTGGACCGACAAGGCCGAGCTCGCGGTTACCCGCGGGCGTGACGATCTCGCCAAGGCGGCGCTGGCCGAGAAGGCGCGGATCGAGAACGCTGCCGAAGGCACCCGCGCACAGCTGCGTGCGGTCGAGGAGGGGCTGGCCAAGCTCAATGACGACATCGCCCGGCTTGAGGCAAAGCTGGCCGATGCCAAGGCCAAGCAGCGGACCATGGTGACGCGTCACAAGACCGCCTCCAGCCAGCTGGCCATGCGAGAGAAGATTCACAGCACGCGTATCGACGACGCGCTGCTGCGCTTCGAGCAGTACGAGCGCAAGCTCGACGATGTCGAGTCGCGGGTCGAGGCCTACGATCTCGGTACGCAGAAGAAGAGCCTGCACGACGAGTTCGTGAGTCTGGAGTCCGAGGACCGCGTCGAACTCGAGCTGCGCGAGCTGAAGGAAAAAATGGCCCGGCGTGATGCCGGCAACCGGGACGCCGGCTGATCCAGCCGGCGAGCCTAGAGGCGTACTGGTTTACCCCTGAAAAGGCTGATCGACCATGAATGGCATGATCTTTCCCCTGCTGGTCATCCTGCTGACGGTCGTCGTGCCGCTGGCCCTGCTGCTGCACTACATCACTCGATGGCGCGAAGCGAAGGGCCTCTCGGCCGAGGACGAGCAGATGCTCGAGGACCTCTGGCAGGACGCCAAGCGGATGGAATCCCGCGTCAATGCGCTCGAGACCATCCTGGATGACGAGGTACCGGACTGGAGGAAGCGCGTATGAACCGTAAGTGGACGCTCGACGCACTGCTGCGTGGCCTGACCTCGCTGCGCCGTGACCGCGAGCGCGGCTGGTTCTTCGGTGTCTGCGCCGGGTTGTCGGCGCGTTTCGGCCTGGAGCTGCTGCTGGTCCGGCTGCTGGCATTGGGGCTGTTCGTGCTGATGCCGCTGACGGTGCTGCCGCTGTATCTGCTGCTCGGGCTGCTCCTGCCGGACCGGCGGCTGGCGCACCCCGATCCTCGGAGCGAACGTGATTTCTGGACCCGGCATCGCGATGCCGGCAATGGGAGCGACTGGACATGAACAACGCACGTGATCGCAAGGAGCGGGCCACCCGGCTGTACCGGGATCCGCGGGCCGGCAAGCTGCTCGGCGTATGCGCGGGAGTGGCGGATTATTTCGGCTTCGATGTCACCGGGACGCGTATCGTCACGCTGATCTCGCTGGTGTTCTTCATGCCCGCCACGCTGCTGGTGTACTTCGGGCTGGGCATTCTGCTGCCACGCCGGGAGGAGGTCTCGCATGGGCGGGAATCGTTGGGCGAGTTCGACCGAGAGCTCCGCCGATCGCCGCAGGCGACCCTCTCTGCGACCAGGCACCGCTTTCGGGAACTGGACCTGCGGCTGCAGCGTATGGAACGCTATGTCACCTCGCCACGGTTCCAGCTGGACCGGGAGTTCCGCGATCTCGGCGGCCGCGGACACGAATAAAGGGAGTCCAGAAAGATGAATTCATTCGAGTTCGTGATCCTGATCCTGGTGCTGTCCTTCGGCTATTCGCTGCTCGCCCAATACCTCAAGCAGCGCTCCAAGCGAGCGGCGCGCATGACGCCCGAGGTGCTCGAGCGGATCGCCGAAATGGAAGACCGGATTGCCGTCCTGGAACGTATCGTCACCGACCGTCGCGAACACCTGCGCGGCGAGTTCGAGAGTCTGCGTAGCCAGTGAACGGGCAGAGTCCAGGCGTTGACAATCTCGAGCCAACAGTGGCCTGGCTCGAATCGCAGCTGGTGGGCGCAGCTGGGGCCGGCGTGCTGCTGGTCGCCCCATCCTCATGGGCGAAGCCACTGGTCCCTGTCCTGCCCGAGGGTACAGCCGTCTTCGACCCTGCGCGCCCCCTGGTGGAACTGCCTGCGGGCCGTTATGCGCTGGGTATCGTCGCCGGAGCGTTACCGTCGCCACCCGGCACGGGAGATCGCGCCCTGCTGGCCAGGCTGAGGGACGAGCGCTGCGAACGCGTAGTGGTCATCGCGGCGGCCGGAGCGGACCCCGGCCGCCAGGAGATGCTTGCCCTGGGGTTCAGCGCACCTGCCGAAGCCCCGAGCGGGGTTGCGCTCTACGAGTATGACATCGCCAGCTACAACCCCGAGCGCGAGTGGAACAACCCCAGTGACTGGGCCCACCCGCAGAATTTCAACCGCTACCGCTGGTGATCCGCAGCTCAGTTCGCCTCGTTATAGAGGCGGACCTGGGTGTTGAACTCCTCGGCCGTCTCGCGAACCTGCTCCACCGCCGCATCCCGCCGCTGCAGCATGACCCGCAGGCGTTCTTCGTCGTAGACCTCGCGGTTGGCGTCGATGTCCTCGTCCATACATTCGATGTAGGCTTCCATCGCCGCCACATAGTCGCGCACCTGCACCTGGGCCTCGAGCATCTCGTCCATGGTGGCGGTGGTCCCGTTCGGCATTCGATCGACACGCTCGGTCGGATAGTCGCAGGCCAGCGCGTGGGCGCCCGCCAGCAGGCCGATGGCCAGAATCGTGAGTGTTCGCATGGGTCTCTCCCCGGTTGCACAATGCTGTTTCCCGGCCGCGACGCGAATGACGCATCGCCGCGCAGACGGTGCCATTATGCCTCAGGTGCCCGGAACCGTCGAAAGGAGTCGACATGGAGCCCACCGAATCCCGCATCGTTCTGCACGACGTCAGCCATGCCTACCGTCAGGGGGGGCGGCGGGTCCCGGTGCTCGAGGGCGTGAGCGAGCGCTTCACCACCGGCGAGTTTGCCGTGCTGCTCGGGCGCAGTGGCTCGGGCAAGACGACCCTGCTCAACCTGCTGGCCGGGCTGGATGTCCCGGAGGCAGGCGACATCGAGGTGCTGGGGACCCGGCTGCCCGCCCTGGATGATGCGGCACGGGCCGCATTTCGCCGACAGTCCGTGGGGATGGTCTTCCAGAGCTACAACCTGGTGCCGACCCTGTGCGCCTGGGAGAACGTCGCCCTGCCGCTGACGTTGCTCGGCCTCCCTCTCGGGGAGGCGCGCCAGCGGGCTGTCGACGAGCTGGCCACGCTGGGCCTCGTGGGGCTGGAGGCACGCATGCCGCATGAACTCTCGGGCGGGGAACAGCAGCGCGTGGCCATCGCACGGGCCATCGTCCATCGCCCACCGGTCCTGCTGGCCGATGAACCCACGGGTAACCTCGATCTGGAGACCGCCCTCGATGTGGTGGCACGTCTGGTCGAGGTGGTGCGTGCCCACGACATCACCCTGCTCATGGCCACCCACAGCCTGGAGGTCGCGGGTCGAGCGGACCGCCTCCTGCGGCTCCAGGGCGGGCGGCTGGTCGAGGCGCGGCACCCGTGAATCCGCTGTTGCTGAGCGCGAGTCTGCGCCACCTGCTGGGCCATCGTGCACAGACCCTGCTGGCATTGCTGGGGATTGCCGTGGGTGTGGCCGCCTGGGTGTCGGTCCAGAGCGCTTCGCGCGCCGCCGAACAGGCCTTCGAGCTGTCGAGTCGCCAGGCATTCGGGATCGCCACCCATCAGCTGCTGCCGCTGGACCGCGACTTCGACGAGGCCTGGTACGCCGAGCTGCGTCGCCGGGTTCCCACCGCGCCGGCGGCACCGGTGCTGGAGGGCAGGGTGACGCCGGCCGCGGATGAAGCGGGGCGCAGCCTTGCCCTGCTGGGCATCGATCCGCTGGCCGAGGCCGAGTTGCGGGTGGAGGGCGTGGCGGCCGGCGGAGTCGGCCCGGAGATCACCGCGCTGGTCGGTGATCCGACCGCGGTCGTGATCTCCAGGACGCTGGCCGAGGCGCTGGGGCTGTCGGCCGGGGCGCCGCTGCCCGTGCGGCATGCCGGGCGCGAGCATGTGCTCCGGGTGCTGGCCGTCGCCGATGAGGATCTGCTGCCACTGGGCGGCGACACCCTGCTGATGGACATTGCCGGGGTCCAGCGGGTGCTCGATGCCCGGGGACGGCTCTCGCGGGTCGACCTGGTGCTGTCGCGCGCGCAGGCCGAGCAGCTTGCGCAGTGGCAACCGCCGGCGCTGGAGCTGGTCGCCACCGTGGCGCGCAGCGAGGCGGTGAGTGACATGACCCGGGCCTACAGGCTCAATCTGCTGGCGCTGTCGCTGCTGACGCTGCTGGTCGGGCTGCTGCTGGTGTACAGCACGATGACCCACCTGGTCGCGCAGCGCGAGGTGCTGTTTTCACGGTTGCGCGCGCTCGGCCTCGATGCGGGGGCGCTGCGCGCGCTGGTGCTGCGCGAGGCCCTGTTGCTCGGCCTCGTTGGCGGGCTGGCCGGCGCACTGGCGGGGACGCTGCTCGCCCGGTGGTTGGTCCGCCTCGTGGCGGCGAATATCAGCGACCTGTATTTCCGCGTGGAAGTACAGACCCTGGCGCCCCAACCCGGGGTGATGGCCACTGGCCTGCTGCTCGGCGTGCTGGCCGCCCTGGCCGGCGGTGTCGCGCCGGCCCTGCAGGCGGCGAGGCGCCTGGCTGCACGCAGCCGGCGTCTGGCGGTGGAACTGAGCCTGGCTGCCCTGGCAGCCGGCGCCGGTGCGGCGGTGTTTGTGCTGTCCGGCGGCCTGGTCGCGGGGTTTGCCGGGCTGTTTCTGGTGGCGGTGGCCGGGGTGCTGCTGGTGCCCGCGGCCCTCCAGGCGGTGGTGGGTGTCATCGGGCGACTGCCGGCGCTGCGTTCGGGACTGCTCGGGCGCATGACCCTGCGCGACAGCGTCGCGGGGTTGGTGCGAACCCGGGTGGCGCTCGCGGGTCTTGCGCTGGCGGTAGCGACGGTCGTCGCGCTCGACCTGATGGTGGCCAATTTCCGCGACAGTGTGGCCCTCTGGATGGACGAATCGGTGGTCGGTGAGTACGTCATCAGCGTCGACGCCACGGTGTACCCGGATGTTCGCGAGGCGCCGCTGCCGGCGGTGCGCGACGCCCTGGCGACACTGGAGGGCGTCGAGGCGGTCGCGTCGACCCGTTTCATGCGTCTGCGCGACGGCGCCGATACGCTGCTGCTGCGCGCGGCCGATCATCCACGGGGTGTGCCCGGGCTCGTGCATGGTCGCGCGGGTGAGGCCTTCGAGGCCGGTGACGGGGTGCTGGTGTCGGAGCCGCTGGCGATGCGGCGTGGGCTGGAGGTCGGTGACCGCCTGGAGCTTGCGTTTCCAGCCGGACCGGTTGCCTTGCCGGTGCTGGGTATCTATCGCGATTACCTGAGCGATCGCGGGGTGGCGCTGCTGTCGATGCCGGGGCTGGCACGCTGGAGTGGTGACGATCGCCCCGGCAGCCTCGGCATCCTCACGGCGCAGCCTGAGCTGCTGCGTCCGGAGCTTGAAGCACTGCTCGACGGGTACCCGGGTCTGCTCTTGTCCGAGGCGGGCCTCCTGCGGGCCCGGACGCTCGAGATTTTCGACCGGACGTTTGCCGTCACCCACGTGCTGAAGCTGCTGGTGGCCGGGGCTGCGGTCCTGGGGATGCTCGGAGCTCTGCTGGCGTGGCTGCTGGACCGGCGTCCGCTGCGGCGCACGCTGCGCGCCCTCGGATTCGGGTTCCCCGTCCTGCGCCGGCAGGTGATTCTGGAAACCGGTGCCCTGGGGCTGGCCACGGCACTCGTGGCCGTGCCGTTGGGCACGCTGCTGGCCGCGCTGCTGGTGTTCGTGATCAACCGTCGTGCCTTCGGCTGGTCGATGCAGTTCGAGATTCTCCCGGCGCCACTGCTCCAGGGCGCCATGCTGGCGCTGGCCACGGCGCTGGTGGCGGGAGGCCTGGCGGCCCTCTCCATCCGTGCGCCCCGCAGCGCGCGCGCGGCAACGGGTCCGCGGCATAGGACACCTGCGGGCCGCGTCCTGGCGGGGCTTGCCGGGCTGATGCTGGCCGGGGCGTGGCTCACGGCCTGCTCGAAGGGGCCAGCAGACGCCGACACGGGGGCATTGGACGTGGCGGGACTGCTGGCCGGAGATGCCGCCGAGGAGCGCCACGCGCTGGTCACGGGGCCAAGGCCGTTCATCTTCCCCGAAGACCACGGCGAACATCCCGACCACCGCCTGGAGTGGTGGTATCTCACGGGTGCGCTGCGCGATGCCGAAGGCCGGCGCTTCGGGGTCCAGTACACGCACTTCCGCTTCTCGTTACGCCCGCCACCGGAGCTGCCCTCGCGGCAGGATGAGGAGCGGGGTTGGGAAAGCCGCCAGGTCTACATGGGACATCTGGCGCTCACTCATGTCGACGCCGGCGAACATCGTCATGCCGAGCGGTTCTCGCGTCCGGGGGCTGGGCTCGCCGGCGTGACCGCGTCGCCCTTTGTCGCTTGGATCCAGGACTGGCGACTCGCGAGTACGGATGAGAGTTTCCTGCCCCTGACGCTGGCTGCAGCCGACGAGGCCTTCGCGGTGAACCTCACGTTCGAACCCGGACGGGGGCCGGTGCTTCAGGGAGACGCCGGATACAGCCGAAAGGGGCGTGATCCCGGCAATGCCAGTCACTATTTCAGTTTTACCCGCCTGCCGACGAGGGGTGAGCTCCGCTGGGGTGAGGAAACCCTCGAGGTCAGTGGCCTGTCGTGGATGGATCGGGAGTGGGGCAGCAGCGTACTGGACCCCGACGTCGTCGGCTGGGACTGGCTGTCACTGAGCCTCGACGATGGCCGTGACCTGATGCTTTTCCAGTTGCGTACGGACGAAGGCGGCACCGCCCCCTTCAGCGCTGGCACAGTGGTGAATCCCGATGGCACGCAGCAGCGTAAACAGGAAGGAGACTTCCAGATGACGCCTGTCGATCACTGGACCAGCCCGGTGACCGGCAGCAGGTACCCGGTGGCATGGCAGGTGTCGGTCCCCGGGGCAGAGCTGGCGTTCACTCTGCGGGCTGTGCTGCCCGCACAGGAGATGCGGACCCGGGTCCGGTATTGGGAAGGCCTGGTAGATGCCTTCGACAGCCAGGGCCGCTGGCTCGGCGAGGGGTACCTGGAGATGACCGGGTACTGATGTACAGTTTCTGTATATTTAAAAGTTGTTCATAGGGTTGACAGCAAGCGGGTGTTCGGATAGCCTTTGCACTGTCGTCGGCCATGTCCCACTCCCCATGTTGGACGACGACCCGGTCCTTCTGACCCACCGGCAGCATGGATGCTGTTTCAGAAGGGCTTGCATGCGAAGGGATTCGCGTGCGGTTGAGGCCAGCCCATGTGAGCGCCACCGTCACTGACGGTGAGGGCTTAGGCCACAAGACAGGGCGGGGTTCTCCCCGCCCTTTTTTTATCCCGTTACACTGCGCCTTCAGAGTGTTTCGAGGACCGGCATGAAAACCGCTGCACTGATCACCGCTATCGTGGCTGGCGTCGGCCTGCTCGCGGCCTTCGCGTGGGCCTGGACGCCGGATCGCGCCCTGGACGAACTCAAGAGCCGCTACGCCAACGGGGCCGATGACTTCCGCGAGATTGCCGGTACCCGGCTGCATCTGCGCGACCAGGGGCCGCATGACGCGCCGGCGGTCGTGCTGCTGCATGGCTTCGGGGCCAGCCTGCACACCTGGGAGCCCTGGGCCGAGACTCTGGCGGGGTCGTTCCGCGTGATCAGCCTGGATCTGCCGGGAGGAGGGCTGTCGGGGCCGGATCCGACCGGCGATTACAGCGATGCCCGCAGCCTCGAGATCATCGCCAGTCTTCTGGATGAGCTGGGCCTGGCGAGGGCCAGTCTCGTTGGCAACTCCATGGGCGGACGGATCGCCTGGCGGTTCGCCGCGGAGTTTCCGGAGCGGGTGGAGCGTCTGGTGCTGATCGCCCCCGATGGGTTCTCCAGCCCTGGCTTCGAGTACGGTGTCGCCCCGGAAGTGCCGGCGGTACTGCGCCTGATGCGCCACGCGCTGCCACGCTCCGTGCTGCGCATGAACCTCCAGGCAGCCTACGCGGATCCGGCCGCGCTGTCGGACGCCGTTGTACAACGCTACCATGACCTGATGCTTGCCCCAGGTAACCGCGATGCGCTGCTTGATCGCATGGCGCAGGTGATGCTGGTGCCGCCAGAGCCGCTGCTCGGGCGCATACAGGCACCGACGCTGCTGGTGTGGGGTGAGCAGGACGCCATGGTGCCGTTCAGCAACGCCGACGATTATCTCGCCGCCTTGCCGGATGCCCGGCTGGTGTCTTTTGCGGATCTCGGTCATGTGCCCCACGAGGAGGCGCCCGCGCGGTCTCTGCCCCCGGTCCTCGACTTCCTGAACGGCCATCGTTCGCCCTGACAGTGGGCGGCCTCGACCTGATGCATGTACAGAACCGACGGCAGTCGATCGCAGCGCGTCCGGGCTCCGTTGCGGTTCTGGCGGTCGTGCTGGCCGGTATCACGTTCCCGCTGGAGGCCCGCGACGGGCCGCTGAGCCTGCAGCAGACCCGGCTTGATCTTACCGTCGGGCGCTTCGAGGGCGATTACGGTTTCGAGGACACCACCCGCTACGACGTGCTGGCCACCGGACTGCGCTGGTATTTCCCGCGGTTTGAACT
Source organism: Gammaproteobacteria bacterium (assembly GCA_007127715.1). GTDB lineage: Bacteria > Pseudomonadota > Gammaproteobacteria > Steroidobacterales > PWYM01 > PWYM01. Next base: position 9,000 of record SKYU01000119.1, on the reverse strand, counting down.
CCAGGTGACCCTGCCCCTGGTATCGCTCGAGGGGCCGGGTGATGTCCGCCTGGTCGGCGGCCAGCCGGTCCCGGGGTTCGATGGATTTCAGCCCGGCCCGCCTTTCCGGCCACCGGGTGCACCCGGAGTGCCCGGACCGCCCGGTGGCGAGCCCGACGCACCGCCGCCGGAGGAGACGATCGAGACGAGACGGGAGTCCGGCCTGGGTGATATCTCGCTGCAGGGCGAGGTGTACCTGTTCGAGGGCAGTGAGAAATCGCCGTGGGTGATCGGGTTGCTGCGGATCAAGACGCCCACCGGTGATGAGGACCGCGGCCTCGGCACCGGCAAGACCGACGTGGAGCTCGGGGTGAGCCTGATCCAGTCCTTCGGCCGGACCAGCCTGTTTGCCGACGCAGGCCATACCTGGATCGGCAAGGACGACGACACGGCATTGCGTAATGTCGTGCGCCTGGGCGCCGGGATTTCCCTGGCGCTCGATGCGAACAGCCGCAACGCGGTCGCCCTGTATTTCGAAAACCGGGTGAACGCCATCCGGGGGCTCGGGGACCAGCGCACGCTCGCCGGCAGTTTTTCCACGCGCTTCGGTGAGGAGAGGCGGCTCGGGCTGACGGCAACGGGTTTCGCCGGCCTCTCTGACAGCACCGAGGACTGGGGCGCGACCCTGCGACTGGGCTACCTGTTCTGAGGTGTGGCCGCCTCCGGCGTCAATTCCAGCGCGTAGACCTTCGGTCCGGGCAGCAGCGGTGTCGGCTCGCCACGGACCCAGGCCTCATGGCCGGCACCGTAGAACGGTGACAACGGATGTCCGCTCTGCCCTCCGGGCAGGTGGAACAGGCTGACGTCTTCCGCGCCCGGACTGATCACCATCCGCTGCGAGGCACCGAAACCCGGCGCCTGCACCCTGGGCATGTCGGCGTCTCCCGGCAGCGGCCGGGCGGGCATGTCGAGCCAGCGACTGAGCCACGGGACGGCCTGGCTCAGGGGATGGCGGACTTCCCCGGAGTTGTAGGCACCCCAGGTCGGAACCTGGAAGGCCGGATTACCAGGCTGGATCGCCCGCTCGGCGATCAGCCGATCAACCAGTGCCAGCTGCCAGTCCCGCCAGCTCGGCTGCGCCGGGTGCAGCAGATGGGCCGGTGCGGCCTCCAGCAGCGGCCAGGCCCAGGCTTCGGCCAGCGGTTCGCGGTAACGGAACGCCGGATCCAGGGCTCGGACCTCACCCGTGAGGGCAGCAGCCATCGCACCGATCATCAGGGTTCGCCATCTGCGCACCAGGCCGTAGGCCACGGCGTCGGCGCTCGCACGGCCTTCCCAGCCGGCCAGTTGTTCCCGCAGCGCCGCGCGTGCCGGCTGCGCCTCGATCGCCTCCTCGTCGAGCAATCTCACCAGCCGGTCGTGCCAGCGGGCCAGAAACCGGGCCTCGTCGTCGAGCTGGATCGAGAGAAAGTCGCGGCTCGTGGCCCGCTCGAGTTCGATCAGGCGGTCACGGATCTGTGTGGTCCGGGCGCCGAGGTCGTAGCCACCGTCGCCGATCATTTCCAGCCATTCACCGCCGACCACCCGGGAGTTCGCCGTCCAGAGTCGCCCGCCGGGGGGGTTGAGCAGGCGGGGCCGTGCGTCATCCGCAACCCACCCGGTCCAGGACGGCGCCCGCGAAGAGACGATGGCGTCGCGTGGGTTCACGTCAGTGCGCCGCTGGGGAATCGGCCCGGTGATGGTCCAGCCGATGTTGCCCGCCGAATCGCCCGCCACGAAATTCTGTGCCGGGATCCCGGCGCGCCCGGCAATGTCGAGGGCCTCGGCCACGTCTGCTGCCGTCTCCAGCGCGACATAGGCCGGTGCGAAAGCCGCGGGCTCATGGGCGATCCAGCGCACGGCCATGGGCGTGCCGTCAGGCAGTGAGGCGACCACCGGGCCCCAGCGACTGAGCGTGACCTCCAGGGTCTCCGTCGCCGCGCCATGGACCTCCAGAGTCTCCTCGACGGTCACCAGTTCCGCCCAGCCCTCCGGGTTGCGGTAGCGCTGCGGCTGCTCGGGGTGGCGCTCCAGCAGTACGAGGTCGCTCCAGTCTCCGTAGCTGTTGGTGAAGCCCCACGCGACCCGCCCGTTGCTGCCAACCACCATGAAAGGCAGACCCGGGAGGGTCACGCCGTCGACGCGCCGGCTGACCGAGCCATCCCGCGCCGTGAGCACCAGGCTGCTGCGGAACCACAGCGCGGGGACCTGCAGGCCGAGGTGCATGTCGTTGGCGATCATCGCGTGACCGCTGGCCGTCAGCGCACCGCCCAGCGCCCAGTTGTTGGAGCCGGGCATGGGTGGCGGGACGTAGGCGTCGGCGTCCGTACCGTCGCCTTCCGGCGGCGGGTCCAGCGTCCTCAGGTCGAGGATCTCGGCGGCGGGTATGGGCGGATCGAAAAAGAGGTCGCCGGTCACCGTGGCGTCCCAGCTCGAGCCGGGCGGCAGCAGCCAGTCGACCACTTCAGGAGGCAGGGCCTGCTGCATCAGTGTGCGCGTCTGCTTGCGCTCGGCATCGTTGTCCTGCAGCACGAAATACATCGCCGCCACGACCAGCAGGCTGTCGACCGGTTGCCAGGCCTCAGGCCGGGCCCGCAGCAGCCGGTATTCGAATGCTGCGCTAGCCAGCGCCTCGCGCCCGGCGTTGACCCCCTCGGTGTATGCATCGAGCAGTGCGCGCGACATCGGATCCCACTGGGCCAGCGCCGTTTCGAGTCGGCTACGCATCTGGTGGCGGCGGCGGGCACGGTCGACCGGGAGCGCTGCAGGTCCGAACAGTGCGGCCAGTTCACCCGCGCCGCTGCGCCGGAGCAGGTCCATCTGGAAAAAGCGTTCCTGGGCGTGCACGAAGCCCAGCGCCCGGGCCTGATCGGCGCGCGAGTGAGCGCTCACGGTGACCACCCCCAGCCCGTCTCGGGTGACGGTGACGGGTGCATCGAGTCCGGCCAGGGCCACGGTGCCCTCCAGCGCGGGCAGGCTGGCGCGGAGCTGATGCCAGGCCCAGCCCGCGGCGCCGATCAGCAGGATACCTGTCGCGACGCCCAGCCAGCGCAGCATGCCCGCCGATGGCCTCACGCGAACAGGACCCGGTGCCGATCCGTGCCTTCCAGCTGGTGCTGCAGCAGGGCGGCGTAGTCCCCCGCTTCGAAGGGCTCACCGAACAGCATGCCCTGGACCTGGTCGCAGCCCGCACCGCGCAGGAAATCCAGCTGTTCCTCGGTCTCCACGCCTTCGGCCACGACGTCCATGCCCAGGCTGTGCGCCATCTGGATGATGGTGGTCACGATGGTGGCATCATCGCGGTCGGTCGCAACATGTCGTACGAAGCTCCGGTCGATCTTGAGCGTACTGATGGGAAACTGCTGCAGGGCGCTCAACGATGAATATCCGGTGCCGAAATCGTCGATCGCAAGGTGCAGGCCCGTCGCGTAGAGCTGATCCAGCAGCCGGACCGTGCGCTCGACGTCCTCCATCAGCGTGGTTTCCGTGATTTCGAGTTCGAGGCAGGTTGGAGAGATCCCGTGACTGCTCAGGATGGTGGCGATATTGCGCATGAAATCGGGCTGTCGGAGCTGCTTCAGTGACAGGTTGACTGAAATCCGGCCGGGCGAGGCGAGCGAGCGCTGCCACCCCTGGTAGTCCCTGCACACCTGACGCAGCACCCAGGTGCCCAGTTCGACAATCAGGTTGACCTCCTCGGCCAGGGGAATGAAATCGGAGGGCAGGATCAAGCCCCGTTCCGGCATGTCCCAGCGAACCAGTGCCTCTGCGCCGGTCACCTTGCCGGTGGCCACGCTGTACTTCGGCTGGTAGCGCAGCCTGAGTTCCTCCTGTTCCAGCGCGCGGCGCAGCTTGCTTTTCAGCATCAGACGTTCGACCGCCTGGGCGTTCATGTCCGGCGTGTACAGGGCACTCTGGTGACCGCCGGCCTTCTTCGCTTCATAGAGGGCGGCGTCGGCATTGCGGATCAGTTCGATCACGTCCTCACCGTCCACCGGATAGCGCGCCAGGCCAATGCTCGTCGAGATATGCAGTTCGTGGCCGAGGACGTCCAGAGGCTGCTGCAGGCTGGTCAGCAATTGCCCGGCACCGGCCTCGAGCGCCTGTGCGGCCTCCTCAGGCGAGGCAAGGTCTTCGATGATCGCCGCGAATTCATCGCCCGCCAACCGGCCCACGATCGTCCGCTCGGGCAGCGCGGCGATGATCCGATGGGTGAACTGCTCCAGCGAGATGTCGCCCGCAAGGTGTCCGTAGGTGTCGTTGATGTCCTTGAACCGATCGACGTCGATGTAGAGCAACCCGAGGAAGCGGCCCTGGCGTCTCGCCCGCGCGATCGCGCGCTGCAGCAGATGCTGGAACTGCATGCGGTTGGGGATCTTGGTCAGTCCGTCGATGCGCGCGAGGTAGCGGATCCGCTGCTCGGCGCGCTTGCGCTCGCTGATGTCCTGGGCGGCGATGACGAATCCGTCGAAGCCCGCCTCGGGCATGCGGACTGCCGAGCAGGTGAGCGATACCGGGACGGCGGGTTCTCCGTCGCGCTGCAGCCGCGCTTCCCGGGGGCGCGGGTCGTGTCCGTTGTCCAGCAGCGTCCGGGCCTCGCCGGTCTCCAGTAACCCGGCGATCGGCGTGCCGAGCAGGGCCTCCTCGCTGCGCCGCGCCAGCTGGCAGGCGGCTGCATTGGCGCGGACGATCCGGCCCTCGCGGTCGATGACCAGCAGTGCCTCGTGCATGCCGCTCAGGATCTGGTCGAGATAGTTCCGGGTAATGGTGGTCTCGGCGAGCTTTCGGCGGATGCCGTCGACATGACGCCGCGTCTGCCGTCGCAGCGCCCACCACGCGACCGCGAACACCCCCGCCAGCGAAATCAGCAGTCCGGCGGTGGGAAGGGCCAGCGTCGAGCTGCCGTCCGGCATCGAGGCATACAGCAGCACCCCGCACCAGGCTGCGGCCGCAAGCAGACCCAGGCCGACGCCCCAGGCGACGGCGAGATCCGGCTTCAAACTGCGCTGAGGCTCGCTCATGACGCGGATTTCGCCCCTGTGGCGCCCCCCCGGGCGCGGTTTTTCCCCGAGAATACCCGAGGTTCGCGTCAGGACCTAGCGCGGCGACCCCGCGCCGGGCTGGTCAGCACTGTTCCGGCCCTCCACAATGCCCCGCAGGCGAAACCAGGGACGACCTGCATGAACCAGCCTCAGAGTCAGACGCCGTCGCGCCGCAGCGCCTTTACCCGGTTTCTCGATACGGTCGAGTGGCTGGGCAACCTGCTGCCCCATCCGGTCACGTTGTTTGCACTGTTCGCCCTTGGCGTGGTGCTGCTGTCGGGGCTGCTGGGCGCGCTCGGGGTCTCGGTTCCGGATCCGCGGCCGGAGGGTGCAGCCGGGCGCAGTGCCGATGGCGTCATCCGTGCCGTGAGCCTGCTCAATGGCGATGGCCTGCGCATGATCGTGCTCAACCTGGTCAACAACTTCGTCAGCTTCGTTCCGCTGGGGACAGTGCTCGTCGCCCTGCTCGGTGTCGGTGTCGCCGAGCGCTCGGGGTTGCTCGGTGCGGCCATCCGGGCCCTGGTGCTGAATGCCCCGCGTCACGTGGTCACCGTCGCGGTGGTGTTCGGCGGTGTGATCTCCAACACCGCCTCCGAAATGGGCTATGTCGTCCTGGTGCCCCTGGCGGCGGTGGTGTTCTATTCACTCGGGCGTCATCCGCTGGCAGGGCTCGCGGCCGCATTCGCTGGCGTCTCGGGCGGCTACAGCGCGAATCTCCTGCTCGGCACAGTCGATCCCCTGCTGGCCGGCATCACCCAGGAAGCTGCACGGCTGATCGATCCGGACTACATGGTCGACGCGAGTGCCAACTGGTACTTCATGATCGTCAGCACGTTTCTCATCACGGCGGTCGGCACCTGGATCACCGTGGCCGTGGTGGAGCCGAAGCTGGGCCGCTACGACCCTGGGCAGGCACAGATCGACCTGGACAGCGAGGGACGGCTGGAGCCGCTGGCGACGCGCGAAAAGCGCGCGCTGGCCTGGGCCGGTGTGGCCGCCCTGGGGATGGCGCTGCTGATCGCGCTCTCGGTGGTTCCGGAGTGGGGGGTGCTGCGCAACCCCGAGACAGGCCAGGTGGCCAACTCGCCTTTCCTGCGTGGCATCGTCGCCCTGATCCTGGTGTTCTTCTTCGTGCCGGGTGTCGTCTACGGGTGGCTGGTCGGCGAGTTCCGCTCCGACCGCGACGTGATCAACGCCATGGCGGATACCATGGGCACGCTCGGGCTTTATATCGTGCTGGTTTTCTTCGCGGCCCAGTTCGTCGCCTTTTTCGGCTGGACCAATCTGGGCGCAATCACGGCGGTCACGGGTGCCGAGCTGCTGGAACGCATCGGGCTGACCGGCCCGCTGGTGTTCGTGTTCTTCATCCTGATGTGCTGCGTGGTGAACCTGATGCTCGGGTCGGCATCGGCGCAGTGGGCGGTCACCGCGCCCATCTTCGTGCCCATGCTGATGCTGATCGGCTACAGTCCGGAGGTGGTTCAGGCGGCCTACCGCATCGGTGATTCCACGACCAACATCATCACGCCGATGATGAGCTATTTCGGCCTGATCCTCGCCTTCGCCACCCGTTACATCAAGGACCTCGGCATAGGCACACTGATCGCCACCATGTTGCCGTACTCCATCGCCTTCCTGGTCGGCTGGATCGTGCTGTTCTACCTGTGGGTATTCGCGCTGGGCATGCCTGTGGGGCCGGCGGCGCCGACGTTCTATGGCTGAGCGGATGAGCGACGGCCCGTAATGCGCGGAACAGATGGTGGCGCTGGCAGCTGTTTATACTGCGCTCCTGCCGTACTATGCTGAGGTTTCGCTACCCATAAACAAACAAGGGCTGTAACGATGAGCATCTATCGATTTCCGAAAGGCGCTGCACTTGTCTTTGGCGGTTCCGGCGGACTTGGCGGCGGTGTGGTCCGCTTATTGGCGCAAAGCGGCACCGACGTCGCCTTCACCTATCACCGCAATCGCGCTGCTGCCGAGGAAAACCTCAAGGCAGTCGAAGACGTTGGTCAACAAGGCCACATCGGCAGTGTCGATCTGCTTGACCTCCCTGCGGTCGAGGCGTTTACGGACGCTGTAATGGAGAAATTCGGCAGGGTCCATTCAGTCATTTTCGCCACCGGTCCGTTTCTGCACATCCTGCCAATCATGGATGCAGAGCCCCAGGTTTTCTACGACACGCTGGATGCCGACGTAAAGGGCTTCTACCATGTATTGCGAGCCACGGTGCCGGCGCTCCGCGAGGGCGGGGGCGGGTCCATAACGGCGCTTACTACTGCGGCTATCCACCGCTATATCGCCACCGACGGCCTTTCCTCCATCCCCAAGTCTGGCGTTCAGCACCTGTGCACGGCTATCGCCCGCGAGGAAGGTGTCAACAACATCCGCGCGAACTGCGTAGCGGTTGGTCTCATCGCCATCGGTCTGTCTCAGGAGATCGATTCTCCCCCCGGAGGTATTCTTGACCAGTGGACGCGACAGGTCGCCCTTGGACGCGCGGGCGCCCCACAGGAGCTTTTCGATACCGTGGTATTCCTTGCCTCGGAGAATGCCGGCTATATCAGTGGACAATCCTTGCCGGTGGATGGAGGCTATTCGGCGTAGTACGCGACGCGGACCATTGAGTTTATGCAGGCTTCGCCGAGGGTGTAATTCCGCACTGATATTCCCGTAACTATTTTGTGATCCAGAAAAAAACCCCCGCCTCAGCGGGGGCTTTTTTTATAGGAAAGCGCAGGAATTCCTGGTCCAGGAAATCTCAGCTCGCGAGCCTCTGAAATTCCAGTTCCGGAAATCCGGAATTTACCGACTGATCAAGCCGATCGTAGTAGTTGTTGGCACCGCCGAAGTAAATCAGCACTCGAGGTGGCTTGGTCTCAAGATTGGCACCCATCATCCATGAATGAACTTTGTCGCCCTCAGCCATGAGGACCTGGCTGTGGATTTCGGCAACGTGTTGCGTCCACTCGGCTTCTGCGTCGGGTTTCGGTACGCACACGTCGTAGCCTTCGCTCTCCATTTTCTTGATGCACTTGCTGATCCAGATCGCGTTCTGTTCGATGGAAGTCGGTAGATTCGCGAACGGCGCCTGGGGTCCGGTGACGATAAAGAGGTTAGGGTAGTCTGCTACGCAGACGCCCATGATGGAACTGGAGGTTTCCCGCCACTTGTCGCGCAGCGTCTGGCCGCTCACGCCACGGATCGGGAAGGCCTCCAGGGCGCCGGTATAGGCGCTGAACCCAGTAGCCATCACGATGATGTCGAAGTCGTAGTGATTCTTTGCGGTCAGTACGCCAGTCTCGGTGATTTCGACAATCGGTTCACCCTGATCTCTGATATCGACCAGATGCACGTCGTCGCGGTCAAAACACTCGAGGTAACCGTGATCCAGCGGAGGACGTTTGGCGAACAGTGGGTAATCCCCGATCTTCGGGACCAGGATCTCGGCGATCCTCGGATCCTTGATGCGCTCCTTCATCTTCCTGATGATGAACTCCGAGGCCATACGATTCGCTTCCGGGCTCGCCAGAAGGTCGTCGAAGGTCTCGAATACCCACCGGAAGCTGCCAGTCCACTTCTCCTCGAAGATGCGCTCGCGTTCATCTCTCGGAGTTTCTACAGCCATACGGCCATTGGCGGTGTCGAAAGCCATACCGAAGACATGGTTGCGGCACTTGGTTACGACCGCGTCGTAGTCTTGCTTGATTTCCTTTTCCCATTCCTCAGTCATGGGCGCTTGCACAGCCGGCAGGATGAAGTTCGGCGTGCGATGGAACACCGTCACGGATCTTGCTTTCCCAGCCATCGCTGGGACCATCTGTACCGTTGTCGCTCCAGCTCCAATAATGCCGATACGTTTACCTTCCCATTCAAGATCCTTGGGCCACCGTGCGGAATGGAATAGTGGCCCCTTGAAGCGATCCATCCCATCGATTTT
>SKYU01000035.1 GCA_007127715.1 Gammaproteobacteria bacterium | reverse complement strand
GTCCTCGGCGAGACCCTCGCCTCATGCTCTATCGAGCCGATGACCGGCTTTTACCGCGACGGCTGCTGCAATACCGGCCCCGATGACGTCGGCCTGCACGTGATCTGCGCCCGGGTCACGGCCGATTTCCTGGCCTTCTCGAAAGCCCGCGGCAATGATCTCTCGACACCCCGTCCTGAATTCGGCTTCCCCGGCCTGCAGCCGGGCGACCAGTGGTGCCTGTGTGCGCTTCGCTGGCGCGAGGCGCTGGAGGCGGGCTGCGCACCGCAGGTCGTGCTCGCGGCCACGCATCGCAACGCGCTGGCGGTCGTCAGCCTGGAGGATCTCAGGCGCCACGCGCTGGACGCGCACTGAGGTCACTGCCCCGAGACCGGTGCCGCGCTGCGCCTGCGGCGGACTCGCCGGAACTCAGCGCCGTGCAATCAGCGTCCGACCTTCCGACGCATGCAGCACCAGGGCCCCGGACGTGTCAATGTCGAAACGATAGACCTCGCGTAGCAGCGCGTGGAAAGCGTCTTCCTGGTCCAGCTTCGCCGGCGTGCAGGCCATCAGTGTGCTGGCGAGATCACCTACACCGAGACCTTCACCGGTGAGCGTGTAGGGCCCGGTATAGCGATTACAGGGACCGCTGCCGGAGAGTCGACCGTCGGCTGCGAACTGCAGGGTGATCGAGGCGTCTTCGACCGGTGCAGTGCCGGCGATCGTCTCGACCTGCCAGGGCTCTCCGAGCAGTAGGTGCAGCGGGTCGCCCCCACAGCCGACCAACCGTTCGTCGTCCAGCCGCAGCGAGACGCTCAACGGATGCGGCATGCCGGTCATGCTGTCCCGACAGACCTCCTCGCGTGCCACGGCCTGAATGCTCACGCCCTCGAGGACTCCGCGCCAGCCATGGCCCTCGGGCGTCTGTTCTACCGGCGGAGACGGTCCCTCGAGAACGCGCTGGCCATATTCCAGCGTCAACTGCACCGTGGTCTCGTCGATCTGCAGCAACCATGGCGGCTCGTTACCGGTCGCGCGCAGCGCAGACACCGGCGGGCGATCGGTTCCCGGGCTCTCAGACGGCGGCGGCTCGGGGTCCGGAGTATCGCAGGCTGCAAGCAGGACGCCCAGGCAGACCACCGCAGCGGAACGGAATAAAATACCCATGGTCATTGAAGAATACCCTCGCGCCGGCCAGCCGCCCACATCCAACCGCCGTCGCGGCAGCGTACAACAAGAATGACACAGCCAGGGAGTCAGTCGTATCGTCATGGACGCCTCAGCCCGTCGGTCCACCGGCCAGCCCATCGTTTCGGCAGCGCTCGCCCTGCTGCTCTCAGTGCTCCTTGCAGGCTGCAACGACGCACCCGCGCCGCCTGGCGGAGGGCCGGGCAGCGGGCGGCCACAGGCCAGGCCTGCTCTGCCGGTCCAGGCCTATGAGGTCCAGCACCGGGACCTATCAAGAAGTGTCGTGGTGTCCGGAACCGTCGAGCCGCTGCGGAGCGTGCGCCTGGCGGCCCGCACCTCAGGTATCATCTCCCGGCTGGACGTCGAGGAGGGCGACCGTGTTCGCGAGGGCCAGCAGGTCGCGGTAATCGATGTCCGCGAACAGCGCGCCGAACTCAGGCGGGTGCGGGCAGCGCTGACCGAGGAGACCTCCAACCTGGAGCGCCTGGAGGCGCTCGCCATGCGGGGTCAGGTCGACACCGCCAGCGTCGAGCGCGCTGCATCACAACTCGAACGCACCCGCGCGGAAGTCGAGCTCTGGGAAACGCGGGTGGCCTACGGTGAACTCAGGGCCACGCTGGACGGCGTCGTGACCGAGCGACTGGCCGAGCCCGGCGAGGCGGTCTCGCAATACCAGTCGCTGCTGACCATCGCCGACACCACGACACTGGTCGTGCGTTTCGGGTTCTCCGAACTCGATGTGGCCAATCTCGCACCCGGTATGGAAGTGCCGGTCCGGGTCGATGCCCTGCGCGACCACCCGCCACTGCCAGGGCGCGTCCGCCGCATCATGCCGGCGACCGACGGTCCCTCCCGCCTGGTGACGGTGGAAGTCGAGCTCGCACCGCCGGAGGATGTCGTGCTGCGCCTGGGGTTCCTGGCGCGCGCGGAGGTCGTGGTGGAACGGCGGCAGGGCGTTCTCGCCGTACCGCTTGGCAGTATCGGCCTGGGCCGCGAAGGCAGCCATGTCATGGTCATCGATGAGAATCAGCGGCTCAGACGACGGCCTGTGGTGACCGGTCCATCACGGGGCATCTGGCGGGAGATTCTCGATGGCCTCGCGCCAGGCGAGGTCATCGTCAACGCCAACCCCACGGATTTCGGTGAGGGTCAGAACGTGCGGGTGGTCGGCTGGCTCGAAGGTGCGGACGGATGAATACCCCTCGCGAAGAACCCACCCGCGGCGCACAGGTCTTCAAGGGGCTGTCCCGGATTGCCATCGACCGCCCGCTGGGGACGCTGGCGGTCACCGCCATGATTCTGGTGATCGGCGTATTCGCCTCGGGCCGGATCGCGGTCAATCTGTTGCCGGAGGTGGTCTACCCGCTGATCCGCATCAGTGTGGGCTATCCGGGCGCGGCACCCACGGTGGTCGAGGAGCAGGTGACGCGCGTGCTCGAGCGACAGCTCGCCTCGACCGAAAACCTGGTACTGATGACCGGTGAGGCCCGCGAGGGACGTGCCGAGATCGACCTCGTCTTCAACTACGGTGTCGACCTCGACAAGGCACTGCAGGATGCGTCACGCCTGCTGGAGCGCGCCCGTGCGCAACTGCCGCCCGACGTCGACCCACCGCGGCTGCGCAAATGGGATCCTGGCAGCTCGGCCGTGCTGCAGGCTGGATTCTCCTCCAGCGCACGCTCACCGCGCGAGGTGCGCGACTGGGTCGACAACGCCCTCGCCCCCCAGCTGCAGTCGATCCCGGGCGTCTCCTCGATCGAGAGCGTAGGCGGTCAGATCCGCGAGATGGAGGTCATCCTCGACCCGCAGCGCCTGGCAGGCTATGGACTCTCGCTGCGCGAAATCGCCGACAGGATTGCTCGCGAGAACCGCAATATCGGTGCCGGTAACGTCACCGCGCCCGGTTTCGACGTGCTGGCCCGCACCGATGGCCGATTCACCTCGGCGGCCGACGTCGAGCAGGTGCTCATCGCCCTGCCGGGCGGCGGCAGCGTGCGTCTCGGCGACCTTGCCGAAGTCCGGGACGGTTTCCAGGAACAGCGGGTATTCGTGCGCCTCGACGGTGTCCCCGCCACCCAGCTGTCCGTGTTCAAGCAGCCGGACGCCAACACGGTGGAGGTGGTCGACGCGATCAACACTCGCCTGGACTCACTGGCCGCCTCGGGCTTCATTCCCGCCGACATCGACTGGCAGAGCACCCGCGATGAGTCGTTCTTCGTGCGCGGTTCGGTGCAGGCGGTGGCACAGGCGGCCCTCCTCGGCGGGCTGCTGGCCCTGTTGATCGTCCTGGCCTTTCTGGGCAGTTTCCGCAAGGGGCTGATCATCGGTCTGTCGATCCCGATCGCGATCATCGCCACCTTCGCACTGATGGGCTTTGGCGGGCTGACGCTCAATGTGATGAGCCTTGGCGGGCTGGCGCTCGGCGTCGGACTGCTGCTCGACAACGCCATCGTGATGCTGGAGAACATCTCGCGTCACCAGGATCGCCTGGGCAAACCAGCCCGCCAGGCGGCCGGTGACGGGGCCGACGAAGTCGCCTCCGCCATAGTTGCCGGCACGCTGACCAACCTGGCTGCGGTCGTGCCTTTTCTGCTGGTACTCGGGTTCGCGGCGCTGCTGTTCCGCGAACTGATCATCACCATCTCCTTTGCGGTGGTGGCATCGCTCACCGTGGCGCTGACACTGGTGCCGATGCTGGCAGCGCAGTTCTCGCGGCTGCAGATACGCTCCGGCTTCGCAGAAACGCGCGTGTTCCGCGGCATCGACCGCGGCATGCTCGCACTGGCAGAGGGCTACGGCTGGCTGCTGCGCGGGGCGATCAGGTTGCGTTGGCTGGTGATTGCCGCCGCGCTTGCCGCGCTGGGCGCCTCGGTCACGCTGTTCAACAGCCTGGGTACGGAGTTCATGCCGCAACTCGACAACGCCGAGGTGCGGATTTTCATGCGCCTGCCCCAGGGGGCGACGCCTGAGCAGACCGATCAGGCGGCCCGCCAGGTCGAGGCCGCGCTGCGTGAGCTGCCGCATCTGGACAACGTTTTCACCATCGCTGGCGGGGCGCTTTTCGGAGGGGTGGTCACCGAACGCTCGGGCCTGGTGATCATGGAACTCCGCCTGACACCTGCAGCCGAGCGCCCGGACTGGCCGGCGGGCCGCTGGGTGGTGGAGGCCCGGCAACGGCTGGCCGCGCTCGATATTCCAGGCGCCCGCATCGGCGTGGCACCACCGCGTATCCGGGGGCTGAATTTCAGTGTCGCCGGCGAGGATCTCGATCTGCTTCTCATCGGCGATGATCTCGACCTGATGGAGCAGGAGGCGCGGCGTATCGTGCGCCTGATCGAGGACATTCCCGGCCTCGAGAACGCCGATGTCGCCGGCGCTGACCGTAACCCGCAGATCGGGATCCAGGTCGACCGCGAGCGTGCGTCCGCACTCGGCGTCAGTGTCGAGCAGGTAGGGTCGGCACTGCGCGATGCCGTGACCGGTGCCCTGCCCACGCGTTTCTCCAGCGGGCAGTTCGACTACAACCTGCGGGTACGTCTGCCACGCGAGCGCCTGGACAACCCGGACCTGCTCTATGACGTGATCGTCGCCAGCGGCGAGGCCGGCATGGTGCGACTTGGCGATGTTGCGCGTCTGGAGATCGAAGAAGGCCCGGCGCGTATCCAGCGCCAGAACCAGGTCCGCGTGCAACGCGTCACCGGCAGTTTCAACACGGCAGTCGCAGACGTCGACAGCATCATCACCGAGCTGCAGACCCGCCTGGCCGAATCTCCGCCGCGGGGCGACATCTCCGTGATCATCGGCGGGCAGGCCGAGGCCATAGAAGAGAGCCGTCGGGAAACGCTGCAGGTGGTCCTTCTGGCGGCCTTCCTGGTGTTCGCGGTTCTGGTGGTGCAGTACGAACGGCTCAGCAATCCGCTGGTGATCATGCTGACTGCGCCGTTCGCGCTGATTGGTGTGGCGCTTGCACTCTGGGCGACCGACACGGCCGTCAGCGCGCCCGCCCAGCTCGGGCTGATCCTGCTGATCGGCATCGTGGTCAACAACGCCATCCTGCTGGTCGAGTACATCGAACGGGGACTGCGCCGCGGCGCGGCGCTGATAGACGCGGTGGTCGAGGCTGGCCGGATCCGCCTGCGCCCGATCCTGATGACGGTGATGACCACCATCGGCGGCATGCTGCCGCTGGCCGTGGGCATGGGCTCGGGCGCTGAACTGATGCGCCCTCTTGCTGTCGCGGTGGTCGGCGGACTGGCGGTATCGACGCTGTTGACGCTGTTCCTCGCGCCATGCCTGTTCGTGATCGTCCGTGGGGCCAGCGACTGGCTGGCCCGCATTCTGGTGGGTCAACCGGAGACTAGCGCGGCACGCTGAGCATGGCCTGCCCCTCGCGGCCGGTTTCCAGCGCGCCAGATGCGTTATAGTATAACGATACGTGCTGCAGACTTCGGGAAACACCCATGGCCGCCCATCCAGAGCGCTTCGGCGAGACCTCAGTCCCTGCCAGTCGCCAGGTCGACACGATCGCCGACCTGGCGCTCATCTACGAGCCTGACGTGAATCTCTGCGTCCTGCCCCGGGTGCTGTGCCCTGACCTGCAGGCATTCTCCAAGGCCGCATGCGCACAGCCCATCGCCCTCAACGGCGTCCTGCCAGCCAGTGAGGGCGGCTGGACGGCCTGGCTCGCTGCATACGCAGGGCTCCCCGGTCATCGGGCGTTCGTCGAGGATGTGAGCGCGCTGGCGGAGATCTATGCAAGCCTCCTCGAGCCGGATGCGCTGGGCGTGCGTCTGCACCAGCTCGCCGGGCCGATGTGTCCGCGCCTGCACGTCGACCGGGTCGGCATACGCCTGCTGTGTACCTATGCCGGCCCGGGTACGCAGTGGCTGGACGACCCTTCGGCCGACCGGCGCCTGCTCGGCCCGGGCGCCGGCGGACGCAGCGACACCGAATCCGGTCTGATCCGCACCCCGGAACTCGTCCGCAGCATCCCGACAGGCGCCATTGCCCTGCTGAAGGGCGAGACCTTTCCGGGCAACGCGGGTCATGGCGTCATTCACCGCTCACCTGCAGATCCGGCCCCGAGGCTGCTGTTCAGCCTGGACGCCGTCTGGCAAGACTGAACCCGGAGACCTGCCACATGACCGCCCCCGACCCGCGCCTGCCCGTTACCGTACTCTCCGGCTTCCTGGGTGCAGGCAAGACGACACTGCTCAACCATGTACTGAACAACCGCGAAGGCCGCCGTGTCGCCGTCATCGTGAACGACATGAGCGAGGTGAACATCGACGCGGCGCTGGTACGCGAGGGCGATGCGAACCTCTCGCGCACCGAGGAACGGCTGGTGGAGATGTCCAACGGCTGCATCTGCTGCACCCTGCGCGAGGACCTGCTGCGCGAAGTGGCGGGGCTTGCCCGAGAGGGCCGGTTCGACTATCTGCTGATCGAGTCCACCGGCATCTCCGAACCCTTGCCCGTAGCCCAGACCTTCACCTTCGCCGATGAAAGTGGCGTGAGTCTCGGCGACGTCGCGCGTCTGGACACGATGGTCACCGTAGTCGATGCATTGAATTTCCTGCAGGACTATGCGACGGCCGATTTCCTTGCCGACCGCGGCGAGTCGCTGGGTGAGGAGGATGACCGCACCGTCGTCGATCTGCTGATCGACCAGGTGGAGTTCTGCGACGTGATCGTCGTCAACAAGCTCGACCTGGTCAGTGCTGCAGATGCCGAGCGACTGAGGTCGCTGCTCGCAACGCTGAATCCAGGCGCGCATATCGTCCCGGCCCACTTCGGCCAGGTGGCGCTCGGGGAGGTGCTGGACACGAGACGCTTCGATTTCGAACGGGCCCAGGCCTCGCCGGCGTGGGTTCGCGAACTCGCAGGAGAACATGTGCCGGAGACCGAGGAATACGGCATCGCCAGTTTCGTCTATCGCGCGCGCAGGCCGTTCCATCCTGGGCGATTCCATGCGCTGATCAACCGCGAGTGGCCGGGCGTGGTGCGCTCCAAGGGGTTTTTCTGGCTCGCCTCGCGAAACGACATGGCCGGCAGCTGGTCGCAGGCCGGAGGCGCCTGCCGTCATGGCCCCGCGGGCTACTGGTGGGCCGCGACGCCACGACAGCACTGGCCGGAGGATGACGCCGCGCTCGGACCCCTGCTTGATCGCTTCGAGGAACCCTGGGGCGATCGGCGCCAGGAGCTGGTATTGATCGGGATCGACATGGATCAGGCAGGCCTGACCGCCATGTTCGATGCCTGCCTGCTGAGCGACGAGGAACTCGCCGGCGGACCAGGCGCCTGGCGTCGTCTGGCCGATCCGTTTCCTGACTGGACCGGCGAGGCGCTGGCCTC
>SKYU01000148.1 GCA_007127715.1 Gammaproteobacteria bacterium | reverse complement strand
GCCAGCAGCAGGTTCTCGCGCACCGTGAGCGCCGGCAACAGGTGCAGGCGCTGGAAGACCAGGCCCACGTGCTGGCCGCGGAAGCGGTCGAGCGCCGCGCCCCGCAGGCCGGCCAGCGGTGTACCCGCCAGGGTGATCTGGCCGCCCGTGGGCGGGAGCAGCCCCGCAATCAGGTGCAGCAGCGTGCTCTTGCCGCAGCCTGAGGGTCCAAGGATCAGGCAGTGCTGGCCCCTCGGCACCGTGCAATCGGGGAAACGCAGGACCTGGCCGTCGCCGTAATCGAAGCTAAGATCTTCAAGTCGCAACGTGACGCCGGCGGCGTCCGGGAGGGGGGCTGGGGTGCTCATCGAGTCGTCCGGAGGAAACGCGCGCGCAAGCCGACGCGCGGTGGTATAATATAACAGTCCCCGCGCGGCGGAAGCCCTGAGCGTCTGTCGCCTTCGCCCCTCGACGGAGCGTGTCGATGACCGAAACCCGACCTGCAGACTCGTTCCCGGCGCCCGAGCACGACCATTCGGAGTGCATCGAGTCGGCGCTGGCTGCGGCCGAGGAGACCTGCCGGCGTCGCGGGCTGCGGTTCACGCCCATCCGCCGGCGTGTGCTCGAGCTCATCTGGCAGAACCACGAACCGGTGGGCGCCTATCACCTGCTCGACCAGCTGAGTCGTGACGGCCGTCGCGCCATGCCGCCGACTGTCTATCGCGCGCTCGAGTTTCTGGTGGAGGCTGGGCTGGTCCATCGGCTGGCGACCCTGAACGCCTTCGTAGGCTGTGCCCATCCAGACCACGCACATCAGGGGCAGTTCCTGATCTGTCGCGATTGCCGCAGGGTGGTCGAGATGGAGTCCGCGCGGGTCGGGCACTCGCTCCGGCGCGAGGCCGAGGCCCTGGGGTTCTCGGTCGAGGAACAGAGCATTGAACTCACCGGGCTGTGCCCCGACTGCAGCCAGGCGCACTGACGCCCCGGAATCACGAGAACATGGAACTCCTGACCCGCCAGCTCGACCGTATCGCCATCCTGCTTTCAGGGGTGTGTGTCCTCCACTGTATCCTGACGCCCGCGGTGATCGCGCTGCTGCCGCTGCTTACCCTCGGGATCGGGGGCGACGAGCACTTCCACGAACTCATGCTCTTCATCGTGCTGCCGATCAGCACGCTCGGACTGGCCCTGGGGTGGCGCCAGCATCGCCGCAGCCGCGTGCTTCTGGCCGGGGTGGCGGCCATGGCCCTGCTCACCTTTGCCAGCACCTGGGGGCATGACAACCTTTCGCACGCGCTGGAAGCCACGCTCATGGTGATCGGCAGCCTCGCACTGGCGGCCGTCCACGTGGCGAACTACCGGGTGCTGCGTCATCGCCGCCCGGTCGCCCTGCAGGCCCCGTGAGCCGTGAGGGCGATCTGAAACCCCTCACTGACTGGCGCCGTGGCCGCCCTCAGGGTGTGTTGCCGGGACCGACCGACCGGCGCGGGCGCCCGCTGCGAGACCTGCGGATCTCGGTCATGGACCGCTGCAATTTCCGCTGCCCCTACTGCATGCCCGCCGAGGTCTACCACGAGCGTTTCCGGTTTCTGCGCTCGCCCGAGCGGCTGGAGTTCGCCGAGATCACGCGGCTGGCCGCGCTGCTGGTCGGGCTTGGTGTCAGCAAGCTCCGCATTACCGGAGGGGAGCCGCTGCTGCGCCCGGCGATCAGCGACCTGGTGGCCGATCTGGCCACGCTGGAGGGCGTCGAAGACCTGGCGCTGACCACCAACGGCGTGCTGCTGGCCCAGCATGCCGTGGCCCTGAAGGCCGCCGGCCTGGATCGGGTGACGGTCAGTCTGGACTCACTCGATCCTGACGTGTTCGCGCGCATGAGTGGTGGCCGGGCTCAGCTCGCGCGTGTGCTGGAAGGCATCGAGGCCGCAGTCGAGGCTGGGCTTTCACCGTTGAAGCTCAACGTGGTGGTGCAGCGCGGTGTGAACGATCACACGCTGCTCGACCTGCTGGCGCGCTTCCGAGGCAGCGGTGTGATCGTGCGCTTCATCGAGTACATGGATGTGGGGACGCGTAACGGCTGGCGCCTGGAGGATGTTGTCCCGTCGGCCGAGCTGCGGACCCGGATCCACGAACGCTGGCCGCTCGAGCCGCTGGAGGCCGGTTATCGTGGCGAGGTGGCCCGCCGCTGGCGCTTCGTTGACGGCCAGGGTGAGATCGGCTTCATCTCCTCGGTGAGCGCGCCATTCTGCGGCGACTGCAGCCGTGCGCGGCTGAGCTCTGACGGCAAGCTGTTTACCTGCCTGTTCGCCTCGGAAGGGGTGGATCTGCGGGAGCTGCTGCGCGGCGGTGTCGATGACGATGCGCTGCGCGCAGCCCTGATCGAGCTCTGGCGGGGGCGGGACGACCGCTACAGTGAGCTCCGGGCCCGGGCTACGCGTGAGGACAAGGCCGAGATGTTCTATCTCGGCGGATAGTCACGGCGGCGGGTCACCCGGGTCGCGAAGACTCCGGCGGGTTGGAGATCCGCCATACCAGGATCACCACCGCGCCCACCCAGGCCGCCACGCCGAGTTCCGACAGGCGCAGCGCGAAGAACATCACCCCCAGTGCAAACCACGCCAGCGGCTGGCGGCGCCCGAAGACAAGCGTCAGCGCCGTGGCCCCGGCGCATACGAAAAAAAGTGGCCAGCCCGAAAGCAGCGTGGGCCATGCATCCAGCATCTCGGCACTCCCGTGTCGTGGCCGTTATCCCAGCAAGGCGCGAAGTCTACCGTGATGCCGCGGCGGTCTCGACCCGGGCGTCGAGCGCGATGCCGGCGAGCTCGTAGCCCCGACGGAAGTCGCGGATATGCTTGATCATCCACTCGCGCGCCTGCACCGCGTCGCGCCGCCCGAGCGCGGCCAGCAGCCGACGCTGCGCGCCGGCGATGCGTTGGCGGGCCTGTGGCACCTCGTCGATCATC
Organism: Gammaproteobacteria bacterium; assembly: GCA_007127715.1. Classification (GTDB taxonomy): domain Bacteria; phylum Pseudomonadota; class Gammaproteobacteria; order Steroidobacterales; family PWYM01; genus PWYM01. Next base: position 4,611 of record SKYU01000148.1, on the reverse strand, counting down.
CGCGAGAGTGTAGGTCTGAGCAGGCGGGTCAGCGGTTCGGCGGCGATCTCCAGGGCATGGTTGCCGCAGGCCTCGCCGAGCAGGCTGAAAAAACGCACGGTGTGCTCGACGGCCTCTTCGGCCGGCAGGGCGGGCTCGTCGGCCAAGGCCAGGGCCGTCTGCTCGAGCGCGGCGAGCTGGGTGGCGCTGCGCCGGCGCGCGGCCAGGGCCGCGAGTTCCGGCTCGAGCAGCATCATCGCCTCCCAGACCTGCAGGAAGGTGATCTGGTGCAGCACCAGCGCGCGGCTCACCCCGTCGGCCACGGCCGCTGCGGCCGGCCGTGCCACGCGCAGGCGCTTGCTGCCCGGCGCCCGCGTCACCAGCCCCCGGCTCTCCAGCGCCCGCAGGGCCTCGCGCACGGTCGAGCGGTTGACGGCGAACTGGCGGGCCAGCTCGGTCTCGGTGGGGAGCGCGTCGCCCGGGTGCAGGGCCCGGCCGAGGATCTTCTCCTCGATGAGTTCGCAGACCTGCTGGTAGGCGGTTTCGGTACGCAGGGGAGCAAAGAGTTCGCGCATGGGGCCAGCGTCCTCGTGCCGGCACGGCGACCGGCCGGATGAGCGTTTGATGTTGACGTTTGGTCGGATTGTCCGACAAAATGGAAGTCGATGCCAACCCATCGACCGGGCGGGGGGAGCCATGCTGGAACTCGACTTCGGCCACGACGAGACGCTCGTCATGCTGCGCGAGTCGGTTGCCGCCTTCGCCCGTGCGAAGGTCGCACCGCAGGCCGCGGAGATCGACCGCAGCAACCGCTTCCCGCGAGAGCTCTGGCCGGCCCTGGGTGAGCTGGGGCTGCTCGGCATCACGGTCGATGCGGCGCATGGCGGTGCCGGGCTGGGTTACCTTGCGCATGTCATCGCCTGCGAGGAGCTGAGCCGCGCCTCGGCCTCGGTCGGGCTGTCCTACGGCGCGCATTCCAATCTCTGCGTGAACCAGCTGTACCGCTGGGGCACGCCCGCGCAACGCGAGGCGTATCTCCCCGGACTGATCGACGGCTCGAACGTCGGGGCGCTGGCGATGAGCGAGGCGGGCGCCGGCTCCGATGTGGTCGGCATGCGCACACGTGCCGAGCGCACCGCTGAAGGCTTCCGGCTGCATGGCAGCAAGATGTGGATCACCAACGGCCCCGAGGCCGACGTCCTGGTCGTCTACGCCACCGTCGACCCCTCGGCTGGCGCGCGCGGGATCACCGCGTTCATTGTCGAGCGCGGCATGGCAGGGTTCAGCACTTCGCCCAAGCTCGACAAGCTCGGCATGCGCGGCTCGGACACCTGTGAACTGGTGTTCGACGGCTGCGAGCTTCCCGCCGCCAATGTGCTCGGCGACGTCGGAGGCGGCGTGGAGGTGCTGATGTCCGGGCTGGACTACGAGCGCATCGTCCTGGCCGGGGGAGCGCTGGGCATCATGCGCGCGTGCATGGATCTCGTGCTGCCCTATGTGCGCGAGCGCCGTCAGTTCGGTCGCGCGATCGGCGAGTTCCAGCTCATGCAGGGCAAGCTCGCCGACATGCACACCACCATGAATGCCTGCCGCGCCTATGTCTACACGGTCGCGGCCGCGGCGGACCGCGGTCATGCGTCACGTGCGGACGCTGCCGGCTGCATCCTGATGGCCGCCGAGAAGGCCACCTGGATGGCGCTGGAGACCATCCAGGCGCTTGGCGGCAACGGCTACATCAACGACTACCCGGCCGGTCGGCTGCTGCGTGACGCCAAGCTCTACGAGATCGGCGCGGGCACCAGCGAGATCCGCCGGTGGCTGATCGGTCGTGAGCTGTTCGAGGCAGCGGCATGACCCGCTGCGCCGGCAGCCGCCACGCGGGCGCGCGCTGATGGCGGGTCTGTATTACGAGGAATTCACGGTCGGGCAGGTGTTCCGGCACGCCATCCGCCGCACGGTCACCGAGACCGACAACGTGCTGTTCTCGACGTTGACCCACAACCCCGCTGCGCTGCACCTCGATGCCGAGGCCATGAAGGACAGCGAGTTCGGCGAGCGGATCGTCAACAGCGGCTTCACACTCGGCCTGATGGTCGGCATCTCGGTCGGTGACACCACGCTGGGCACGGCGATCGCCAACCTCGGCTGGGACGAGGTGCGTTTCCCGAAGCCGGTGTTCCACGGCGACACCCTGCGCATCGAGACCGAGGTGCTGGCGCTGCGCGAGAGCCGCTCGCGGCGCGACGCGGGTATCGTCACCTTCGCTCACCGGGCCTGGAACCAGCGCGATGAGCTGGTGGCCAGCTGTCGGCGCACCGGTCTGCTGCGCCGCCGGCCCGTGGAGCAGGGCGCGTGAACCTCATCGGCCAGAGGCTGGACGCCGCCGATGCGGAAGTCGCGGCCAATGCCGCGCATCACCGCGCCCTGGTCGAGGCGCTGGAGGCGACGGCGGCACGGATCGCGGAGGGTGGTCCCGCCCATGCCCGCGAGCGCCACACCGCTCGTGGCAAGCTGCTTGCGCGCGAGCGCATCGACCGGCTGCTCGACCCCGCCAGCCCGTTCCTCGAGATCGGCCAGCTTGCCGCGCTGGGTCATTACGACGACGAGGTTCCCTGCGCCGGCGTGGTGGCCGGCATCGGACGCGTCCGTGGCATCGAGTGCATGATCGTGGCCAACGACGCCACCGTGAAGGGCGGCACCTACTTTCCCCTCACGGTCAAGAAACACCTGCGTGCCCAGGAGATCGCCCTGGAGAACCACCTGCCCTGTCTCTATCTGGTCGACTCGGGCGGGGCCTACCTGCCGCTGCAGGATGAGGTCTTCCCGGACCGCGAGCACTTCGGACGGATCTTCTACAACCAGGCGCGGCTCTCGGCGCTGAATATCCCGCAGATCGCGCTGGTGATGGGCTCGTGTACCGCCGGCGGCGCCTATGTCCCGGCCATGTGCGACCAGACCGTCATCGTGCGCCGCCAGGGCACGATCTTTCTCGGCGGGCCGCCACTGGTGCAGGCCGCCACCGGCGAGGTGGTCGATGCCGAGACCCTGGGCGGTGGCGATGTCCATGCGCGCAGCTCGGGTGTCGCCGATTACCTGGCCGAGGACGACGCCCATGCGCTGGCGATCGCGAGGGATCTCGTGGGCGGCCTGAACCGCCCGGCGCCAACGCTACGGCCCACCCGCGAACCGCGGGAACCGCGTTACCCGAGCGAGGACATTCTCGGGCTCGTGCCGCGGGACACCCGCAGCGCCTGGGATGTGCGTGAGCTCATCGCCCGGCTGGTCGACGACTCGGTCTTCGACGAGTTCAAGGCGCTCTACGGCACGACACTGGTCTGCGGTCTTGCCTGGATCCACGGCTATCCCGTCGCCATCCTCGCAAACAACGGCATCCTGTTTTCCGAGAGCGCCCTGAAGGGCGCGCATTTCATCGAGCTGGCCAATCGTCGCGGCATTCCACTGGTGTTCCTGCAGAACATCACCGGGTTCATGGTCGGGCGGCGTTACGAACACGCCGGCATCGCCCGCGACGGTGCAAAGCTGGTGACGGCCGTCAGCTGCGCCCGGGTACCGAAATTCACGGTGCTGATCGGCGGGTCCTTCGGCGCGGGCAACTATGGCATGTGCGGTCGGGCCTACCAGCCGCGCTTCCTGTGGATGTGGCCGAACGCGCGCATCTCGGTGATGGGTGGCGAGCAGGCGGCGAGCGTACTCTCGCTGGTGCGTGCCAGCGGGGTCGAGGCCCGGGGTGAGACCTGGCCCGAGGCCGAGCAGGCCGCCTTCCGCGAGGCCATCCGTGAGCAGTACGAGCGCGAGGGCCATCCCTTCCACGCCAGCAGCCGGCTGTGGGACGACGGGGTGATCGATCCGCGCGACACCCGTCGGGTGCTCGCTCTCGGCCTGGCCGCCGCCGCGCATGCCCCGCTGGCCGAGGAGACGCCCTATGGTGTCTTTCGGATGTAGGAGCCCTGCGTGTTCCGCCGCCTGCTGATCGCCAACCGGGGCGAGATCGCCTGCCGGATCATCGCGACGGCGCAGCGGCTGGGTCTCATTGCCGTGGCCGTCTACTCCGACGCCGACCGCGATGCCCGCCACGTGCGCCTGGCCGATGAGGCGTTCCACCTCGGCCCCGCCGAGCCGACAGGCGCCTACCTCGACATCGCGAGCCTGCTGGAGGCTGCGCGGGCGATGGGCGCGGACGCGGTGCATCCGGGCTACGGGTTCCTGTCCGAGAATGCGGAGTTCGCCGAGGCCTGCGCTGCGGCCGGGCTGGTGTTCATCGGCCCGCCCGCCCGGGCGATCCGTGACATGGGCGACAAGCGCCGCGCGAAGGCGCTGATGACTGCCGCCGGCGTACCGGTGGTCCCGGACGATGCCGAGGCCGTCCCGCGTGGCGACGCACCTCACGCCAGCGAAAACGACGAGGAGGCCCGCCTGGCCGCCGCCGCCGCGCGGATCGGCTATCCGGTCCTGCTCAAGGCCGCCGCCGGCGGCGGGGGCAAGGGCATGCGCGTGGTCGCGACGCCCGACGCGCTGGCCGAGGCGCTGGTCGCAGCCCGGCGCGAGGCCCGGGCCGCCTTCGGCGACGACCGCCTGCTGCTGGAGAAATACCTCGCCGCCCCCCGGCACATC
>SKYU01000039.1 GCA_007127715.1 Gammaproteobacteria bacterium | reverse complement strand
TGTTCCGCGCTCGCGCCAGAGGATCTGGTTCGGAGTGAGGGTGAGTTCGCGCCACAGGAGACCGTCGCCGTCGGCGGTCCATTGGCACGCGTCAACGCTATCGTGGGTGCCGAAAAACTCGCCGTTTGGCCGCAGTGTGAAGCTCATGTTGCAACCGCGCTGCCGCCTGAATCCCTGTGGACCGAGCGCCTCTACTTCGCGGTCAACCAGCCGCGCTGAATGCAGGCCACCATCCGCGCCTGCTGCCCGCCACGTCTCCACGACCGCCCGTGAGTCGGGGCCCGGCACGAGCCGCCAGAGCTCCTGCGCGCTCGCGCCGTCTGCCGCGGACCGCTCGATCAGCAGGTACAGACCGTCATGGAGGTCCCAGCGGTCCACGAACACCGGTTCGGCACGCAGTCGAACATCGCCGCCGCCGTCGGGAGCCTCACCGACGAAACTTCCCTTGAGGTAAGCCGCCAGGCGCGGTGTCGGCGCCGTGGTGTCGGTCGGGGTCACCGCGCAGCCGCCCAGCAGTCCACCGGTCGCGATCACGGCCACCAGCGGTCGCCGCCATGTCTGTGCCAGGGCTGTCATCGGCCTCAGCGTCCGCCCGCTGCGCGTTGCTTCTCCTCGTCGCGCAGTTGCCGGCGCAGGATCTTGCCAACGTTGGTTTTCGGCAGCTCGTCACGGAACTCCACGTCGCGCGGGATCTTGTAGTTGGTCAGGTCGGCCCGGCAGTGGTCGATGATCTGCTCGGCAGTCAGCGAGGGATCCTTGCGTACAACGAACACCTTCACCACCTCGCCGGAGTGCTCGTCGGGCTTCGCGACCGCGGCGCATTCCAGCACGCCGGGGTGAGTCTGCACCACGTCCTCGATCTCGTTCGGATAGACGTTGAAGCCCGAGACCAGAATCATGTCTTTTTTCCGGTCCTCGATGGTGGTGCGCCCCTGCTCGTCCATGCGGCCAATGTCGCCGCTGCGGAACCATCCGCCTTCCAGCATGACCGCGGCCGTTTCCTCGGGCCGGTTCCAGTATCCGCGCATGACCTGCGGTCCGCGGATGCAGATCTCCCCGGCCTCGCCCAGCGGCAGTTCCCGGCCCTCGTCGTCGCGGATGCTGAACTCGGTGGACGGCAGTGGCAGGCCGATGGTGCCGTCGAAGCCGGTGGCATCGAGCGGTACCATGCTGGCCGACGGCGAGGTTTCGGTGAGACCGTATCCCTGCAGCAGCACCGATCCGGTCTTGGCCTGCCAGCGTTCGGCCACGGCGCGCTGCACCGCCATGCCGCCGCCGACGCTGACCCGCAGGTGGCTGAAATCGAGCTTCTCGAAGCCGGGGGTGTTCATCAGGCCGTTGAACAGGGTATTGACCCCGGTCATCATCGAGAAGCGGTGTTTCCCGAGTTCGCGCACGAAACCCGGCATGTCCCGCGGGTTGGTGATCAGCACATTGTGGCCGCCGATCCGCATGAACAGCAGCATGTTCACCGTCAGCGAGAAGATGTGATAGAGCGGCAGCGCGGTGATCACGGTGTCCCGGCCCGGCGTGATCGCACCGCGCATCCAGGCGGAGCTCTGCAGCACGTTGGCGACCATGTTGCGATGGGTGAGCTCGGCCCCTTTGGCCATGCCGGTCGTGCCGCCGGTGTACTGCAGGAAAGCGAGGTCCGTAGCCTGGACGTCGACCTCTTCCAGCGTCTGCCATTTACCCTCGGCAAGCGCGCGCCGCCAGGGCACATGCTCGGCCAGTGACCACGCCGGGACCATTTTTTTCACGGCCTTGACCACGAAGTTGGTCAGCATCCTCTTGGGCGCCGGGAACATGTCGCCGATCTGGGTGGTGATGACCGTGTCGACATCGGTCTTCTCGATGACCTGCTCGAGTACATGGCAGAAGTTCTCGAGAATGATGATGGCCCGCGCGCCCGAGTCGCGCAGCTGGTGCTCGAGTTCCCGCGGCGTATAGAGCGGGTTGACGTTCACCACCGTCATGCCGGCGCGCAGGATGGCCTGGACCGCGACGGGGTACTGCAGCACGTTCGGCATCATGACCGCGACCCGGTCACCCGTGCTCACGCCCGGGCGCGCCTGGAGGAAACTCGCGAGGTAGCGGCTCTGCTGATCAATCTCCCCGAACGTCAGCGTATGTCCCATGTTGGTGAACGCGGGCAGGTCGCGGTATTCGGAACACGCCTCCTCGAGCAGGGCCTTCAGCGAGGGGATGGTGTCGGGATCGATGTGCTCGGGCACGCCTTCCGGGTAGCTGTTCAACCAGATCTTGTCCATGCGATTCCTTAGCGGTCAGTCCGTTGAGGTCATGGGCACCGGCGGGCGCGGGCCGCCACGGTTCAGGGAGTCTGCCCGCGGGTGTCTGATGCCGCAAGTTCACCAGCTTGCCCGCGGCTGCGCGCCAGCGCTTCCTCCACGGCCGGCCACATGTTCTCCAGCAGCCTGGGTTGCGCCTCGACGTTGGGATGAATGCCGTCGGCCTGCATCAGTGAGGGCTCGAGCGCGACACCCTCCAGCAGGAAGTCCACCAGCGGCACGTCATAGCGTGCGGCCAGGGCGGGGTAGACGGCTTCGAAGGCCTCGTTGTAGGCGTCGGCATAGTTGCGTGGAATGCGGATGCCGGTCAGGATGACTTCGCTGCCGGCGGCCTGGCCGAGCTCGATCATGCGTGCCAGGTTGCGCTCCATGGTTGCGACATCGATTCCGCGCAGTCCGTCGTTGCCGCCAAGCTGGATGACTAGGATTGCCGGGGCATGGCGCTCGAGCAGCCGCGGCAGCCGGGTCAGGCCACCTTGGGTGGTTTCGCCGCTGATGCTGGCGTTGATCACGCGGTGCGGCCGGCCGATGTCCGCGAGGCGCTGTTCGAGCAGGGCGACCCAGCTTTCGTCGGCGAACATGCCGTAGCCGGCGCTCAGCGAGTCGCCCACCACGGCCAGGGCCGGGGGCCTTGAATCCGCTGCGTGGACGGCCACGAAGGAATTTGCGGTGGAGACGAGAGTCCACGCTACCAGAAGAAACAGGAACTTTGTCTTGAACACAGCCAACACGGTCCTCCGCGCCGAGCATCTCGGCAAGCAAGTTAGCAGTCCGGAGGGGGTATTGACCATTCTGGATGACGTTAGTTTGGCCATCCCCGCGGGTCAGACGGTGGCGATTCTTGGCGCCTCCGGCGCCGGCAAGTCCACCCTGCTCGCCCTGCTGGCCGGGTTGGACGAGCCGTCCTCGGGCCAGGTCTGGCTGAACGACATCGAAATGACGGCACTCGATGAGGACGGCCGTGCGGCGCTGCGCGCCGAGCACGTCGGCTTCATGTTCCAGTCATTTCATCTGCTGCCGGCGCTGACCGCTCTGGAGAACGTCATGCTGCCGCTGGAGCTTGCCGGCCGGCGTGACGCCCGTGCCGCCGCCCGCGCGGCGCTGGCCGATGTCGGGCTCGAGGCGCGCGTGTCGCACTATCCGCGGCAGCTCTCCGGGGGCGAGAAGCAGCGCGTGGCGATCGCCCGCGCCTTCGTCACCGGCCCTGCGCTGCTGTTTGCCGACGAGCCGACCGGGAACCTCGATGCCAGGACCGGTGAGCGCGTGATGAAACTGCTGTTCGACATGAACCGGCAGCACGCGACCACGCTGGTGCTGGTCACGCATGACGAGGCGCTGGCCCAGCGCTGCGACCGGCGCATCGAGCTCGACGCCGGGCGGCTGTCCGACGACAGGATGAACTGAATGCCTGCGCTGCTCTATGCCCTGCGTACTCTCAGCCGCGACTGGAAGTCGGGCGAAATCGGGGTGCTGGTGGTGGCCCTGCTGGTCGCTGTCGGATCGCTCACCGCCATCGCTTTTTTCACCGATCGTGTCGGCCAGGCGGTCGCCCGCCAGGCCACCGAGGTCCTGGCCGCGGATCTGCGGCTGCGCAGCGCCGAGCCGACCAACCCGGCCTATCTTGCCGAGGCCGAGGCCCGCGGCCTCGCCACGGCCCGGGTGCTGGCCTTCCCGAGCGTGGTCAGCCATGGCGACGACAGCCAGCTCGGTGCCATCCGCGCCGTGACGGCCGGCTACCCCCTGCGCGGCACCCTGCGGGTGGCCAATGACCTGTTCACCCCGGCCTACGCCGTCGAGGAGGTGCCGCCGCGCGGGGAAGTCTGGGCCGAGTCCGGGTTGCTGGCGCGCCTCGGGCTGGAGGTCGGCGCGCCGCTGCAGGTCGGTGCCCTCGAGCTGACCATCACCAGGGTCCTCGAGTACCGGCCCGACCAGACGGTCGGTTTCGTGGCGCTGGCGCCGACGATCCTGATGAATCTTGACGATATCCCCGACTCCGGCCTGGTGGTGCCGGGCAGCCGGGTGACCTGGTCAGCCCTGTTCGCCGGCGCCGATGCCGAGATCACACGGTTTGCGGCCTGGCTGTCGGAGCGGCTGGAGGAGGGCGAGCGTCTCCAGGATATCGGCGATGCCGGGGAACAGGTCACCGGCGCGATCGACCGTGCCCAGCGGTTTCTGACCCTGGCTTCCCTGGTGTCGGTGCTGTTGGCCGCGGTGGCCGTGGCGATGGCCGCCCGCCGTTACGCCGCCCGTCATGTCGATTCCGTGGCACTGATGAAATGCCTGGGCGCCCCCCAGCGGTTTGTGCTGCAGGTCGGGCTCTGGCAGCTCGCCCTGCTGGCGATCCTGGCGGGCCTCGCGGGTAGCGCCATCGGCTGGCTGGCGCAGTTCGGCATCGCCTGGCTGCTGGCTGAACTGGTGGGCGGTCAGCTGCCTCCACCCGGTCCGCTGCCGGCGCTGATGGGCCTGGTGACTTCGCTGGCCGTGCTGACCGGATTCGCCTTGCCGCCGATCCTGCAGCTCCGAAGTGTCGCCCCGGTCCGGGTGCTGCGCCGCGACCTCCCGCCGCCTCGGGTGACCGCGGCGGTGGCCGCGGGCGCGGCAATTGCCGTGGTGGTGCTGATGCTGGCCTGGGTCCTGCGCGACTTCCGACTGCTCGCGGTCGTGGTCGGGGGCATCGCCGGGCTGTTGGCCGTACTGCTCGCGGCCGGGTGGGGGCTGGTGCGTTTGAGCGGCAGTGTCCGAGGTGGTGCAGGCGTGGCCTGGCGCTATGGGCTCGCGAACATCAACCGGCGTGGTGGGGAGAGCATCACGCAGGTCGTGGCCTTCGGACTGGGGCTGATGGTGCTTCTGCTGTTGACCGTTGTGCGCAACGACCTGCTGGATGGCTGGCGGGCAAGTCTGCCGGAGGATGCACCGAACAACTTCATCATCAATATCCAGCCGGAGGAGCTGCCGGACGTCGAGGCGCTGTTTGCCGAGCAGGGAGTGACCCCGCCAGTGTTTTCCCCGCTTGTCCGGGCACGGATCACGCACCTCAACGGCGTGCCTGTCCGCGAGGCGGACGTGACCGACCCCGATGCCCGCGGGCTGCTGACGCGCGAGGCCAATCTCAGCTTCTCGCCCGTGCTGCCGGCCAGCAACACGCTGGTCTCGGGGCGGTTCTGGGCACCGGACAGCCGCGGCGAGGAGATCTCCATCGAGGAGGGCATCGCCGAGTCGCTGGGACTGTCGCTGGGTGACACCCTCGGCTTCACCGTCGCGGGCGAGCCGCTGGCCGGTCGAATCACCAGCACACGCGCAGTGGCCTGGGATTCCTTCGATCCGAACTTTTTCGTGCTGTTCCAGCCGGGCGAGATCGACGAGTTCCCCAAGACCTACATCACCAGCATCTACGTTCCCCGCGACGAGCGGGGGGTTCTGCTCGAGCTGGTGCGACGTCATCCCAGTGTCTCGGTGATCGACCTCGAATCCATCATCGCGCAGGTTCGCCAGGTGATGGACCGCGCTTCGCTCGCCGTCCAGTACGTCTTCGGCTTCACGCTGCTGGCCGGCGTGGTGGTGCTGCTGGCGGCCGTCCAGGCCACTCGGGACGAACGCCGTTACGAGAGCGCACTGTTGCGGACTTTCGGCGCGCGCCGCAGCGTGGTGCTGCGGGGTGTCATTACCGAGTTCGTGGCGCTGGGGCTGCTGGCGGGGGTGCTGGCTGCGGCCGGCGCCGTGGTGGTCGGCGACGTGCTGGCCCGCCAGGTCTTCCGGCTGGCCTACGCACCGGATCCGCTGCTGCTGGTCGCCGGGCCCCTGCTCGGTGCGCTGCTTGTCGGCCTCGCCGGGACCCTGGCCACCCGTTCGGTAGTGCGGACGCCGCCCGTGAGGACGCTGCGCGCCTGAGACGGGCCGCGTTACGCTGGCGTTCAGCTTTCTTCCGGTACCCTGAAGGCAGTCTGCGGGGGTACGTCTGCGTGCCTCCGGGCTGATGGGCCCGCGTGCCCGGGGAGAGTGCCATGCGCAAGCCACTGATCATGCTCGTCGTCCTGCTGGGTATGGCGGCACTCATCGCGCCCGCAAGCCGTGCACAGGTGCCGCAGGACGGCTACAGCCCGGCGGAACTCGAGCAGCTGCTGGCGCCGATCGCCCTCTACCCGGACGTGCTGCTGTCCACCGTGCTGATCGCCGCCACCTATCCGCTGGAAATCGTCCAGGCCGCCCGCTGGTCGCGGGAGAATGCAGGTCTGCGGGGCGAGGCGGCCGTCGCTGCCGCGGCTGGACGCGACTGGGATCCGGCCGTGCAGGCGCTGGTTGCGTTTCCGGATATCCTGGAGCAGCTGGATGCCGAGCTCGACTGGACCCAGGCCCTGGGTGAGGCCTTCCTCTTCCAGGAGTCCGATGTGATGGACGCGGTCCAGGGCCTGCGGCGCCGCGCGGCAGACACCGGGTACCTGCGCAGCGACGAGCATGTCCGCGTGGTGCACACCGAGCGCACCGTCATCGTCGAACCGGTGCGCGAGCGGATCGTCCACGTCCCGTGGGTGGATACGCGCGTGGTGTACGGACCGTGGTGGCATCCCTACCATCCGCCGGTCCGGTGGCATGTGCCGCCGCACTACAGGCCCGTGCGAAGCGGTGTGTACTGGAGCAGTGGCTACGCCTTCTCCTCGGGCTTTTTCTTCACCACGGTGGCGTGGCCGCAGCGCCATGTGCTGGTCGTGCATGCCCCTGTGGTGGCCTATCCCGCCTATCGGCGCGCCCGGCCCGTGCACTACGTGCCTGGCAAGCGCTGGTACCACGAGCCCCGGCATCGGCGCGGTGTCGCCTACCTGCACCCGCAGGTGCGCCACCGGGAAGTCGACGCCCGACGGCTACGGGTGACGCCCCGCGCAGCGATGCCCTCTCAGGGCACTGTGCGACGCGACAGCGCGCGTCAGATCGCTGTGCCGCCGGCTGCACCTGCACCCTCGAGCCGACGGCAGACTGCCGAGCGTGAGCGCCCTCAGGCGCGACTCTCCGGCGCGCCGCCCCGGGCCGTGGCCGCCCCACCTGCGCGTGCCGCGGTGGAGACACGCCCGGCAAGTCGCGGCGGCACGCGACGTGAGGCGGTCGAGGTCCCGTCCGCCAGCAGGTTTGCCCCGTCCGCGCCGGTGAGCCCGCCTCGGCAGGGCATGACACCTCGGGCCAACCAGCAGTCGGGGACCGCGCAGCGCAGATCCGCTGATCGGGGCACGACGCAGCGGGGCACGACGCAGCGGGGCACGACGCAGCGGGGCACGACGCAGCG
>SKYU01000013.1 GCA_007127715.1 Gammaproteobacteria bacterium | reverse complement strand
CGCCAAGATCGATCCCATGGATCTCGGCATCCGGGTAAACCTCGGCGTAGGGAAGTGTATTGGCCCCTACCGTGCACCCCAGGTCGAGGATGCGCCGCGGGGTGAATTCCGGGTGGGCGATCCGCAGGGTGTGGGCCACTGAGAGACCGACCGCCCCGCGTCTGCGAAGCTGCAGGCCGCCACCGAACACCGCGGTGCCCAGCTCATAGAGCGCGCCCTGGCGTACGTCATCCGGCGTGGACTCGGTGTGAAAACTGCCCGGCATGAGGTGGATGTCCAGCGCGGTATATTCACGCGGGAGCTCGAGCGTGGGGTCCAGCCGCAACGAGCCGCGGGCAGACGTCTGTGCAGACGATGCGGCGTCGCGCAGCGCCGGCAGGTGGCGCTCGATCTGGGGCAGCACGGATGCCCAGGTCATTTCCTGGGCGTTGTAGCGCAACGCGCTCCACATACGGTAAATCGGCTGGCGGCGCATGACCCGACGGACCTCATGGCCGTTTTCCGGGGGACGGCCATGCGTGCGTTCGAATTGCGGCGCAAGCTGGTGCTCCCAGGTCGCCCGCATCTCCTCGGCCAACGCCATCATGACATGACGCCTGAGGGCCGAGACGAAGCCCTGGCGTGCCTGTTCGTCATGGGTGGCCGGCGCGAGCTCCGCGGCCAGCAGGCGGTCTCCGGTCTTCGTCATGAGCAGCATCTTATCGGGGTCTGCCCGCTGCGGCCAGCCGCCAGTCTCGGTTTTCCGCGCTGTGGCAAGGTCACTGCCACGGGGTAGAATCGCGCGGTTTATCGGCGCGGCGGCACATCGCCCGCGCCTGGCAGGGATGAAGGAGAGCTCGCATGGATGAACGTGCCAGGGACCAGGTCATTGTCGCAGGCGCAGGCCCCGTCGGACTGGTCACTGCATTGCGGCTCGCGCGGGCGGGGATCCCGGTCACCCTGGTCGAGCGCGAGGCGATGCTCGGGCATGACCTGCGCGCCAGTACGTTTCATCCCCCCACACTCGAGATGCTCGATGAGCTCGGCCTGACCGCGCCGCTGCTGGCGCAGGGGCTGGAAGTGCCGACCTGGCAGGTGCGCAAGCATGAAACCCACGAGAAGGCGCTGTTCGATCTTTCGCTGATCGCCGAGGACACCCGCTACCCGTTTCGCCTGCAGTGCGAACAGTGGAAGCTCTGTGAACTGGCCCTCGAGCAGGCCCGCGGCGTGGACGCGATCGACCTGAAGTTCGGCTGGACGGTGGAGGATGTCGAGCAGGATGACGCGGGCGTGAACGTACGCTGCAGTGCACCGGACGGCGGGGGCGAGGAGGTTCTGCGGGGTCGCTGGCTGGTGGCGGCCGACGGTGCACGAAGCACGGTCAGGACTCTGCTTGCGCTGCCCTTCGAGGGGCTGACGTATCCCGAAACCACCATCCTCGTGACGACCCACTTCCCGTTCGAGGAGCATCTTCCCGAGCTCTCCCGCGTCAACTATGTGTGGATCAAGGGGGGGACGTTCAGCCTGCTGCGCCTGCCCGATCTCTGGCGCTGCAGCGTGTACGCCGCAGCCGACGAGACCCCGGAGCAGGCACTGGAGCCGGACCGCATCCAGGCGAAACTGCGGCGTATCGTCCCCGCGCAGTCGGACTTCGAGATCCTGGAGATCCGGCCCTACCGGATCCATCAGCGCATTGTCGACAACTACCGGATCGGGCGCATTCTGCTGGCGGGCGATGCTGCGCACATCAACAGTCCAAGCGGCGGCATGGGCATGAACTGCGGTGTCCACGACGCGTTCAACCTGACCGACAAGCTGCCGCGGGTGTACGCCGGAGAAAGCGACGCGCTGCTCGACCTCTACAGCCGACAGCGCCAGCCGATCGCGCGTGACGAGATTCTGGGGCAGGCGCATCGTAACCGTACCCGCATGCTGGAGCCCGACGAGGAGGCGCGCCTGCGCACGCTGCGCGATCTCCAGGCGACGGTGGCCGATCCTGTCCGCCATCGGGAGTACCTGCTCCGCTCGTCGATGATCACCGGTCTGCGAAGGGCCGCAGAGATCCAGTAGGAGAGTACGATGACCCTCGCCAGTACGCCCCGCCAACCCCGCCACCCCGAGCGCGACTATGGCAAGCTCGGGCGTGTGGGGGTCCTGACCCCGCAGGCCAATCCCACGGTGGAGGCCGAGTTCCGCACCCTCCTGCCGGAAGGCGTGGCAATGCTTGCGGCGCGCTCGACCAGTCGCTCGAAATCACCGCGACAGCGGCTGGTGGATTACATCGAGCAGCTCGGGCAATGCCTCGACACCTTCGACACCCTGCGCCCCGATGTGGTGGCGTTCGCCTGCACGGGCTCTGCCTATCTCGTCGGGCGCCAGCGCGAGCACGCGATCCTCTCGACCCAGAGCGAGCGGTTCGGGCGGCCGGTGATCTCGGCGACCCAGGCCATCCACCAGTCGCTCCAGGCCCGTGGGGTCAGGCGCCTGGCCGTCTACGCGCCGTATCCCGAGTTCCTGCTCGAGGCGGGCCTGCGTTACTGGCAGGGGCTGGGGTACGAGGTGGCGAGCCATGCCCGTATTGTCACCCGTACCGCAGACACCAGAACCATCTACGAGCTTACCAGCGAGGTGGCGCGCGAATCGCTGAGGGCCCTTGCCCCGCACGACGTCGATGCCGTGCTGTTGTCGGGCACCGGCATGCCGGGGCTGGCGCTGGTGCTCGACCACGAAGACTTCACGCCCTGTCCGGTGCTCTCGTCGAACTGGTGTCTTGCCGGCGCGGCGCTGAATGAGCTGGGGCTTGCGCTGGATGCGGACGGGGTCAGCGCACGGCTCGCGCGTGCACGCGCCGCCGAGGGCTGAACCGGCGCGGGCGTCGTATCAACCGCTTGCGTTTGCGCCCGCGCCTGTCTTGGGCGGAGCGTGGCGGGGTGCGACCGTCGGCGATCGCCGGCTCTGCTGGCGCGCCAGCCAGAGTCCCAGCACCGCCCAGGCAGCGGCCAGCGGGAGTACCGCCACTGTCAGCGCGGCGATGCCGCCACCCAGCCGGCCCAGCAGGCCCTCGGTCCAGGCGCCGATCACGTCACCGGCACGATAGACGAAGGTGTCCGTCAAGGCCTTGGACTTGTACTTGTCCTCGCGCCCGACCACGGTGAACAGAGTCTCGCGGGCGGGACGTGTGATGCCGCGCTGGACCGCGCGGTACGCGGCCTCGAGCAGGATGAGGGCGGTGAAGGCACCGGTCATGGCCAGGCCGATGAACCCCAGGCTGACCGTCAGCGGGAGCAGCACCAGGGCGACGCCCACGCCGAGCCGGCGCATGATCTGACCGGTGATCGACAGTTGCAGGGCCAGCGTGGCCACCTGGGTCCAGAAATCCAGCTGTGCGAACAGCCCTGTGCGCCGGTCCATCCCCTCGGCCATGTCGGCCACGATCTGCAGCCGGGTGAAGTAGATGAACGTGGCCATGATGGCCATGATCAGGACGAAGCCGCAGATCCCGAGCAGGTAGGGTGAGCGCGCGACCGAGCGGAATCCGTCCCAGGCGCTGCCGCCGATGACCTCGTCCTCTCGCACCACCGGAGGGCCCTCCGGGTCCTGGGCGGCGGCCTCTGCGGGGCTTTCCGGCTGCAAACGCGCCACCACGGTGGCCATGACCACCGCCAGCACCAGGAAGCCCGCAGAGATCAGGATCAGGTTGGCCGTGCCCAGCGTATCGACGAAATTCCAGGCGAACCACGGTCCGAAAATCGCCCCCAGCGTCCCGCCGACCGCGACGATGCCGAACAGGCGCTTGGACTGCTCGAGGGAGAACCGGTCGACCATCAGCGCCCAGAACACCATGGTACTGAACAGATTGAACACGCTGAACCATACGTAGAACACCCGGCCGGATACTTCGCCGGTGGCCTGCGGGGCGAAGGTCAGCAGGCCCCAGAACACCAGCAGGCTGGTGGCAAAGAACAGGTAGGTGGCCGCGATGAAGTGCAGACGCCGGAATCTGGCGACGAGAAAGCCGAACACGGGGTTGACTGCCAGCGTCACCACCGCGGTACCGATGAACAGCAGGCGCACGGTATCCAGACCGCTTTGTACTCCCAGGGCCTCGCGGGCAGGCCGGATCACCATCAGCGCAGACAGGACGCAGAAAAAGAACGCCATGGAGGCGAGAAGCCCCGGCACCTCCGTGGCCCGGATGTTCAGAAGTCCCTCGAGCCGCTTGCGCATTTCCATGGTGTCCAACCCATCCCTGAGGCAGGGGATCCCCCCGAAGACCGGATGCTACCTGCTGTGCCCGCGCCCCGCCACGACCGGGGCGCAGGCGGAGATTCCCGCTACAATTGCTGCGCCAGAACAGGTATTTGGCAGCACCGCGGTGGCCGCATTGCCGGCCACGGGAGACTAACGCATGACCTTGCATCTCGACCGACGACAGGCCCTGGCCGCAGGACTGTCCGCCGCCGCTGGTACGCTTGTACCGGCGTCCGCGTCGCTCTCTGCATCAGCCGAGGGGCCAGCGGGTGCCTCCGGACCCCCTGTGGGATCCCTGCCGTTGCGCCAGCGGGTCTGGCAGCTCGGCAGCGATCAGCGCGGACCGGGTTCGCTGGAGCAGGTGGAACGCACGCTTGCCGCGCCGGCGCCCGACGAGGTGGTCGTGGAAGTTCTGGCATCGGCCCTGAACAATCGCGACCTGCAGCTGCTGCGCCAGGCTTACGGCCCCGCCCAGCCTGCAGAGCGTATTCCCGTGGGTGACGGGGCAGGTGTCGTCGTTGCAGTCGGCGCGCAGGTTGAAGGGATCACACTGGGACAGCGGGTCACGGCGCCCCATTTCGTAAGCTGGCTGGACGGCGCCTACCGGCCCGAGGTCTTCGCGGCCGATCTGGGTATTACCCGCGACGGCTGGCTGGCGGAATACATCACGCTACCCGCGGCCGCACTGGTGCCCGTGCCTGAGAGCATGTCGTTCGAACAGGCCGCAGCGCTGGGAACGGCCGGCATCACGGCGTGGCGGGTGCTGGTCGAGTTCGCGGGCCTCCGCGCCGGCGACACCGTACTGGCGCTCGGCACGGGCGGCGTCGCCACGCTGGGTCTGCAGATCGCGCGGATGCATGGTGCGCGGGTGGCGATCACCTCCTCGAGTGACGACAAACTCGCCGTGGCGCGCGAGCTCGGTGCCGAGATCACGGTGAACTATCGTAATGAGCCCGACTGGGATCACGCGGTGCTGGAGGCCACCGGAGGGCGTGGCGTCGATATCGTCCTCGAGACGGTCGGCTTCGGGACACTGCCGCAGTCGCTGCGCTGCTGTGCGCCGAACGGGCGAATCGGCGTGCTCGGTTCGCTGGACCCCGGGGGTGATCGTGTGCCCAACCTGTCCACCATGCTGCTGCGAAACCTGCGGGTGGAAGGCGTGACCTCGGGCAGCCGCCGGATGCTCGCCGAGCTGCTACAGGCCTGCGCGGTGAATGGCATAAGCCCCCACATCGACCGGCGTTTCGGTTTCGACGAGGCGCGCGAAGCCCTCGAGTATCTTGCCGGCGGGGAACACGTCGGCAAGGTGGTGATCAGCTCATGACGCATGGCCGTATCCATGGAGATCGACTGATGCCGTTACCTCGTTTGATCACAGGGGTCATGCTGGCAGCCCTGATTGTGCTGTCGCACGAATCACTCGTCATGGCCAGTCAACCGGGGCCGCGGCTCACGCTGGACAGCATCGTGGCGGGCGGCGATTTCGATGATGAACGTCTGCTCAACCTGCGCTGGCTGCCGGACGGCAGTGGGTTCGACGCCCTGCGGAGGAACGCTGACGGGCTGCTGCAGCTCGTTCGGTATTCAGTGGTCGATGGCACGGTGGAGTCCATCCTGGGCCCGGACAGGCTCAGCTACGGCGACGAGCCGATTGCAATCAGCAGTTTCGAGTGGTCGCCGGATCGGCGCTACCTGCTGCTGCGGGGGCCGGAGACGCGCACCTGGCGGAATCTGTTCGAGGCGGTGCACTACCTGGTCGATCTCGAGGAGGGTGAGACCACGCGGCTGGCCGACGGCGATCCGACGCTGCGGAATGCTCAGTTCTCGCCCGACTCGCGGCACGTCGGCTACGTGCGCGATAACGATCTCCATGTCATGGCACTGGACTCAGGCGAGGTCCGGGCAGTCACCAGCGACGGCAGCGAGGACATCCTCAATGGCGTGATGGACTACGTGACAGCGCAGGCGCTGCGCAACGCCGTGGGCTGGCGCTGGTCACCGGACGGGACCCGGCTTGTGTTCTGGCGCTCGGACGTGACCGAGATGCCCATGTTCCACATGGTCGACGAGCTGCACGGCTACAACATCGTGAGGGCGTTCAAGTATCCCATCGTGGGTGAGAAGAACGCGGTCATCTCGATCGGGGTCCATGCGCTGGCCGAGGGCGAAACCGTGTGGATGGACATCGGCGAGGATGACAGCGTGATGATCCCGCGGATCGATTGGACGCCGGACGGTACCCGACTGGCCATCCAGCGACTCAACCGTCCACACAACCGCCTGGAACTGCTGCTTGCGGACGCGGCCACGGGCAAGAGTGAAGTGCTGCTGGCTGATGAGGATCCAGCCTGGGTCGATGTGCATGACGACCTCCATATGCTCCGCAGTGCCGAGCAGCTGATCTGGACCTCCGAGCGCAGTGGCTGGCGCCATGCCTATCTCTACGGACTCGATGGCGAGCTGCTGCAACCGCTCACCTCAGGCGACTGGGAGATCACCGCGCTGGTCGGGGTGGATGAGGCGGACGGCTGGCTGTATTTCTACGCCAAGAAACACAGCTTCATCGACCAGCATGTCTACCGGGTCAGTCTGCAGGGTGGCGAAGTCGAGCGCGTCTCGGCCGAGGCCGGCTGGTATGAGTGGACGCTCGCGCCGGACGGGCGGCATGCCGTGGAGGTGTATTCCAATGTCTCGACGCCTCCACAGACGCGGCTGCGCCGGCTGAATGACGGCCAGCTGCAGACGCTCGTGGACAATCGCCCGCCCGGCATGGCGCGCGCCGACCTGCCGCATCCGGAGTTTCGCCAGATCACCACGCGCGACGGCGTGGTGCTGAACGTCTCCATGATGAAACCGCCGGATTTCGACCCCTCCCGGCGCTACCCAGTGCTCGCCTACGGCTACGGCAACGCGGGCTCACAGCGGGTGGTCAACCGCTGGGGCGGCGAGCGCGAGCTCTGGCATCGCTATATGGCTGACCAGGGCTACCTGGTGTTCCGCCTGGACAACCGAACGACTGCCGGGCGCGGCAAGGCGGCGCGCAACCTCACCTATGGCCACTACGCGCGCTGGGCCGTGCACGACCAGCTCGAGGGTGCGCGCCATCTGGCGAGTCTTCCGTACGTCGATGCCGGACGCCTGGGCTTCTGGGGCTGGAGCGGTGGCGGGTATCTCGCTGCCGCCCTGATGACCAAGGGGGAGGGGACGTTCAGCGTGGGCGTCAGTGTCGCGCCAGTCATCAACCTCGAGAACTATCAGTCCATCGGCGTGGAACGCTGGATGGGCCGCCCGGAGACCAACCCCGAGGGCTATTACCAGGTGAATCTCGATAACTTCACCGACGGGCTGGAAGGGCGGCTGCTGCTGGTGCACGGCACCGGGGACGAGAACGTGAAATACGCCTTCACCCTGCAGTTCGCCCAGGCGCTGGTGGCCGCCGGCAAGCCCTT
>SKYU01000123.1 GCA_007127715.1 Gammaproteobacteria bacterium | reverse complement strand
TGGGTCAGCCCGATATGACGGCCTGGGTCACCCTCCCCCGGCGGCTCGAGCTTGATCACGGTCGCGCCATGATCAGCCATCATCATCGAGAGATACGGACCCGGCAGGAACAGCGACAGGTCCAGGACCCGCAGACCCTCGAGTTTCATGGGGCGCGGCCGGGCAGGGCCGGACGGCGTGGCGAGGTGTTCCGGGGACGGTGGGTGTCGCGCAGCCGGTCGGCATAGTCCTCGTCAATCTGCAGCACGCGCAGCTCCCATTGCGTCGCCTGCCCCTGGACGCGCAGGCGGAACCGCCCACCCCGCTCGATCAGCACATCGCCGCGGCCCACGCCGGCATGCCGGACCACGCGACCGAGAAACTCACCGCTGATGGCATCGTAGAGATAGACCTCGAGATGGGCGGGGTCATGGTCGATGGCCGTCGGCGGACGGCTCCACCACTCGATGACCCAGGGCGAGCTCGCCGAAAAGGGCTCGGTCTCTGACTGGCCGATCCCGCGAAACTCGCGCAGGGTGATTTCCAGGCCGGCCTGGGTGACGCCGCTCCAGGCGAGCAGCAGCCCCAGCAGCAGGGCAGAACGCATCATGGGACACTCCGGTAGCGGCTGCAGGCCGCAACATGTCTGTTGAAGGTTTCGACCTCCTCGCGGGTAGCGAGTGCCCCGTCGCCGTCACGGTCGAAGCTGTCGAGCAGCTCCTCCAGCCAGGGCGCCGGGCGGGCCTGTACGCGCTCCAGCAGCGCTTCGGGCAGATCGCCGGCGGCCCGGCTTCGCGCCTGGCGCAGTTCCTCGGTACTGCGCCGCGCGAGGAAGCCGTCCTGCGGCCCGGTGCCTTCGAACTGCGTGAGCTGGTCGATGGTCAGCGACAGCACCAGATAGCAGTGCAGCGCGCGCGCTTCGCCCGGCTCAGGCAGCAGGCCGCCATCGTCGGGCTGGGGATCGCCACCCCTGCAGCCCACCAGCATCAGCGCAAGCGCAAGCGCAAATGGGGCCGTCCCCTTCACGGGCGCGTCTGACCCGAGCCCCGGACCACGTACTTGAAGCTCGTCAGCTGTTCCACGCCGACCGGGCCACGCGCGTGGATACGCCCCGTGGCAATGCCGATCTCCGCACCCATACCGAACTCGCCGCCATCGGCAAACTGCGTCGAGGCGTTGTGCAGCAGGATGGCACTGTCGAGTTCGCCGAGAAAACGCTCCGCAGCGGCGGCATCTGCGGTGATGATCGATTCGGTATGGCCTGAGCCATACTCGCGGATATGGGCCAGCGCCTCGTCGATACCAGCCACCACCCGCACGGACAGCACGGCGTCGAGATACTCGGTGCGCCAGTCCTCCTCGGAGACCACTCCCATGCCGGGCATGAGCGCACGGGCCTGGTCGTCGCCGCGCAGCTCGCAGCCGCCCCCCTGAAGGCGGGCCGCGATCTGCGGCAGCAGCGTCGGGGCACAGGCCGCGTCGATCAGCAGGGTCTCGGCCGCGCCGCAGATACCCGTCCGACGCATCTTGGCGTTGAACACCACCTCGCGGGCCATCTCAGGCTCGGCCGCGGCATGGACATACACGTGGCAGAGTCCTTCGAGGTGGCCGATCACGGGGACACGCGCATCCTGCTGCACCCGGGCGATCAGGTTCTTGCCGCCGCGCGGTACGATCACATCGACCGTGCCGCCCAGCCCGGACAGCAGGTGACCCACGGCCGCGCGGTCCGGTGTCGGCACCATCTGGATGGCCGCCTCGGGGAGGTCATTGGCACGCAGTGCCGCCACCAGGGCCTCGTGGATGGCCCGGCTCGAGTGCCAGCTCTCCGAGCCGCCGCGCAGGATCACCGCATTGCCCGACTTCAGGCACAGGGCGCCGGCGTCGGCAGTGACGTTGGGCCGGCTCTCGTAGATGATGCCGATCACACCCAGCGGTACGCGGACACGCTGGATGCGCAGGCCGTTGGGCCGGGTCCAGTCGGCCAGCACATGCCCGAGCGGATCGGGCAAGGCACGGATCTGCTCCAGCGCCACGGCGATCGCCTCCACCCGTGCCTCGTCGAGCAGCAGGCGGTCACGCATGGCCGGCGCAATGGCGTTGCGATCAGCGGCCTCAAGATCCAGCGCGTTGGCCTCCAGGATATCGGCACGGCGGGCCCGCAGGGCTGCGGCCGCGTCAGCAAGCACCTGGTCGCGCTGGGCCGCAGAACAGCGGGCCAGAACCCCTGCGGCGGCGCGTGCCGCACGTCCCAGAGCATGCATGCTATCGGCCAGCGAGTCCGCGGTAACGGGTCGGGTATTCGCGTTCATCGGTGTTCCGGAAAGTCCTTGACCAGCACCATGTCATCACGGTGCACCAGCGCATCGCGCCCGCGATAGCCTAGCAAATCGGCAATCTCGCGGCTGTGGTGACCGGCGAGACGGCGGGCCTCCTCGGCCGGATAGGCCATCAGGCCACGCCCGAGCTCGCGCCCCTCGGCATCGACCAGCCGCACCGCAGCACCCCGCGCGAAGGTCCCTTCGACCCGCAGGACCCCGGCGGGCAGCAGGCTGCTGCCGGCGGCGAGGGCGCGGGCGGCACCAGCATCGACGACCAGGGTACCGACCGGCTTCAGCATCCCGGCGAGCCAGTGCTTGCGGGCCGCGACCGGCGAAGCATCGGCCAGGAACCAGGTGCAGGGCCGGCCCGACTCCAGGGCCGCGACCGGCGCGTCGCGACGCCCCAATCCGATGACCATGGCGCAGCCGGCGGCCGTGGCGATCTGCGCGGCGGCCACCTTGGTGGCCATCCCACCGGAACCGAAAGGCGTGGTCGCCCCGCCGGCCATGGCCGTGATCCGGGTGTCGATCCGGTCCACCTCGGCGATGAACGCGGCCTCTGTGTCGATACGCGGGTCGGCGCTGTAGAGGCCCTCGACGTCCGACAGCAGCACGAGACAGTCCGCAGAGATCATCTGTGCCACTCGCGCGGCCAGCCGGTCGTTGTCGCCGTAGCGGATTTCCGCGGTGGCGACCGTATCGTTCTCGTTGACCACCGGTACGCAGCCCAGCTTGAGCAACGTCTCCAGCGTGTTGCGCGCGTTGATGAAGCGTCGCCGGTCGTCGCTGTCATCCAGGGTCAGGAGGATCTGCGCAACCTCGATGCCGTGTTCGCCGAGCACATTGCGCCAGGCCCGCGCCAGCTGGATCTGGCCGACGGCCGCCGCCGCCTGGGACTCGTCGAGGCGGTTACGCCGGACGGTCAGGCCCAGGCGTCGACTCCCGAGCGCAATGGCGCCGGAGGAGACGACGATGACCTGCTGGCCGCGCGCCCGCAGGCGGGCGATATCGGTTGCCAGCGACGCCAGCCACGTGTCGTCGAGTGCGCCGGTATCGGCATCCACCAGCAGCGCGGAGCCGACCTTGAGGACGATGCGCCGGGCCGACTGCAGCCGCCTCCTGGAGGCCTCGGCGAGCGCCGGACTCCAGCCGGGTAACTCCATGACCGCGGGGACTCAGTCCGCCGAACGGGGAGCGACCAGCTGCTGCGCGCCACGCGAAATCGCCATCGGACCACTGCGGACCACGGCGAGCAGCTGCACACCGGCGGGCAGCGTCTCGACGAAACTGTCGAGCTGCTGTTCACTGCCGGTCAACTCGAGCGTGAAGTGTTCCGGGTGATCATCGAGCACCCGAGCCCCGAAATTGTCGGCCCGCTGCCGCAGCTCCGCCAGTCCCTCGCGCGACACCTGCATCTTGAGCAGGCCGAGTTCGCGCTCGATGTGATCGCCGGCGGTCATGTCGACCATCGCCACCACGTCGATGAGCTTGGCGAGCTGCTTGCTGATCTGGGCGATGACATCGTCCGGGCCGGATGTCACCAGCGTCAGCCGCGAAACGGTCTCGTCGTCGGTCGGGGCGACGCTGAGCGACTCGATGTTGAAGCCGCGATTGGCGAACATCGCGGCCACGCGCGCAAGCGCACCGCTCTCGTTCTGCAGAAGAATGGAGATCACATGGCGCATGGGACGGGCCCGGAATGACATGGCTCAGGAAGCGGGCTGCAGATACTCGCGCAACGCCTGCGCTATTGCAATGCAAAATCATTTCCCCGACACTCGGACGAGGCGCCACGCCATACCGGCCCGCGCACTTTTCCCGCCAGCAAGATCAAGGAGATGCCTGCCATGGCAGTGCCAGAGGCCACCCGCGAGGCCACGACCGAGACCCCGCATCCGCTGACCGGAACCCGCATGACCGGCGCGGAGATGATCGTCCAGGTGCTGGCCGACGAGGGCGTGGAGACGATCTTCGGCTATTCCGGCGGCGCCATCCTGCCGACCTACGACGCGGTATTCCGATACAACGAGACCCACGCGGTCGATGGCCGTCAGCCCATGCCGCTGATCGTCCCCGCCAACGAGCAGGGCGCCGGTTTCATGGCCGCCGGCTATGCGCGAGCTTCAGGCAAGGTCGGGGTCGTGCTGGTGACCTCCGGGCCCGGTGCCACCAACACCGTCACCCCGGTGCGCGACTGCATGGCCGACTCGGTGCCCATCGTGGTGATCACCGGCCAGGTGCCGACCCACGCCATCGGCACCGACGCCTTCCAGGAGGCGCCGGTCTCCTCGATCATGGGATCGGTGGCCAAGCACGTCTTCCTGGTCACCGACCCGACCCGCCTCGAGGCCACCATGCGCAGCGCCTTCGAGATTGCCCGCAGTGGCCGGCCCGGGCCGGTGGTCGTCGACGTGCCCAAGGACGTACAGAACTGGGAGGGCGTCTTCGAGGGCGCCGGCATGCTGCCGATGCCCGGATACCGGAACCGCCTCGACCAGCTTGCGACCAACCGCCTTGACGAGGCCAGCTGCGACGAATTCTTCGCCATGCTCGCAACCTCAAGGCGACCGCTCATCTACGCCGGCGGGGGTGTGATCAACGCAGGCGCATCGGAGGCGCTGCGGGAGTTCGCACGCGCTTTCCGTATCCCGGTGGTCACCACGCTGATGGGTATCGGCGCAATGGACACCACCGACGAGCTCTCCCTGCAGATGCTCGGCATGCACGGCGGCGCACATGCCAACTATGCCGTCGAGGACTGCGATTTCCTGATCGCCATGGGCGCCCGGTTCGACGACCGGGTGGCCGGTGTGCCGGAGAAGTTCGCGCGCAACGCCCACCGCATCGCCCATTTCGATGTCGACTCCTCGGAGATCCACAAGGTCAAGCGGGTCGACTGGCATCACGTGGGCAAGCTGCCCGATGCGCTGGCACGGCTGACCCGCCATGGTCGCAACCGCCGCTTCCGCGGTGAGTTCGACGCCTGGCTGGAGGAAGTCGCCGAACTCCGGCGGGTACACGGCTTCAACTACGACCGCGACAGCCGGATGATCCAGCCCCAGCACGTCATCGAGTGCATCAACCGTCTGACCGGCGGCGAGGCCATCATCGCCACCGGCGTCGGCCAGCACCAGATGTGGGCGGCGCAGTATTTCGACTTCCGTTCACCGCGACTGTGGCTGACCTCAGGCAGCATGGGCACCATGGGGTTCGGCCTGCCGGCGGCCATCGGCGCACAGTTCGCCTGTCCGGACCGTATGGTCATCGACATCGACGGCGATGCCAGCATCCGCATGAATCTCGGCGAACTCGAAACAGTCACCACCTACGATCTTCCGGTCAAGGTTGTGGTGCTGAACAACTTCGGCGACGGCATGGTCAAGCAGTGGCAGAAGCTGTATTTCATGGGCCGCATGTCGGCCAGCGACAAGTCGCTGCACAAGAAGGACTTCATCAAGGCCGCCGAGGCTGACGGCTTTGCCTGGGCCCGTCGACTCGACGAGAAGAGCGACCTCGAGGAGGTCATCCGCGAGTTCATCGAATACCAGGGGCCGGCCTTCCTCGAGGTCATCATCGACCCCGACGCCGGCGTCTACCCGATGGTCGGTCCCGGCCAGTCCTACGATCAGATGATCACCGGAGAGTTCATCCCCGACCGTGCGGGGACGAAGCGCGACGACGGTCCCGTCGATCCGACCGGCATGTTCTGAGGCCGCCGCCTGAACGCCGGCCGGGCGTACCCGCCGGCTAACCGGCCGCCTGTTCCTCGGCGAAGGCGCCGATCGGGAGGGGTTCGCCGGTCTGCATGAACAGGGCCTTCTTGCGGAAAAACCGAGCCAGGCCCGCGGGCCCCATGCGCGAGCCCCCGAGGCCCGACAGCCGGAACGAGTGCTTCTCGGCTTCGAACACCTGGGCGGTCAGCGAGCCGTCATTGATGCTGACGCCGCCCGCCTCGAGCTGCCGCCCGACCCGTTCGCCCTCCTCCACCGTGCCGGCAAACACGGCGGCGGACAGGCCGTAGACACTGTCATTGGCCAGGCGGATGGCCTCCTGCTCGCTGGCAACGGCCATGACCGGCATGATCGGCCCGAAGGTCTCCTCGGTCATGATCCGCATCTCGTGGGTGACCCCTGTCAGCACGGTCGGCCGGACCCACAGTCCGCCGCCATGACGCTCGATCTCGCCGCCGCAGTGGACGGTAGCCCCGCGGGCGAGGGCATCCTCGAGCTGCGCGGCGATGATCTCGGCCTGGCGCTCGAAGATGAGTGGCCCGACGATACCGCGATGGATATCGGGGTAGCTGAGCGGCACCTGTCGGGCCTGCTCGACCAGGTGGCCGACAAAGGGCTCGAACAGCGACTCGTGCACGTAGACCCGCTCCAGCGACTGGCACGCCTGGCCCGTGGCCAGGACGGAGGCGCGCAGCACCGTCTCCGCGGCGCGCCGCGGATCAGCCGAGGCAAGCACCAGCGCCGGATCCTTGCCCCCGAGTTCAAGGAATGCGGGAATGAAGGCCCGTGCGCAGGCCTCGCCGACCTTCCGGCCCGTGGCGACGCTGCCGGTGAAACAAACCAGATCGACGTGCTCGATGAGGGCGGCGCCGGTCTGCCCATCGCCGGGAAGCAGCGTCAGCACCTCGGCGAGTTCCGGCACCTCGGCGATGGCCCGGGCCAGGGGCTCGGCGAAGCGCGGGGTCACCTCGCTGGGCTTGATCGCCACGCTGCAACCAGCGACCAGCGCCGGGAGTGCATCGATCAGTGACAGCAGCAGCGGGAAATTCCACGGGCTGATCACCCCCACCACCGGATAGGGCACGAGCTGCTG
This sequence comes from Gammaproteobacteria bacterium, assembly GCA_007127715.1. Lineage (GTDB taxonomy): Bacteria > Pseudomonadota > Gammaproteobacteria > Steroidobacterales > PWYM01 > PWYM01. The sequence continues at coordinate 16,222 of SKYU01000123.1, read as the reverse complement.
GGCGTAATGGATGCTGGGAATGGCCTGGGACTGCGCACGGTCCTCGGCCAGGACCGCCGGGGCGTACCGGCGCCAGCGGGCCAGGGCCGGGCGAACGCTGCGGACCTCGGAAAGTGCCATCAGCCAACGGCCGGTGTCCGCGGATACGGCCTGGGCGAGCGCGTCCTGATGGCGGTCCATGGCCTCGGCGAAGCGCTCCAGCACCTCGAAGCGAGCCTCTACCGTGCGCTCGGCCCAGGCGGGCTGGGCCACTCGAAGCGCCGCGCAGGCCGCAGCCACCTCGGCCTGGTCAGCCGCCTGGAAGGCGTAGTCGCGTTCTCCGGTGCGCGGATTACGCGCGTGCATGGCTCGGCCCATCGATCAACTCCCTTTGGCCTGGTGCAGGTACTGCTCTACCGCACATTCTAATCCAGACGCCGCAACCGAGGGGGCCGACCGGCGGGCGGTGTCCGGGCCTATCCTGCAGGCGTGCGCCCATGCCGGGCGCACCAAAAAAAACGGCGGCCATCCCTGGCCGCCGCCTGTGTCGCAAGCTGCCTGGACGGGATCAGGCGGCTTTCTTGGGGGCCTTGGTGACCTTGTCGCCGGCGGCCTGGGCCTGCTTGGTCCACAGATCGATCGCCTCGGCCTGGTTCTCGCGGACGATTTCCATCAGCTCCGTGGACCCGCGGGTCAGCGTGTCGGTCAGGCGCGCGACGATGTCCTGCTGGGTGCTCATGGCGCCCTGGACGTCCTTGCTCTTGGCAATCGCGTGCAGCTCCTCGATGCCGAGCTCGAAACAGGCGCCGGCAACTTCCCACTGCTTGCGCAGCACGCGCTCCATGGCGCTGGCGGCAAACTCGTTGTACTTGCCCATCGGCGCCATGGCTTCCTGGGCGGCGTCAACGAGGCTCTGGATGCTCTGAACGTTGGTCATGATTGAATCTCCATGCTGTAGTGCGGGGGTAAACTGTTATGTTGCAGTGCAGTATAACGGACCGTTTTGTGCAATGCAAAAAAATCAGCGCTCCAGGCATCAGAGCATGAGACCTTTACAATTCAATGACATGAGCAGCCCAGGAAAATCTGTCCGGACATTTCGCCGCGGGCTGTTTCTTTGGGTGCTGCGGTGCAATAATAGCTAGAAATAGAGGCGGAAGATCCCCTCCGCGATGCAGGCCGGTTTTTCCTGGCCGTCGACTTCGGCGGTGAAAAGCTCCACCACCTGCAGACCGCCGGCGATCTCGCTGACCTCGACGAGCTTGAAATGCCCGCGCACGCGGTCGCCAACGCGCACCGCGTTCGGGAACCGCAGCTTGTTGAGGCCGTAGTTGATGATGTTCCTGACCCCCGGGTAGGCCGGGTTGTCCTCGTTGACGAGGTTGCGCAGGAACGGATAGAGGGAGAGTGTCAGATAACCATGGGCGATGGGGCCTCCGTAAGGGGATTCGCGCCTGGCGCGCTCGACATCGACGTGGATCCACTGGAAATCGCCGGTGGCCTCCGCGAAGGCGTTGACCCGAGCCTGGTCGACCTCCAGCCAGTCGCTGGTCATGAGGGTCTCGCCCACGCGGGCCTGGAGATCGGCGAGCAATTCACTCTGGCTCATGGTTTGACGCTCCTGTCTTGCGGATGAAAGCCGGCTAGTATGGGAGAGTCGGCAGGGCTTGGCCAGCAGAGTGCCTGGCCACCGATATGGCACACGGGCTTGGGGTAGCACATGAGCGATCAGAAAAAGGGGCGGGATGCACAGGGGCCGGCGGAGCTTGGCGAGCTGTTCCTGCGTATGCCGGCGCAGCAGCACGAATTCGTACAGGGTCTGATGAAGGCGATTTCGCCCGAGGCGCTGGACCCACTGAACATCGGCGAGGCCTTCACCGAGCTCGGACAGGCACTGAACGCCAACCCTGTCCAGCTGCAACTCGCCCAGTGGCAGCTCGCCCAGGACTACGCTCGGCTGTGGCAGTACGCATGGCAGAAATCCATGGGACTGCCCGCGGAGCCGGTCATCCGCCCCGAGCCCGGCGATCGCCGCTTCCGGCACAGCGACTGGAGCGAGCACCCCAGTTTCGACTATCTCAAGCAGGCCTACCTGCTGACCTGCCGCTGGGTTCAGGACCAGGTCGAGCGCGCGGAGGGACTGGACGAGGCACACCGCAAGAAGGTGCGCTTCTACACCCGCCAGTACCTCGATGCCATCGCACCGACCAACTCGCTGATGACCAACCCCGAGGTGCTGCGCGAGACCCTCGAGAGCCGCGGCGCCAATCTCGTACGCGGACTTCGCAACCTGCTGAACGACCTCGACGAGAAGACCGGCCGGCTGAACATCAGCATGACCGACAAGAGCGCCTTCGAGGTCGGGCGCAACGTGGCCACGGCGCCCGGCAAGGTGGTCTTCCAGAACGAGGTCTTCCAGCTGCTGCAGTTCGAGCCGACCACGGAGACCCAGTACCAGGTGCCATTGCTGATCTTCCCGCCCTGGATCAACAAGTACTACATTCTCGACCTCAAGCCTCAGAACTCCTTCATCCGCTGGGCGCTGGACCAGGGGCACAGCGTGTTCGTCGTCTCCTGGGTCAATCCTGACGAGCGCCTGGCCGAGAAAACCTGGGAGGACTACTACAACCAGGGCATCTCCGCGGCCATTGACGCCACCCTGCAGGCCGCCGGCCACGACCAGGTCCACGCGATCGGCTACTGCATCGGCGGCACCCTGCTGGCCTCTGGGCTGGCCCACATGGCGGCCTCCGGCGACCAGCGGGTCAAGCTCGCCACCTTCTTTGCCGCGCAGGTGGATTTTTCCGAACCGGGAGACCTGGAGGTCTTCATCGACGACAAGCAGCTCTCCAGCCTCGACACCATGATGGCGGACCGTGGCTACCTCGAGGGCTCGGCCATGAGCACCACGTTCAACATGCTGCGGGCCAACGACCTGATCTGGACCTTCGTGATCAACAACTACCTGCTTGGCAAGGCCCCCTACCCGTTCGACCTGCTGTACTGGAATGCCGACAGCACCCGCATGCCACGCGCCCTGCACATGTTCTACCTGCGCGAGATGTACGGCAGAAACCGCCTGGCGCAGCCGGGCGGAATCACGCTGAACGGCACGCCTGTCGACCTGCGGCAGGTCGAGATTCCGATCTACCTGCAGGCCAGCCGCGAGGACCACATCGCCCCGTACACCTCGGTCTTCAAGGCAGCGAAGCTCTACAGCGGCCCGGTGCGGTTCGTGCTGGCAGGCTCGGGGCACATCGCCGGTGTCATCAACCCGCCGGCGGCGGAGAAGTACGGGCACTGGATCAACGATGCCGCCCCGCGAGACCTCGACGAGTGGCTGGCCGGCAGCATCGAGCAGCCCGGTTCCTGGTGGCCGGACTGGCACGCCTGGGCAGCGCCGCAGCTTGGTGAACGCGTCCCGGCGCGTCAGCCCGGCTCAGGCGGCCTCACCATCCTCGAGGACGCGCCGGGCAGTTACGTCCGCGCCTGAGGCACCTTCGCCACACCCGGCTCCCTGTCCCCGGAGACCCGCGGACACCCCGGGCATCACGGCAAAAAATTGCTGCGGTGCAGCGGAGTTACGTCTGTTGCACCCCCGATTGCCAGTTTCGCCACAGTGAGGTAACGTGCGGCGACTGGCCCCGCAGTCGTTGCACTACCGCGACAACTCGGGAGAAACGTGGTTCAAGTCGGGAGAGCAAGCCGTGAACCCAAACACTCGTCAGCTGAGTGTCGCCGCCGCAGTCGCGGCGGTCCTCGCCACCCCTGCCGCCATGGCCCAGGGCGAGCGTATCGTCGAGGAAATCATCGTCACCGCGCAGAAGCGTGAACAGACCCTTCAGGAAGTACCGATCGCGGTATCGGCGTTCAGTGCCACGCAGCTCGAGCGGGCCGGCGTTTCCGACATCCGCGACCTGATGGCGCTGTCGCCCAGCCTGGTGCTCACCAGTTCAGCGGGTGAGGCTGCCGGCGCGGTGGCGCGCATCCGCGGCATCGGCACCACCGGCGACAACGCCGGTCTCGAGTCCTCGGTTGCCGTATTCATCGACGGCGTGTATCGCAACCGCAACAGCGTCGCGCTGACGGACCTCGGCCAGATCGAGCGCATCGAGGTGCTTCGGGGCCCGCAGGGCACGCTGTTCGGCAAGAATGCCTCGGCCGGGCTGATCAACGTCATCACCCGGCAGCCGGAGTTCGAGACCAGTGGCTATGTCAACCTGAGCGGGGGCAACTATGGTTTCGCCCGGGCCTCGGCCGGCGTGACGGCACCGCTGATCGAGGACCAGCTGGCCTTCCGGATCGACGGCAATTTCATGCAGCGGGATGGCTTCATCCGTGACCTCGTCACCGGCGATGACTACAACGATCGCGACCGTGTGCTGCTGCGCGGCCAGCTGCGCTTCGAGCCCACCGACAATTTCAGCGCCCGCGTCATCGCCGACTGGGCGGACCGGCAGGAGACCTGCTGTGCCGCGGTCACCCTGGTGGAGGGCCCCACCCGTTTCCTGATCCAGGGACTTGGCGGCAATGTCGTCTCCCCGCCCGACCCCTATGCCCGGCTCGGCTCTATCAACCCGGAGCGCGGCTTCCAGCAGGATGTCGAAGAATGGGGGCTGTCGGGCGAGCTGAACTGGGATTTCGAGAACTTCTCGGTCACCTCCATCACCGCACACCGGGTCTGGCGCCTCGATCGTTCCCAGGACATCGACTACACCGATGCCGACATCCTCTATCGTCCGCCCGGTGACGGCTACCTTCAGCGCTTCGAAACCTTCACCCAGGAGCTGCGGGTTGCCGGCTCCACCGAGCGGGTCGACTGGATGGTCGGTGGTTTTTTCTCGGATGAGAATCTGCGGCTGCTCGACGCCATCCGGGTCGGCAGCGACTGGGAGCTCTATGCGGACGGCCTGCTCGGCGGCGTGCTCACCGGCAACGCGGCGGTGCTGCCTCTGTTCACCGGCATCCCGCTGGGCGGCAATTTCGCCGACGGTGACGGTGGCCAGGCCGACAACTTCCGTCAGAACGCGGAGAGCTGGGCGCTGTTCACCCACAACACGGCCCGCCTGACCGACCGGCTCGACCTGACCGTGGGCGTGCGCTACACCGAGGAGAAGAAGAAATTCTTCTCCTCGCTGATCTCGCGCAACAACGCCTGCTTCGCCGCCCTGCAGAACGCACCCAACCTGGTGGGTGTCCTGCCTCTGCCAAGTCTGCAGCAGGGCCTGGGACTGATCTGCCTGCCCTTCTTCAACCCGCTGGTCGATGGCGTCTACCGTGGTCAGCGCACCGACAAGGAGTGGACCGGGACCATCAACCTGGCCTACGCCCTCACCGACGACATCAACGGTTACCTGTCCTTCGGGCGCGGTTACAAGGCCGGTGGCTACAACCTCGACCGGGCCGGCCTGGCGAACCCGATTCCGGGGTTGCTGGGACTCGCGCCGCCGACGCAGCCGAGCACCGGAGACCTCGAGTTCGGCGCCGAGACCGTCGACGCCTTCGAGGCCGGCCTGAAGAGCCAGCTGTTCGACAATCTGCTGACCCTTAACCTTGCCGCCTTCTACAGCGAGTTCAACGACTTCCAGCTGAACACCTTCACGGGCATCAATTTCATCGTCAGCAACGTCGACAAGGCCACCACCAAGGGTATCGAGGCCGACTTCATGGCCTTCGTCAGCGACGAGCTGACCCTCATGGGCGGCGTTACCTACAGCGACGCACGCTATGGCAGCGGCATCACCAGCCCGCCGGGCAGCCCGGTGCCGCTGGCTGGCAAGCGCCTGACCAACGCGCCGCTGTGGAGCACCAACCTGGCGGCCACCATGGAACGGCCACTGAACGGCAATCTCAACGGCCTGCTGCACGTTGACATGCGCTACACGAGCAGCGTCAATTCCGGCTCGGATCTCCTGCCCGAGAAGGTGCAGGGTGGATTCACGGTCTGGAACGCGCGCGTGGGCGTGAGCACGCCTGACAACCGCTGGCAGTTCGAGCTCTGGGGTCGCAACCTGTTCGACAAGGAATATCAGCAGGTGGCGTTCAATGCGCCGCTGCAGGGCAGCGTCGCAACAGGCACCCAGACCTTCAACTCGTTCCTGGCCGAACCGCGTACCTGGGGGGGAACGCTGCGCATCAACTTCTGACGCGAAGCTGTCGCAGCACCTGAGGGCGGCCCATCGGGCCGCCCTCATTTTGTCTGGCGCCTATTCCTCGCCTGCCCGACGCGCGTCAATCAGCTTCTTGAAGTAGGTCCAGCTGGTCTCGTTCGGCCGTGTGTCATCCAACGGCGGTGCCTCCACATACTTCGGGAAGCGCGTCTCGATCGCCTCGAGCAGCGTGTCGGAGAGATCCTCGAAGCGTTCGAGCTTGCGCCCGGCCGTGTGGAAATAGGGCATGCCCACCCGACCGCGCATCTTCATCCACGGCAGCCAGTCGGACGTGCGCACCCAACCCACGTGGGGATAGGCGATCGGCGCGGAGGGATCGGTCAATTCCTCGACACTGCCCATGAAGTTGAACATCTCCGTGGCGTGATAGATGTTGCCCACGTACTGCTGATAATCCCCGCCCAGCGGGTTTTCATAGAACAGCGGCACTGTCGTAGTCATCCACCAGTGATCACCGATCACCTCACCGCGGAAGCGCGCAGCCGGATTGCCATTCTCGTCATACGGGAAGGACGGACGCATGTTCACCGGATCGTTGTCGATATGCAGCACCTCGACGGTCTCGCCGGTCCAGGGGTTTTCCCACTCATCCAGCACCTCGCGGGTTTCAGGGTCCATGTACAGAAGGATTTCCCGGCTGACCATGCGGTAGCCCGTGCCGCGCACCTCGTCCTCGACAGTGACGCACTGACGGATATTCATGCCCTCGACATAGAACAAACGCCGGTCGGGCTCCCCCGGCACCCGCGAGAACATGTACCCGTTCCAGAAGTAGGTCACCGGCTCGCCGTCGTTCAGGGAACAGTTGATCTTGCGCATGGCCGCGATCGCCCCTTCCGGCGTGGCCAGATCGATCCGCTCCTCGGCGGCCGCCGGTGCCGCAGCCAGGCTGCCAGCCAGCACTCCCGCGACTGCGAGCGCAGCCAGCGGCAGGGATGTCGTGTGAACGCCCATAGGTGGGTCTCCTCGAAATGAATGGATGACGCCCCCGGCCGAGCGCCCGACCCCGCCGATCAGCGGACAGCCGGTCGCCCGTGGAGGCCGCAGGATCAGGGTAGCACGAGCCCGCATCGGCTCCACGGCCGCCCCGATCGACTCCCGTGCGCCTGCCGCCCGACTCCGAAGCCGATTGCACCTCGCCGCCGTACCTGTTGTCATTCCCCTGAACGCCAACCGGAGTGCCCCATGGAGTTGTCCTCACTGCTACCCGCCACGCTCGGCGTCACCCTCGCCTGCATGTTCGCTCTGTGGCTGCTCAGCCTGCCGCTGAAAAATGTCAGCATCGTCGATATCTTCTGGGGACCGGGTTTCGTGGTCATCGCCCTGGTCTGCCTGTGGCTGGCTGACGGGCATCCCCCGCGCCAGTGGCTGCTGACCGCACTGGTCTCGCTATGGGGCCTGCGGCTTGGCCTGTATCTCGCCTTCCGCAACATCGGTCACGGAGAGGACGCCCGGTATGCGGCCATCCGCAGGCGCGTCGACGATCGCGGCGGGAACTTCACCATCTCCAGTCTGCTGATCGTCTTCGTACTGCAGGGGGTGGTGATGTGGATCGTGTCCCTGCCGGTGCAGGTGGGGCATGCCGTGGCCGCCCCGCAGGCACTGGGCTGGCTCGCGATCCTCGGGACGCTGGTCTGGGCCGTGGGCTTCGGCTTCGAGGCCATTGGCGATGAGCAGCTGCGTCGATTCAAGGCCGATCCAGCCAACCGCGGCGAGGTGATGGACCGTGGCCTCTGGCGATACACCCGTCACCCGAACTATTTCGGCAATGCCTGCCTGTGGTGGGGCATATGGCTGGTGGCGCTGGAGACCGGCACCGCGTGGTGGACGTTCATCGGTCCTCTGCTGATGACCTATTTCCTGCTGCGGGTCTCGGGGGTGTCGCTGCTGGAGCGTTCGCTCAGTGATACCAAGCCCAAGTATCGTGACTACGTGGCGCGCACTTCGGCCTTCATCCCGATGCCTCCGCGCAAGGGCTGATCGGCGGCTCCAGGAAACTGCCCGGGACATCCTCCCGGGCAGCCTCTTGCCAGATCGCATTTGTCCGTCAATCCCTGCGCGCAAGACGACCGGGTTCACTGCCGAGCAGCACACGGACATCGACACGCCGGTCGAAGGCGAGCCCATCGGGATCATCGACATCCGCCTGGGCTCGGCTTGCGCCGTGGGCAACCGCGTGGACCTGGTCGCCCGCCAGGCCGGCATCCAGCAGCACGGCCCGGACCGTCTCTGCACGTGCGGCCGAGAGCGCCAGGTTCACGCGCTCTTCACCCCGGATATCGGCATGTCCCGCCACCTCGATCTCGATATCGCCGAGCTCGACCAGAACCCGACCAAGGCGCGCCAGCCTGTCGACCACCTCGGGCTGCAGGCTGGCCTCGCTGGTCCGGAACGGGACACTGAACTGGACGGACTCGCCAATGCGCGCCGTCGTCTGCTCGAGATCACGCAGCATGCGCTCGCGCACGCCAAGCTCGTCGCTGAGTGCCGCGACGCGGGCATCGAGGCGGCTTTCACGGGTTCGCGACTCGGCCAGGGAACTCTCCAACCCGGCCATGGTTGCCTGGTCGCGGTGCATGCGATCACCGAGCAGCGCGCCGGTGGCGGCACCGACAATGGCGCCCACCGGGCCGGCGGCAAGCGCGCCGACCACCAGCCCACTGCCAATCCCGATGGTTTCCTGTTTGCTCGCACGCGGCGAGCCGTCATCCGCAAGAACCGGTGTGGCGGCGAGTCCGCCAAGTACCAGAGTGGTGATGATGAGGGTGCGTGCTGTCGTCATGTCTGGATCCTCCATTGAGCACGGGATGTGCGGGACCCATTGCAATGCCCGGGGATGGCGACAGCGCGACGAAACCGGCTGCACTGCTGGCGAATCATGACGAAAGATGGCACCTGGCCGTGAGACCACGAACAGGTGCACTGGTCTTCAGAACGTGAACGCGGCGCCCAGGGTCACGAACCAGGAACGGTCCGATCCGCCAAGCGGCCGACCCGCAGCACATCGCACGGTAAGCGTTCAAGGCAGCAGCCGCGCGCGCCACGCCGCCCAGATGACGAATCCCGCCAGGCCACCGCCGAGATGCGCCAGCGCGGAGACCTGGCCGTCGTGAAACAACTGCTCGTGCAATACCAGCAGCTGCAGACCGCCATAGATGGCGAAATACACCGTCACGGGAAACCCGCGGTCCAGAAACCGCCGCGCCCAGAGCAGCAGCGCACCGCGCGCCAGCAAGCCCGGCGCCCAGATCACGCGGGCCTGTGGAAACTGACAGACATAGAACACCAGGATGCCGAACACGCCACCACTGGCGCCGATCAGCCCGGCGTCAGTGACCAGACCGTGCAGCAGCGCACCCAGCACTGCAGAGAGGAAGAACAGACCGAGCATGCGCCGACGGCCGAACGCGCATTCGACATTCCGACCGAACAGCACGAGGAAGTAGAGATTACCCAGCAGATGCAGCCAGCTCCCGTGCAGGAACACGTGCAGCAGCGCGCCCGGTAACGCGGCGGGCAGGCCCAGCTCAGGCCAGAAGGCCATCTGCAAGGCCAGCGGCTGAAGCGGTTCGATGAACCAGGTCGCGACCGAACAGGCGGCGATCCATCCCGCCAGTATCCAGGTCACCCAGGGCGTGCGGTGGATTACCGCGCCGCGCAGCTTCACGGGCATGCCGACGAGAAACAGCAGCAGCTGCGGAAAACGCATGCCGCGATTGCGCTCATAGGTCACACGACGGTGTGGCCGACGTTCGTGCATGACAGCTCCGCGATGAAAAAGATCTGATTGCGTTGCATTTGACTGACTCCCACCCCTGTTGTCTACTAGCGCCGTCTCAGGGGAGTAGTCGCCTCGCCATCTCTGGCGGGGGCGTACGTCAACAGACTTGGTCGGCAGACCATGGCGTACGCGGCTTCGGGCTTGACGAGACCTGTGACACCACACGCGGTACCTGACTCCGCGGTGTGCCGTCTGTAGCCGGGCGGTGTGTGGTGTCACCGGTGTTGTCGCTACCGCCCGGCCAAGGATGCTCCAGCATGGAACTGTTCTATCTCACCACGCTCACCGTCGCGGTTGCCGAGATCGGCGATCGCTCACTGTTCCTGGCGATCCTGCTTGGCGTGCGCTACCGGCGGCTGTGGCCGGTGTTCTGGGGCATGGTGACGGGTCTCTTCCTGAACCAGGTACTCTCGGCCTTCGCTGGGGTCTGGCTGTTTTCTGTCCTGCCAGCCCAATGGCACGGGCTGCTGGTCGGCACGGTGTTTCTGGCCATGGCCATCTGGGTGCTTTTTCCGGAGGATGAGAGCAACGCCGAGAAGCTCACTGCCCGCAGTATCTTCCTGACCTCCGCGGTGGCGTTCTTCATCCTCGAGATGGCCGACAAGACCCAGCTGGCAGTCGTCACGCTGGCGGGCGCCTCGGGCAATGTCTGGCCTGTGGTACTCGGTGCCACCGTGGGCATTCTGCTGGTCACCACGCCGGCGCTGCTGCTCGGCTGGCGGTTTGCCGCGGCACTGCCCATGCGTACTCTCCGTTACTCCGCGGCAGCACTGTTTGCCCTGCTCGGCGCCTGGCTGATTCTCGACGGCTTCGACCGTCTGCCGGACATCGGTCTGCCTTCCCCCAGCCGGCTGCTGGACGGGCTTGGAGAAGCCGGGTAGCTTCCAGTGAACCACAACCGCCTGCGGGGAGAGCAGCGATGTCCGATGACCGTACCCGGCCCACCACTCAGCTCAATCGACGCGCGTTGCTCGGCGGGACCGCAGGCCTCGCCCTCGGCGGCCTTGCGGGAAGCACCCTGGCAGGCAGCACCTCGGCGGTTGCTGCGACAAGTTCCCAGCTGCCGGACTTCACGGATCCGCGGGTAAACGTCCGCACCCACGTGCGAATGGTCGGCAGCCTCGCCGAGGAAATGGTGATCTCCTTCATGCGGCTGAACATCTATGCGTTCACCGGTGAGGGCAACTTCCTGCCGATGTTCACCATGAACAATCTGCTGGTCGACTACTGGGAACCGCTCGGCGACGACGAATACCAGATGACCAAGTTCGAGGCTGGCGTGTACACGACCATCGACGGCCGCGAGCCGCTGGAAGAATTCGTCAACCCGGTGACCGGCAAGACCCTGCCGATCCACAATTTCCGCCTGGGCCCGGTGCCGCGCCTGTACACGCCTGACGGCTACGTGGTGATGAGCTACAACCCCAATCCCCTGCCGATCGAGGTGATCGGTGACCGCGTGTTTCTGGCCACACAGTCCATGGAGTCCATGCCGAGCATGCTCGAGCCCGGCGCAACGACGTACGTCAATTCATTCATGACCTTCTCGTCGCCGGTGGCCAGCGTGCTGGACCCCAACCTGAACTCCCTGCCCGTGCACATGCAGCTGCAGAACTTCAATCACTGGGCGCCCTGGATGGACATGGCCGGCCAGCCGGGCGGCACGGTAGCACGTGGATTCGGCACCAAGGTCGAGAGCTTCGATGCCCTGCCGCCGGGCGTACTGGCGGGCTTCGAGCGCCACGTCCCTGAGATCCTCGACACCGGAAGCTGGACGGAATTCGTCTTCGAAGACAGCGAATTCCTGCCGGGCTGATCGGGCGACCCGCTGAAGAGGTTTAATTCTTCTGCGCCCGGACGCTATACTCCGCCCCGCCTCGCAGACTCGCGCGGCTCGACCCAAGGCAACAGAGGCCATTGTTTCGATGGACAGCGACAGTAGTCGTTCGACACACACGCAGGCCGGTAGCGGTCTGAGACCGGTGTGCTGTCTGTCGCGTAGGAACTGACAGGGGTACTGGTGCTCTAGCCTCCCCGCAGAATTCCCTGCGCGCTGCCAGAACACTGACGGCGGGCAGGGGCGAACCCATCCTCTGGCTCTCCTTCGACGGTTTCACCCTCCCGACCGGCCTTCACATCGCGGTAAGACATCAGCGATGCAATCGCGGTTCTGCAGAGCTCGAACCGCGCCGGAGGTAGGGTCATGGAACTCATCAATCTCGCAGCAGGGGTGCTGCTGATCCTGTTTGGATTGCGCTTCCTGCGCAAGGGTTTCGCACGCGTCACCGGCGGCGACCTGATCGACTGGCTGCAGGGCTTCACACGGACGCGTGCCCGGGCGCTGGCCGGGGGCATCGCCGGCGGTATCGTCATGCCCTCCTCCACGGCGGCAGCCCTTCTGTCGGTGCAGATGAGTCGGCGCGGCACCGTCACCTGGGAGAACGTGCTGGCCGTGCTGCTCGGCGCGCAGCTGGGCACCACGGCATTGATCCAGGTGCTCTCTTTCGACCTGCGGGCGTATGCCGGGCTGTTCATCGCCCTGGGCGCCGGGCTGTTTCTCTACGTCGAGACTCAGCGCACCCGAGGCGTCGGTCAGGCCCTGCTGGCATTCGGCTTCATGCTGCTCGGCATGGGGCTGCTGGGAGATGCGGCACGGGCTCTGGGCAGCGACCCGGCCGTCAGCAACCTGTTCGCGGCGCTGGGACAGCTGCCGCTGCTGTTCCTGATCGGTGCCGCGCTGCTGACCTGGCTGATGCAGAGCGCAACCGCCTCGATCGCCCTGGCCCTGGCACTGGTCGCCAGTGGGCAGGTGAGCCTGACCATGCTGCTGCTGTGGGTGCTGGGCGCGAATATCGGCCTCGTGCTCACGGTATTGATGGCCGGCTGGAGCGACCTGCAGGGTCGCCGCCTGGGGCTGGCGAACATGCTGATCAAGCTGCCGCTCGCCGTTGCTCTGGCCGTGCTGGTGCTGAGCGCCCCGTCGGCCTGGTGGGAGAGCCTGCCCGGCCCGCTGCCACAGCAGGCCGCCTGGGGCCACACGCTGTTCAACCTGATCGCCTGCTGCGCCGTCCTGTTCGCCGAGTCGATCGGTCGCATGGTCCGCGTGCTCGTGCCCGAGCCCGAGGATGCCGGGCCTGCCGGGGCCAGGACGCTCGATCCGCTGCTGCTGCAGAACCCCGCGCTGGCGTTGAACGCGGTGCTGCGCGAGACCCTGCAAGTGTTCGACCATCTGCACCTGATGCGGGAGAAGACCATGCTCGCGCTGTCCGAGGGCGAGATCCCGGCAACGCTGAAGACCGAAACCGACAATCGTCGCAGGCATATCCTCGTGGTATGCCATGAACTGGTGGAGTTCCTGGATGCGATTCCGGACGATTCCCTCGACGAGGACGACGAGCTCCTGAAGGAGACACTCGATGATTTCATGCGGGAGCTCCCCATCATCGTGCGTACCCTTGGGCCCGACCTCTACGACGAAGTCACCCGGCTGCTGCGGGACCATCCGGACGCGGTCGAGTCGGCCCGACCGCTACTGGTCGATGCCGCGGCGCGTCTGGCGCAGCAGATGAACACGGTGTCGCGCATGCTGATGCGCGAGCGCCCGGAACTCGGCCGCAAGATCCTCGAGCGCAAGCAGGAAAACAGCCGCTGGCTGATCCAGGCGAAACGTAACCAGACCCGCCTGCCCTATCCGGCCTGGGAGATTCTCGACGACTTCCAGCAGGTCAACCGACGCCTCAGCGGAGTCGCCTACGTATACTGTCGTCACGAACCCGATATCGAATCTCTGGGGACATGACCTTGCAACTCGGTCCGCAACGCCTGCACGTCTACGCCCGCGCTCTGGGGGTCGGCATGGTGCTTTGTGTGCTATGGCTCACCGCCATCCCTGCCGCGCAGGCCCAGCAACCGTCTACCATGGCGGAGCCGCGTCTTGTCATCACCCCGAGTCTGGGCTGGCGCGCTGGCGGCCGATTCGACAGCCCCGGGAACAACCGCCGGCAGAACATCGACGACGCGAGCTCGTTTGCACTGGCGCTGAACCTTCAACAGGCGAGGGGCCGCTATTACGAGCTGCTCTACAGCCGCCAGCAGAGCCGCTTCACTCGGGCAGACGGGCTGCTACAGGATCTCGATGTCGAGATCCTGCACGTGGGCGGGATGCTCATCTGGCAGCAGCCACCCTATCGCCTCGAGTCCTTCGTCACAGGGGCTTTGGGAGCGACGCGACTTGCCCCTGGTGGCCCGGCTGGCAGCAGCACGCGCCCCTCGATCTCACTCGGTGTCGGCGTGCGGGTGCCCTTCACCCGACACGTGGGCCTCAGGCTGGAGACCCGCGGGTACCTCACGCTTACCGACGGTGACGAGGAAATCTTCTGCGTCTCGGCACCACCCGTGGGTGCCGGCTGCGCGGCGCGCTACTCGGGCAACAGCCTGCTGCAGTTCGAGGCCCTCGCCGGCATCAGCATCGCGTTCTGACACCGGCTGGCACTAGCGATCGCGCCCGCGCCCGCTGTGCAGCGCCACGAAGGTCCCCTCGTTCTGCTCGGTGATGATGCGCATCAGTACCGCAAAACGCAGCCCGGTGGCCTGCACACTGCCCGTGTAATCGAAAATCACCGGAAAGCCGATCGAGTGGATGCGCGCCATCGGCCGGCCGTCCGGCCCCATGTTCGCCCGACGCACCTGCTCGGCGGCATGATGGAGATTGTGTCCATGCATCTCGTCACCCAGAAAATAGATGCTGACGCCATGCTGCCTCGTGGCGAAAGTCTGCGTTGCACGGACGATGCCCTCGACCGGGCTGGAGTTGGAGAACGGCCGCCAGTTGCGCAGGCCTTCCATCACCGCGCGCCTGAGCGCCGGGGTATCGGCAATCCACTCTCCGGCGTAGCGTGAGAACAGGTAAGTCCCCATGTCGTTCATCACCTGCATGCCACGCACCTCGGGATAGGTATCGAGGATCTCCTCCATCACCCGCATCATCCGCGGCCAGGTGTACTCGGTCATGCTCGGCGAGGTGTCGATCACGAAGATGATGTATTCGCTGTCGATCGGAATACCGCCAACTGGCGAGTCCTCCGGTCGGCGCCGGAAGTCGGCCAGCAGCCGCTGCATCTCCTCGGTCAGGCGCTGGCGCGCGCGGTTGAGCCGGCCCTCCAGCTCCTCGGCGATTCGAGCGGCGTCCGTGGCATCGGCCTGGCTGGACTCGATACGCGCGAGTTCGCGGCGCAGTTCCTCTATCCGCCGGCGTTCGCGCTCCAGTTCCCCTTCGGTCACGCTGAGTCGATCGGAGACCCGTTCGCTGTCGATAGCGATGTCCTCCAGGCGTTGCTGCAGAAAAGTCAGCCGTGCCTCGACGTCATCGGTGGTCTCTTCGCGCAGCCTCGGCTCGAAGATCTTGGTGATCACGATCAGCAGGATGATCGCCCCGAAACCGCAGCAGATTGCATCGAGGAAGGACAGACTCAAGGTGTCAGTGTCGCGCCTGCGCCGTCGTCTCATGGCCAGTCCTCCGTCGGCACCATCAGCGTACCGCCGGTCCGCAAGGTCAGCTCCCAGAACATGGGCGCTGCCCTGGGGTCACCCTCCAGCGGGAACAGGATGACATTGACCGGCACGTTGGTCGGCAGGATCCGGAAAGCTCGGTCGAAGTGGCGCGCACGCTCCGCACCGCTCACCGTCCGGCGCGCCGGTGGTGTCGCGCCCTGCGTCGGCAGGCTGTCGGTGATCAGGTAGACGTTGTCCGGCCGCGGGTTCATCTCGCGCACCACCTCGAAGGCCCGATGAAGACTGCTGCCATCACCAGGATCGACTTCCCGCAGGAGACGGATGGCCTCGTCGAGCCGGCCGACATCGGCCGAGGCCGACAGCCACTCCCGGTCACTGCCCTCGACCAGCGGCCAGGCACGGGTATTGAACAGGTAAATCTGGAACTGGCTTTCATCCGGGATCTGGGCCGACAGCCAGTCGACGGTCGCCATCACCCGCTGCCACTTCGGCGCGGTCACCTTGCGTTCGAAGGGCATGTTGCGCCGGCGGATGATGTTGACGATGGTGGTGTCCAGCATGCTGGTGGACACATCGACCAGAATCAGCACGCGCTCCCCACCCATGCGCATGCCCGTGAGATAGGCGCGCTCGCCGTCACCCCGAACGGCGCGGATCTGCCGGCCGGCTTCCTCCGTGGTTACGCTCTCACGCGCAAGGCGCTCGGACTCGGCTTCCAGTTCACGCAGCTCGGCCTGCAGACGCTCAATCTCCTCCTGGCGCATTATCGCCAGGCGTTCGC
>SKYU01000051.1 GCA_007127715.1 Gammaproteobacteria bacterium | reverse complement strand
TGGTCCTACGGTGAGGTCAAGAAGCCGGAGACCATCAACTACCGGACCTTCAAGCCGGAGCGGGACGGCCTGTTCTGCGCCAAGATCTTCGGGCCCATCAAGGACTACGAGTGCCTCTGCGGCAAGTACAAGCGCCTGAAGCATCGTGGCGTCGTGTGCGAGAAATGTGGCGTCGAGGTCACCCAGACCAAGGTCCGGCGTGAGCGCATGGGCCACATCGAGCTGGCCTCGCCGGTGGCACATATCTGGTTCCTGAAGTCGCTGCCATCGCGGATCGGCCTCATGCTGGACATGACGCTGCGCGAGATCGAGCGCATCCTCTATTTCGAGGCCTTTGTCGTGATCGATCCGGGCATGACGCCGCTGGAGCGCGGTCAACTGCTTTCGGACGAGGCCTATCTCGAGGCCATAGAGCAGCACGGAGACGAATTCGACGCCCGCATGGGTGCCGAGGCGGTCTACCAGCTGCTCAAGACCATCAACCTCGAGTCAGAGGTCGCGCGGGTGCGCGACGAGATTTCGGCCACCAACTCCGAGACCAAGATCAAGCGGCTCGCCAAGCGCCTGAAGCTGCTGGAGTCGTTCATCGATTCGGGTAACCGGCCGGAGTGGATGGTGCTGACCGTGCTGCCCGTGCTGCCACCCGACCTGCGTCCGCTGGTGCCGCTGGATGGTGGCCGGTTCGCCACATCCGACCTGAACGATCTCTACCGCCGGGTGATCAACCGCAACAACCGTCTGCGCCGACTGCTCGAGCTCAACGCACCGGATATCATCGTGCGCAACGAGAAGCGCATGCTGCAGGAGTCGGTAGACGCGCTGCTGGACAATGGCCGGCGCGGCCGGGCCATCACCGGCACCAACAAGCGCCCGCTGAAGTCCCTGGCCGACATGATCAAGGGCAAGCAGGGCCGGTTCCGCCAGAACCTCCTCGGCAAGCGCGTGGACTACTCGGGCCGCTCGGTGATCGTGGTCGGTCCGACGCTCAAGCTCCACCAATGCGGCCTGCCGAAGAAGATGGCGCTGGAGCTTTTCAAGCCGTTCATCTTCTCCAAGCTGCAGCTGCGCGGCGAGGCCACCACCATCAAGGCCGCGAAGCGCCTGGTCGAGCGCGAGGGCCCTGAGGTCTGGGATATTCTCGAGGAAGTCATCCGCGAGCATCCGGTCCTGCTGAACCGCGCACCGACCCTGCACCGACTCGGCATCCAGGCCTTCGAGCCGGTGCTGGTCGAGGGCAAGGCCATCCAGCTGCACCCGCTGGTCTGCACCGCGTTCAACGCCGACTTCGACGGGGACCAGATGGCCGTCCACGTGCCGCTTTCGCTGGAAGCCCAGCTCGAGGCGCGAGCGCTGATGATGGCGTCGAACAACATCCTGTCGCCGGCCAACGGCGAGCCGATCATCGTCCCGTCGCAGGACGTTGTGCTGGGTCTGTATTTCATGACCCGCAAGCGGGTCAATGCCCGCGGCGAAGCGATGATGTTCGCCGACGTCCAGGAGGTCCACCGCGCCTACGAGAACCGGGTGGTCGATCTGCAGGCGAGCATTCGTGTGCGCATCACCGATCGCGTGGCCGACGAGAACGGCGAGATCCAGCCGCGCCGCCGGACCGTCGAGACGACCGTCGGGCGTGCGCTGCTCTCGGAGATCCTGCCGGGAGGGCTGTCATTTGATCTGGTCAACCGCGACATGACCAAGAAGGCCATCTCGTCGGTGATCAATGCCTGCTACCGGCAGGTCGGCCTGAAGGCCACGGTGGTGTTTGCCGACCAGCTGATGTACACCGGTTTTGCCTACGCGACCCGCGCGGGCGTCTCCATCGGTGTCAACGACATGGTCGTGCCGGACGAGAAGGCCGAGATCCTCGAGGATGCCGAGGAGCAGGTCAAGGAGATCCAGGAGCAGTATGCTTCCGGTATCGTCACCGATGGTGAGCGCTACAACAAGGTCGTCGACATCTGGTCGCGCACCAATGACCAGGTCGCCCGCGCGATGATGGACAAGCTCGGTACCGACGAGGTCGATGCGGCTGATGGCAGCAAGGTACGCCAGGCGTCGTTCAACTCCATCTACATGATGGCCGACTCGGGTGCCCGTGGTTCTGCCGCCCAGATCCGTCAGCTCGCCGGTATGCGAGGTCTGATGGCCAAGCCGGACGGCTCGATCATCGAGACGCCGATCACCGCGAACTTCCGCGAGGGTCTGAACGTTCTCCAGTACTTCATTTCGACCCACGGCGCGCGAAAAGGCCTGGCCGATACCGCGCTCAAGACGGCGAACTCCGGCTATCTCACCCGTCGCCTCGTGGACGTCGCCCAGGACCTGGTGGTCACCGAATACGATTGCGGGACCCAGGAAGGGCTGCCGATGTCGCCGATTGTCGAAGGCGGCGACGTGGTCGAAGGCCTCGGCGAGCGTGTGCTCGGCCGCGTGGTTGCGCGCGACGTCACCTTCCCGGGTTCGGACAAGGTCGCCGTCCCCGCGGGGACGCTGCTGGACGAAACGTGGGTGGCGCAGCTCGAGGACTGGTCGATCGACGAGGTGGTGGTGCGTTCGCCGATCACCTGCGAGACCCGCTACGGCGTATGTGCCCAGTGCTATGGTCGTGACCTGGCGCGCGGGCACCGGATCAACCGGGGTGAGGCCGTGGGCGTGATCGCCGCACAGTCGATCGGCGAACCCGGCACCCAGTTGACCATGCGGACCTTCCACATCGGTGGTGCGGCTTCCCGGTCGGCGTCCGTCAGCAGCATCGAGGTCAAGGCCAAGGGCACGATCCGGCTCCACAACATCAAGACCGTGCGCCAGGAGGAGAAGGGTCATCTCGTGGCGGTGTCGCGCTCGGGCGAGCTTGCGCTTACCGACGAGTTCGGCCGGGAGCGCGAGCGCTACAAGGTTCCCTACGGTGCTTTCCTCAGCGTCGAGGACGGCGCCGAGGTCGTCGGCGGCCAGACCGTGGCGACCTGGGATCCGCACACCCACCCGATCATCAGCGAGGTGGCGGGCTATCTGAAGTTCGAGGACTTCATCGACGGCGTCACGGTGACCCAGACGGTCGACGAGATCACCGGCCTGTCCAGTATCGAGGTCCTTGATCCCAAGCAGCGCGGCCAGTCCGGTCGTGATCTGCGCCCGACTGCGCGCCTGGTCACCGAAGACGGCAAGGAGGTGTGTTTCGGCAACACCGACATCCCGGCGGCCTACGCGCTGCCGTCCGGGGCACTTATCAGCGTCACGGACGGCACCCATATCGCCGTCGGTGACGTCATCGCCCGCCTGCCCCAGGAAAGCTCGAAGACCCGCGACATCACGGGCGGTCTGCCTCGCGTGGCCGACCTGTTCGAGGCGCGCAAGCCCAAGGAGCCTGCGATCCTCGCCGAGCACTCGGGCACCATCAGCTTCGGCAAGGAGACCAAGGGCAAGCGCCGCCTGGTGATTACCGATGACAGCGGCGAGAAGTACGAGGAGCTGATTCCGAAGTGGCGCACCCTGAACGTCTTCGAGGGTGAGACGGTCGCGCGCGGTGAGGTGATTGCCGACGGCGAGCCGAATCCCCATGACATCCTGCGCCTTCAGGGTGTCGAGGCGCTGGCCAACTACCTGGTCCGCGAGATCCAGGACGTCTACCGGCTGCAGGGCGTGAAGATCAACGACAAGCACATCGAGGTCATCATCCGCCAGATGCTGCGCAAGGTGGAGATCACCGCCCCGGGCGACACCCGCTTCCTCCAGGGGGAGCAGGTCGATCGCGCACGGCTGCTGGAGGCCAACGAGGAAGCGCTGGCCAAGAGCAAGGACCCTGCGTATGCGCAGACCGTGCTGCTCGGCATCACCAAGGCCTCGCTTGCCACCGAGTCGTTCATCTCGGCGGCGTCGTTCCAGGAGACCACCCGGGTGCTCACCGAGGCCGCCGTGCGCGGCCTGCAGGACGACCTGCGCGGTCTGAAGGAGAACGTCATCGTCGGGCGGCTCATTCCGGCGGGCACCGGCTATGCGCATCATGAAGAGCGTCGCCGCACGCGCGAAGACGTGCTTGCGGCTGAACTTCAGGGCCTCGAGGCCGCCGCCGCCGAGGAAGCTACCGCTGATGCCGAGGTCGATGCCGAGGCTGCCGCGGGGGAAGGTGGCGCCGACTGAGTGGCTATTTGACAGCAGGGGGCGCTCCCCAATAGAATGCCCGCCCTTATATCGGGGCCGGTTCGGGTACTCCACGGGAGTCGGGCCGGCCCCGATTTGTCTCGCGTAGCGGAAGCTTTGCGAGCGGGGTGGGTAGCGGGGCGCGTTTTGCTCGAGGCGTCTGGCTCAGGGCGGGTCGTACGGCAGGGCCCGTGCAACAGTGGAATACCTGGCGCGACATGGCGGGGCCTTTGGCTGCGCGCCCGCGCCGTTCAATGGAGGATGTCCGAGGATCTCATCCCGGGTCGTCCTCCATCCGGCACTTTACGACAAGACAGACCGACAGATAGGAACGACATGGCCACGACGAACCAGCTGGTGCGCAAGCCGCGGACCACCAAGCGTGCGAAAAGCGACGTGCCGGCTCTGCAGGGCAGCCCGCAGAAGCGCGGCGTCTGCACTCGCGTCTACACCACCACGCCTAAGAAGCCGAACTCCGCCATGCGCAAGGTCGCCCGTGTGCGCCTGACGAACGGCTACGAGGTCACCAGCTACATCGGCGGCGAGGGACACAACCTGCAGGAGCATTCCGTGGTCCTGATCCGTGGCGGTCGCGTCAAGGACCTGCCCGGCGTGCGCTACCACACCGTCCGCGGCACCCTTGACTGCGCGGGCGTGAACGATCGGCGCCAGGGCCGCTCGAAGTACGGGGCCAAGCGGCCGAAGAGCAAGTAATTCCACCATCACCGTGCCGGGGCCCTGCGGGTGATCCCGGCGCCCCGGGCGGCTTGTGGCCGCCCGCCCTTCAAACGGGACCAGATCCATGTCCAGAAGAACAGCAGCGCCGAAGCGTCACATCCTGCCGGACCCCAAGTACTCCAGCGATCTGCTGGCGAAGTTCATGAACATGATCATGAACGACGGCAAGAAGTCGGTGGCCGAGAGCATCGTGTACGGTGCGATAGACCGCATCGCCGAGAAGAACGGCGCGGACGACGCCCGGGCGCTCGAGCTTCTCGAGCAGGCTCTGGACAACGTCAAGCCCTTCGTCGAGGTGAAATCCCGGCGTGTCGGCGGCGCGACCTACCAGGTGCCGGTCGAAGTGCGTCCTGCCCGCCGACAGTCCCTGGCCATGCGCTGGGTGATCGATGCGGCGCGCAAGCGCGGCGAGAAATCCATGGCGCACCGTCTTGCCAACGAGCTGATGGACGCTGCCGAAAACCGTGGTGCCGCCGTGAAGAAGCGTGAGGACACGCATCGCATGGCGGAGGCCAACAAGGCGTTTTCCCACTACCGCTGGTAAGGATTGCGTCGAGCAGACTCTTTCGAGGACGATACCGTGCCAAGAACCACCCCCATCGAGCGCTACCGCAACATCGGCATCATGGCCCACATCGATGCTGGCAAGACCACCACTACGGAGCGCATCCTGTTCTACACCGGCGTCTCGCACAAGATCGGCGAGGTGCACGACGGTGCTGCCGTCATGGACTGGATGGAGCAGGAGCAGGAGCGGGGCATCACCATCACCTCCGCGGCGACGACCTGCTTCTGGAGTGGCATGGACAAGCAGTTCGAAGAGCACCGGATCAACATCATCGATACCCCGGGTCACGTCGACTTCACCATCGAGGTGGAGCGCAGCCTGCGTGTCCTCGATGGTGCCGTGGCGGTGTTCTGCTCGGTCGGCGGGGTCGAGCCGCAGTCCGAAACCGTCTGGCGCCAGGGCAACAAGTACCAGGTGCCGCGCATGGCGTTCGTCAACAAGATGGACCGCGCCGGCGCCAACTTCTTTCGCGTCGTCACCCAGATCCGCGAGCGCCTCGGCGCCAACCCCGTTCCGATCCAGGTGCCGATCGGTGCCGAGGAGAACTTCGAGGGCGTGGTCGACCTGGTCCACATGAAAGCCGTGTACTGGGACGATGAGACCCAGGGCATGCGTTTCGAGATGCGCGACATTCCCGAGGAGCTGCAGGCCGTCGCCCAGGAATATCGGGAAAAGATGGTCGAGGCGGCCGCCGAGGCCAGCGAGGAGCTCCTCGACAAATACCTCGGTGAGGGCGACCTCAGCATGGACGAGGTCAAGCAGGGTCTGCGCGTACGTACGCTGGCCAACGAGATCGTCCCCGTCATGTGCGGTACGGCATTCAAGAACAAGGGCGTGCAGGCGATGCTGGATGCCGTCATCGAGCTGATGCCCTCGCCCGTCGATGTGCCCAACGTGCGCGGCATCGAGGAGAACGAAGAGGAAGGCACCCGTCCTCCCAAGGACGATGCCCCGTTCTCGGCGCTGGCGTTCAAGATCGCGACCGATCCGTTCGTGGGCAACCTGACCTTCTTCCGCGTGTACTCCGGCGTGATCAACTCTGGCGACACCATCTACAACCCGGTCAAGGGCCGGAAGGAGCGCGTTGGCCGCATCCTGCAGATGCATGCCAATGACCGGAAGGAAATCAAGGAGGTCCGCGCCGGCGACATCGCCGCGGCGGTCGGGCTGAAGGATGTCACCACGGGTGACACCCTCTGTGACCTGAACAACATCATTACGCTCGAGCGGATGGAGTTCCCGGAGCCGGTGATCGCTGTCGCCGTCGAGCCGAAGACCAAGAGCGACCAGGAGAAGATGGGTCTGGCGCTGTCGAAGCTCGCCAAGGAAGACCCTTCCTTCCGTGTGCGCACCGACGAGGAGTCCGGGCAGACCATCATTGCCGGAATGGGCGAGCTGCACCTGGAGATTATCGTCGACCGCATGAAGCGGGAATTCAAGGTCGAGGCGAACGTCGGCAAGCCCCAGGTGGCCTACCGGGAGACGCTGCGCAAGCCCGTCGAGCAGGAAGGGAAGTTCGTGCGCCAGTCCGGTGGTCGTGGTCAGTACGGTCACGTCTGGCTGCGGATCGAGCCGCTCGAGGCGGGTTCGGGCTACGAGTTCGTCAACGCCATTGTGGGTGGCGTGGTGCCCAAGGAGTACATCCCGGCAGTCGACAAGGGAATCCAGGAGGCCCTCGAGGGCGGTGTGATCGCCGGCTATCCGATGGTCGACATCAAGGTCACCCTGTACGACGGCTCCTACCACGATGTCGATTCCAGTGAAATGGCCTTCAAGATCGCCGGCTCCATCGGTTTCAAGGAAGGTGCCCGCAAGGCCAGTCCGGTGCTGCTCGAACCGATCATGAAGGTCGAAGTGGTGACCCCGGAAGACTACTTCGGTGACGTCATGGGGGATCTCAACCGCCGCCGCGGCCAGCCCACGGGCATGGAGGATGCGCCCGCCGGCAAGGTCATCCGCGCCGAGGTGCCGCTGTCGGAGATGTTCGGTTATGCCACAGACCTGCGCTCCATGAGCCAGGGCCGTGCGACCTACACCATGGAGTTCTCGCACTACAACGAAGTGCCGAGCAACGTGGCCGAAACCGTAATCAAGAAGGCGTCCTGACAGGACCGTCAGCTACACGAAGCCTGCCAATCTAGAGGTACAAGAAGGTGTCCAAGGAAAAGTTTGAGCGTACGAAGCCGCACGTGAATGTTGGGACGATTGGTCATGTTGACCATGGCAAGACGACGCTGACGGCTGCGTTGACGAAGGTGATGGCCGAGAAGTTTGG
>SKYU01000178.1 GCA_007127715.1 Gammaproteobacteria bacterium | reverse complement strand
GAGCACGGAGAACACCGTCGCGGACGTGGTCGGCAGCGGCGGCGACATTTACTACTCCAACACCTCCGACTTCTTCTTCCAGGTGGTGTTTGTCGCGACCGCCATGTCCATCGTCTCCGGCGCCGTCGCCGAACGGATGAAGCTCTGGGCATTTCTGGCGTTTGCAGTCGTGCTGACCGGCTTCATCTACCCGATCCAGGGGTACTGGAGCTGGGGCGAGGGTTTCCTCGACGAGCTCGGCTACTCGGATTACGCGGGCTCGGGCATCGTCCATATGGCCGGCGCGGCCGCGGCGCTCGCAGGGGTCATCCTGCTTGGCGCGCGCAAGGGCAAGTACGGCCCGGGCGGTCAGGTCAACGCCCTGCCCGGTGCGAATCTGCCGCTGGCCACGCTCGGCATGTTCATCCTCTGGATGGGCTGGTTCGGCTTCAACGGCGGGTCGGAACTCAAGGTCTCCGACGTGGAATCGGCCAACGCGGTGGCGCTGGTCTTCACCAATACCAACCTGGCTGCCGCGGGTGGTCTGGTCGCGGCGCTGATCCTCGCCAAGATATGGTTCGGCAAGGCCGACCTCACGTTTGCGCTGAACGGCGCACTCGCCGGGCTGGTGTCCATCACCGCCGAGCCGCTGGCGCCCACGCCGCTGCTGGCCACGACGATCGGCGCCATCGGTGGCCTGATCGCAGTAGGCTCGATCATCCTGCTGGATCGCAAGCTCAGGATAGACGACCCGGTCGGCGCCATCTCGGTGCACGGGGTAGCCGGCATCTGGGGCGTGCTCGCGGTACTGCTGTCGAATGACGAGGCCACGCTGGTCGGTCAGCTCACCGGCATCGCCGTGATCTTCGCCTGGGTGTTCGGTGTCAGCCTGCTGGTGTGGTTCGTCATCAAGATGGTGATGGGCATCCGGGTCAGCGAGGAAGAGGAATACGACGGCGTGGACCTGCACGAGTGTGGTCTGGAGGCCTACCCGGAGTTCACCCGCGTCGAGAAGTAACACAGGGAGCAATGCAGCGCTCAAAACGCGGGGCGGCCTGTCGCCATGTCCACAGGTCGTGAGCTTCTCCCCCGATTCCTGCGACGGCAGGCATCGGCGGCAGGCCGCCCCGCCTCTCGCACCAAGGCGGTTGATGAGCGCATTTCAGGCGGGCCCAGGGCCCGCCTTTTTTTATCCGCGGGCATCGGACAAACTGTGTACTGGTTAACGCCCGGACGTCGGCGGGATTGCTAGCCTCTGGCAACGATCCGCGGCGTCCGCAGGGACACCGCAGTCGCCGGCTGGCGACCTCACGTAGGAACGAGCATGCGCCTGATCCTGATCTGCTGTGTCTGTCTGACCCTGTCGGCGGCCAACGCCAGTGAGGTGTATCGCTGGGTCGACGAAAACGGTGTCGTCCACTACTCCGACCGCCCGGTCGTGGAGGCGGCCGAGCGGGTGGCGGTACGCACCCCGCGTGCACCCGAAGCCCCACCGGCCCCGCCCACCGGGGATGTGCCTGCCGGCAGTGACGCGCAGGGCAAACTGTTCGCCGAACCCGACCCCGATCAGGTCGACGCACAGCGCAGCGCCAACTGCGAGGCCGCGCGGGCCCGGCTTGCCCAGCTGGAACGCGCCCCCAGGCTGTATCGGGAGGGCCCCGAGGGCGAACGTCAGTTTCTTGCGGACGAGGAAATCGAACTGCTGCGGGACGAGGCTCGCGAGCTGGTGGACGCCTGGTGTGACTGAGCCAGCCGTGGCGGCTCCCGCAGGCGATCGGGCCGGCGGGTGCATCCACAGCCACCCCGGGGGATAATGGCGGTCATTCGCAGCCACCCCGACGAGTCGCCATTCATGATCCGCATCGCGACCCGCCGCAGCCGCCTGGCGCTGTGGCAGGCCGAACATGTCGCCGCCCGCCTGGCCGACCACGGCATCGCCGCCGAACTGGTGCCGATGGTGACCGAGGGGGACGAGAAGCTGGACAGCAGCCTCGCCCGGATCGGCGGCAAGGGCCTGTTCATAAAGGCGCTCGAGCAGGCGATGGCCGACGGCCGCGCCGACATTGCGGTGCACTCGATGAAGGACGTTCCGGCGCACATGCCGCCGGGTTTCGAGCTCGCCGTGGTGCTGGCCGGCGCGAGTCCCTTCGACGCGCTGGTCAGTAACCGGCATGCCGGATTCGCGTCGCTGCCGCAGGGGGCACGGATCGGCACCGCCAGCATCCGGCGTCGCAGCCAGTTGCTGCATGCCCGACCGGACCTGCAGGTGGGTCTGCTGCGCGGCAACGTCGAGACGCGGCTTGGCAAACTCGATGCCGGGGAATTCGACGCCATCATTCTCGCCTGCGCGGGCCTGGAGCGTCTCGGGTTGGGCGATCGCATCCGCGAGCGGCTGCCCGCGACGCTCTCGCTGCCGGCGATCGGCCAGGGCGTGGTCGGCATCGAGTGCCGGGCCGGCGATGACCACATCAGGCACCAGCTCGCGCCGCTGAATGACGCGGCCAGCAGTCTGCGCATCGCGGCCGAGCGGGCCTTCGGCGCTGCGCTGGAGGGCGACTGCAGCTCCCCGATCGCCGCCTTTGCGGAGGCCACGTCGCCGGGCATGCTCCGACTGCGCGGACGGGTAGCGGCCGTGGACGGATCGCGACTGCTCGAGGCCGAAGCCGAGGGCCCCGACGGGGCCCCGGAGGCACTGGGCCGATCCGTGGCCGAGATGCTGCTGGCCCAGGGCGCCGGCGAACTGCTGGACGCGACCGACCCGCCGTGACGCCGCTGGCCGGCCAGCCCTGCCTGGTGCTGCGGCCTGCGCCGGACGGCGAACACCTGTGCACCGCCCTGCGCAGCCTCGGCCTGGCCGTCAGGCATCTCCCGTCGCTCGAAATCCGCCCGATTTTGGCAGCGGACCCGCCCGCACCCCCGGCAGACATCATCATCTTCATCAGCCGCAATGCCGTACGCCACGGCATCGCAGTCGTCGCCGCGGCACCCGAAGCCGCCATCGCCGCGATCGGGGCCGGGACCGCCGCGGAGCTCGCTGCTGCTGGACAGCCACCCGACATCCTGCCGCCGGAAGGCTACGACAGCGAGGCCCTGCTGCAGGCGCCTGCCCTCGCCGACCCGCGCGGGGCCGTGGTGTGGATCGTGCGGGGCCGTGGTGGGCGGGCTCTGCTCGGTGAAACCCTGAGCCGGCGCGGCGCGCAGGTGAGCTACATCGAGGTCTACGAGCGCCGGCTGGCCAAGGTCGCACCCCCCGTCCGCACGGAGGCGCTGGCGCTGCTGACCGGCGACACCCCGCCGTGGCTGGTCGCCACCAGCGTCGAAAGTCTGGAGGCGCTGCACCGCCTGCTGGGCCGAAGCGCGCTGTGCTACCGATTGGTGACCGCCAGTGATCGTGTGGTAAAACTCGCGACAGAGCGGGACCTCGTGACGCTCGTGCTCCGCGCGCACGGCCCCGACGCCGATTCGCTGAGCGCCTGCCTGCAAGCCTGGGGCGCGCGTCAGCCTCAAGCCCCGGACAACGCATGAGCGAACCCAGACCCCCCGACGAACACAACAGCGCGACCGACGCCCCCGCGCAGACCGACGCCGACGCCGATGCCGGGGCCAGGGCTGGCGACGACACACCCGCGCCGCGCGAGCGTCGCCCACGCAGGGGCGGCTTCACCGCCGCGCTGGCGCTGCTGATCGCGCTCGCGGCACTCGGCCTTGCCGCAGTCACCTGGTGGCAGCAGGAACGTGTGGCAGCTCAGTTCGCCGAACTGCGCAGCGGTGAGGAAGTGGCGCGGGAGGCGCTGGAGATCACCGGCAGCAACCGCAGGCGTCTCGAGGCGTTGCGCACCGATGTCGACGGACTGCGCGAGCAGGGCGAGGCGCGACGGCGTGCGTTCACGGCACTCGAGGAAAACGTTTCACGGGAGACGGCACGACTGCGCGAGACCACCGAGAGGGAGCTCGGCCTGCTGCGTGAGGTCACCGGACGGGACGTCCAGCGGCTGCGCGAAGACCTCGAGCAGTGGCCGGTCCGCCTCGCCGATCTCGAGGACAGCGTCGCCAGCCTGCGCGGCGTCTCCGATGACGCCCGGCGCCGCTGGCTGCGGGCCGAGGCGGAGTACTTCCTGAATATCGCCAATACGGAGCTTGCCCTGACGGCGGATGTCGAGCGTGCCGTCCGCGCACTCGAACTGGCGGACTCACGGCTCAGGCAGATCGACGAACCGGCCCTGGCACCGGTGCGCGCCGAGATTGCACGGGAGCTGACACAGCTTGCAGCCGTCCCGAGGGTCGACCGCGCCGGCATCAGCCTGCGCCTGGCCAGTCTTGCCGAACGGGTCGATGAACTGCCGCTGCCGCAGCCGGCTCCCGGAGTCTTCACCGGTGAGCGGCCGCTCAGCCCCGACGAGGCCGAGCCGGGGATGGAACGCGCACTCGCCGCTCTGCGTCAGGCGCTCTCGGGCATGCTCAGTGTGCGCCGCGACGACGCACCGCTGACGCCGCAACTCGCCCCGGCCGAAGTGTTTTTCCTGCGTCGCAACCTCGAACTGCAGATCGAGAACGCCAGACTGGCGCTGCTGCAGCGCGAGCGCGCGCTGTATCGGGATCACCTGCAAAGCGCGGTGCGCTGGCTGGACGCGTGGTTCGACCCCGAAGATCCCGCCGTCGCCAGTGTCCAGGCAGCCCTCGAGGAGCTGGCCGGGGTGGACGTAGCGCCCTCGCTCCCCAATGTCGACGGCTCGCTGCGGCGGCTGCGGGAGTCAGCCAGACTGCGGGAGCGTGAGGGGTGAGAGTCGGCCTGGTCGTGCTGGTCGCGCTGCTGGCGGGCGCCTTCGGCGCGCACTTCCTGCTCGAGGACCGGGGCTATGTCCTGATCCGCTTCCTCGGCTACACGGTCGAAGCGTCGGTCCCGGTGCTTGCGATGGTTCTGCTGGTGCTCTATGTACTGGTCCGCCTGCTGGCCTGGGCCTGGTCGGCTCCGCGACGACTCGGCGAAGCGGTCGGCCGGTACCAGGAGCGGCGCAGTGGCAACCGCTTCACCCGAGGGCTCATCGCCTACGCCGAAGGCCAGTGGGGCCGCGGCGAACGCATTCTGGCGCGCGGCGGCGGCGGCAGCGATGCGCCGCTGATCCATTATCTGACCGCCGCCCGTGCCGCCCAGCTGCAGGGCGCCTACGAGCGCCGCGACCGCTGGCTGAAGCTCGCCTACGAAAGCACACCCAAGGCGGCGACGGCGGTACTGCTGACCCAGGCCGAACTGCAGCTGGCCCACGAGCAGTTCGAGGAAGCCCTCGCCACCCTCCGGCGCATCGAAGAGCGCCATGCCAACCATCCCCAGGCACTCAGCCTCATGGCCAAACTGCACGAGCGTCGCGGCGACTGGCAGGCGCTCGCCGCCCTGCTGCCGCGGCTGCGCAGCCATGCAAGACTCGATGAGCAGCGCATGGCATCGCTGACGCGAACCGCCGTCGGACGGCTGCTCGGCCTGGCGACGCTCGACGGGGATGCGCTCGAGCGCACCTGGCGCGACCTGCCGAAAGCCCTGCAGCAGGAGCCCGAACTCGTACGCGCCCGGGCGCGGGCACTGCTGCGCCTTGGTCTGGTCGAACGCTGTGAGGAGGAGATCCGGAAACACCTGATCCGGCAGGCCTGGGACGGAGAACTCGTGCTGCTCTACAGCGAGCTTGACGGCGTGGATGCCGAGCGGCGACTCAGACAGGTGGAAAAATGGCTGGAGAAGCGCCCTGAAGATGCTGAACTGCTGTTGGCGGCCGGCAGGCTGGCGATCGCCAACGAGCTGTGGGGCAAGGCCCGCAGCTACCTGGAGACCAGCCTGGAACTGAAGCCCCGCGCCGATGCCTATCAGGTTTACGGCAGGCTGATGGCACACCTCGGAGACGCGGACCTCGCGGCCGAGGCGTTTCGCAGCGGGCTGTCTCTGGTCGCCGGCCCGGCGGGCGATCTGCCGGCCCTGGCGGCCCCGTCGTCGGCGGGCGAGTCGGACGCCCCGTGACCCGGCCGGTCATTCTGGCCGGACTGGGCTATACCACCGGCCGCCTGGCGACGCGTCTGGATGCAGCGGGCACGGCCTGGACCGCACACTCGGCCAGCGGACGCCCAGGCAGCCAGGCCCTGGATCTCGACACCCCCGTCACGGCCTCCCTCGAGGTCGAGGGCCACGCGGCGGTCTATGCCATTCCTCCGCCGGCCGAGGGCGAGACCGACCTGCGCATGGCGCGCTGGCTGGCGCTGCTGCAGGGCCGGCCTGAACGCATCGTCTACCTCAGCACCACGGCAGTCTATGGCGACCGCCCCGGTGAGCGGCTCGACGAGCATTCGGCGCTGCGCCCCACCCAGGCCCGGGCACGCCGGCGGGCCGATGCCGAACACCGCCTCGGCGAGTGGTGCGAATCACGGGGCGTACCCCTGCTGATCCTGCGCCTGCCCGCGATCTACGGCCCGGGACGGCTGCCGCTGGAACGGCTGCGCCGGGGCGACCCGGTGCTCGATCCCGCCGAATCGCCCCCGAGCTATCGGGTACATGTCGAGGATCTCGTCACCGCCCTGGAGCGGGCACTGGACATCCATTCCCCCGCAGGCACCTACCTGGTTCGGGATGATTCGCGCTGGTCGCTGGGACAGTGGTTTCTCACGGTCGCGGCGCTGGCCGGCCTTCCGGCGCCTGCGAAGGTCGACCTGGAGACTGCGCGACGACAGCTGTCACCGGCCATGCTGGGATTCATGACGGAGACTCGCGAGCTGGATGACAGCCGTACGCGCCGAATCCTCGGTCTGTCCCCGCGCTACGCGGACCCCGTGGAAGGCATCAAGGCCAGCCTGGAGGCCGCCGACGCGCCGGCGAAGAGCTGACAGACCCGACCTCAGGGCTGGCTGCGGCGGCTGTCCAGCCACTCCAGCACCGGCTCCCACTGCTCCCAATCGGGCCAGGCGAGGTACTGGGGCAGTTCGAAGATGCTCAGACCCCGCTGGTAGGCGCGAATGTAATTCTGCGCCTCGCGAAGGTGGCCGATGTAGGGAACCTGGAGCTTCTCCAGTGCGGCGTCGAGCTCCTCGAAAATCAGGGTGTGCTCGCGCACGCGGTTGGCAACCACGCCGATCTTGGCCTGCTTGCGGGCCACCTTGCCGACGCTGAGCAGCTCAACGATGAAATGCTCGCTGGCCTTCATGTCGATCGGCGAAGGCAGTACCGGCACGATGATCGTCTCGGCGCGGCGAACCAGTTCGTTGAGTTCCTTGGCGTGGGTGCGGGCCGGTGCATCGATGATGACGAAGTCGGCATTGCGAGGCACGCTGCGCAGGCCGTCTTCGAAGCCGGCGACGCCGGTGATCCGGGGATATTCCTCGGGGCGCATCTCGAGCCAGTCCAGGCTGGAGCGTTGTGGATCAAAGTCGACCAGTGCCGTCTCGAAGCCCTCTGAGGCATACAGCCCCGCAAGATTGGTGGCCAGCGTGCTCTTGCCGCAACCGCCCTTGCTGTTCATCACCATGATGTGTCGCATGCGAAGTGACTCCCCATTCCCGATGCGCAACCCCGGCGTAACCGTAGCGGGCGCGGACCGAAAAGTCCATTTGGTCGCAATCGGAGACGGGTGCGGCTAGAGTGGCGACGCACAGCGAGGACGCCCATGAACGACACCTTCACCAAGATGCACGGTCTCGGCAACGACTTCCTGGTGATGGCGGGGACGGCCGAGCAGCTGCCCACGCCATCGAGGGTCCGTGCACTGGCTGATCGACGGACAGGTGTGGGGTTCGACCAGCTGATGTTCATCCTGCCGGCGCCGGACAACGCCCACCAGGCCGCCTACCGCATCTTCAACGCGGATGGCAGCGAAGCCGGCCAGTGCGGCAACGGCGCACGCTGCGTGGCACGCTGGATCTCAGAGCGTGATGGGCTGGATGAACTGCGGCTGGCCAGCCCCGGAGGGACGGTCGCTGCCCGGCGAACCGCGCCTGACCGCATCGAGATCGACATGG
The DNA here is from genome assembly GCA_007127715.1 of Gammaproteobacteria bacterium. Lineage (GTDB taxonomy): Bacteria > Pseudomonadota > Gammaproteobacteria > Steroidobacterales > PWYM01 > PWYM01. The sequence continues at coordinate 15,545 of SKYU01000178.1, read as the reverse complement.
GTATTCCCGATTTCGAGCCGGCCGCACTGCCTTTTCACGAGCCCCGGCGCCAGGCGCACTACTACCGCGAACTCGCCGGCCGGAAAATCGGGTTCGGCGCGGTCTCGATGGGCAATCCGCACGCCGTCCTGACAGTGACTGACGTCGAGGCAGCCCCAGTCGGTATACTGGGGCCGGCGCTGGAGCATCACCCTGACTTCCCGGAACGCGTCAACGTCGGGTTCATGCAGATCATCGACACAGGTCGGCTGCGTCTCAGGGTGCACGAGCGGGGCGTTGGCGAGACCCGGGCCTGCGGCACCGGCGCCTGTGCGGCGGTGGCCATCGGTCGGATACGCGGGCTGCTCGGCCCGTCCGTGACGGTAGAACTCCCCGGGGGCGAGCTGGACATCCGCTGGCCCGGCGCGGGTGCGCACCTGTGGATGGGCGGCGAGGCGATCAGGGTATACGAAGGACGGTTGAGCATATGAGCACACAGCATCGCGCGCAGGCCCTGGTCGATGAGCCGACCGCGGAGGCCGTCAGCGCCTATCTCTCCCGACATCCGGAGTTCTTCTCGCAGCACCCCGAGCTGCTCGACAGCCTCCGGGTACCGCATCCCACCGGCGGCGCCGCCGTCTCGCTGATCGAGCGCCAGCTCGACCAGCTGCGACATCGCAACGCCCGCCTGGAGCGCCAGCTGCGCGAACTCGTGGCGATCGCACGGGAAAACGAGACCCTCGTGCAGCGGGTACATGGACTGACGGTGGCGCTGCTTGGCGAAACCGGCCTGCGCGAACGCCTGCAGATACTCGAGGCGCAGCTTCGCGAGGCTTTCCGGGTCGACCAGGCCGTGCTGGTGCTGTTCGGCGCCAGGAACGCCGAGAATGAACTTTCGATGGGCCGGTTCCTGCGTGTTCTCGCGCCCGACGACCCCGACCTGCGGCCTTTTGCCACCCTGCTGGAAGGCGGCAACCCGCGCTGCGGGCAGATCCGTGACAGCCAGCGCGATTTCCTGTTCGGTCCGGACACCAACGAGGTGGGTTCGGCGGCCATGATCCCGCTCGGCGGCCGGACACCGAGCGGCCTGCTGGCGCTGGGCAGCAGCGAGCGGGAACACTTCAACCCGGGCAAGGGCACGGACATGCTGCGCCGGATCGGCGAGGCCGTCAGCGCCGCTGTCCGGCTCGGCTGACGCGAAGGTCACGCGGCACACCGGCAGGACGGCGACATGCTGAGCGATCAGCGGGCGTGGATCGAGCATTTTCTGGGGCATCTCGCCAGCGAGCGTCGGCTCTCAGGTCACACGATAGACGCCTACGCCCGCGATCTGACCAAGCTCGTGGACTTCATGGACGCACAGGAGATCCCCACCTGGGCCGCACTGTCCAACTGGCAGCTGCGCGCCTACGCCGCGCGGGCGCATCGCGACGGCCTGCACCCGCGCAGCATCGCCCGGCGGCTGTCGGCGGCGCGCAGCTTCTTCGGCTACCTGGTGCGCGAAGGCGTGCTGGATTCCGACCCGGCGGCCGATGTCCAGCCGCCCAAGGCGCCCCGGCGGTTGCCGTCGACCATGGACGCCGACCAGGTCGGGCATCTGCTGGCGATCGGCGGTGAGGACGACCTGGCGGTGCGGGACCGGGCGATGCTGGAGCTGCTGTATTCCTCCGGCCTGCGCCTGGCGGAACTCACCTCGGTGGACCTCACCGACCTCGACCTCGCCGACGCCACCGTCCGGGTGACCGGCAAGGGCGCCCGTACCCGCGTGCTCCCCGTCGGGCGCCAGGCAATCGACGCCCTGTCCGCCTGGCTGGCCCGACGCAACCGACTGGCCGACGGCGACGAGCACGCGGTGTTCGTCGGCCGGGGTGGCAGACGCCTGACCCCGCGTGCGGTGCAACTGAGAATCGCCCAGTGGTCACGGCGTGCCGGCAGCCAGGTGCCCGTGCACCCGCATCTGCTGCGCCACTGCTTCGCCAGCCATCTGCTGGAATCCAGCGGGGACCTGCGCGGTGTGCAGGAACTGCTGGGCCACGCCGACATCGCCACCACGCAGATCTACACGCACCTTGATTTCCAGCATCTCGCCCAGATATACGACAGGGCCCACCCGCGGGCCCGGCGTCGTCGGGGCGGCGAGTCGCGCGAAGCCGGAAAGCCAGGGCCAGACAAGGAGTAGTCGTATGCAACAGTTCCGCGGCACCACCATCGTCTCGGTGCGCCGGGGCCGCACAGTGGCCATCGGCGGGGACGGGCAGGTGACGCTGGGCAACACGGTGGTCAAGGGCAATGCCCGCAAGGTCCGACGGCTCTACGAGGGTCGGGTACTCGCGGGTTTCGCCGGCGGTACCGCCGATGCCTTCACGCTGTTCGAGCTCTTCGAGGGCAAACTCCAGCAGTTCGGCAATCTCACGCGGGCGGCCATCGAACTGGCCAAGGAATGGCGGACCGACCGGCGGCTGCGCCGGCTCGAGGCGCTGCTGTGTGTCGCCGACCGGGACAAGTCCTTCATCATTTCCGGCAACGGGGATGTCATCGAGCCGGAAGATGACCTCATGGCCATCGGCTCGGGCGGACCGTTTGCCCAGGCCGCCGCCCGTGCGCTGCTCGAAAACACCGAACTCGACGCCCGCAGCGTGGTCGAGAAAGCGCTGAACATCGCCGGCGAAATCTGCATCTACACCAACCGCAACCTGGTCATCGAGACGCTGGGCGACGACTGATCGACGACCAGCCGAAGGCCCGGGCCATCCGGCCCTGAACACCGCGGTCCCACGGAGTTTCCTGTCATGTCCATGACGCCACGCGAAATCGTCCAGGAACTGGACAAGCACATCATCGGCCAGGAGGGCGCCAAGCGCGCCGTCGCCATCGCACTGCGCAACCGCTGGCGGCGCATGCAGGTCGAGGAATCCCTGCGCGGTGAAATCACGCCGAAGAACATCCTGATGATCGGGCCCACCGGCGTGGGCAAGACCGAGATCGCGCGGCGGCTTGCCCGGCTGGCCCGGGCACCGTTCATCAAGGTGGAGGCAACCAAGTTCACGGAAGTCGGCTACGTTGGCCGGGAAGTCGACAGCATCATCCGCGATCTCGCCGACGTGGCCATCAAACTGGTGCGCGAGGAGGAGATGGCCAAGGTCAGCCATCGCGCCGCCGATGCCGCCGAGGAGCGGGTGCTCGATGCGCTGCTGCCTGGCAGTCGTGACGGCATCCAGTCCGGGAGCGAACAGGACACACGGCAGAAATTCCGCAAGAAACTGCGTGAGGGCAGTCTCGACGAGCGCGAAATCGAAATCGAGGTCCGTGCCGTGCCCGTCGGCGTGGAGATCATGTCGCCCCCCGGGATGGAGGACATGGCCAGTCAGCTCCAGTCCATGTTCCAGAACCTCTCTGGCGGGCGTACACGCACGCGGAAGCTGAAGATCAGGGAAGCCATGCAGCTGCTCACCGACGAAGAGGCGGCCAAGCTGATCAACGAGGAAGAGATCAAGCTGCGGGCCATCCGTGCGGTCGAACAGAACGGCATCGTGTTCATCGACGAGATCGACAAGGTGTGCCGTCGCCAGGAAACCGCCGGTGCGGACGTCTCGCGCGAGGGCGTGCAGCGCGACCTGCTGCCGCTGGTGGAGGGCTGCACGGTCAGCACCAAGCACGGCATGATCCGCACGGATCACATCCTGTTCATCGCCTCCGGCGCCTTCCATGTCGCCCGCCCGTCCGATCTCATTCCCGAACTTCAGGGCCGGCTGCCGATCCGGGTCGAGCTCTCGGCGCTGTCTGTCGAGGACTTCGTGCGCATCCTCACCGAGACGGACGCGTCGCTGACCCAGCAATACACCGCCTTGCTCGCCACCGAGGGCATGCAGATCGAGTTCACGACATCAGGCGTCCGGCGGATCGCCGAAGTCGCATTCCAGGTCAACTCACGCACGGAAAACATCGGCGCGCGCCGTCTTCACACCGTCCTCGAGCGGCTGCTGGAGACGCTCTCGTACAGCGCGGCCGACCGCAGCGGACAGACGGTCGAGATCGACCGGGAGTACGTCGATGACCAGCTCGCCGAGCTGGTTCAGGACGAGGACCTGTCCCGCTACATTCTCTGAGCATCGTTCAGGAGCAGTTTCAGCATGGCCGATCACCCGATCCCCGTGGACATCCGGCTACGCCGTCGATCGCGGCTGCTGGCGGTCAGCTTCGACGACGGCGCAAGTTTCGAGCTGCCCTTCGAATACCTGAGGGTCCACTCCCCCTCGGCGGAGGTGCAGGGCCATGGACCCGGCCAGGGGGTTCTGGTTGTCGGCAAGGAAACCGTGGACATCGACGCAATCGAGCCGGTCGGGCACTACGCGGTGCGGCTGGTTTTCGACGATGGCCACTCAAGCGGCCTGTACAGCTGGCGTATACTGCACGAACTCGGCCGCGAGTATCCGCGGAAATGGCAGGCGTATCTCGAGCGGCTCGCCGCCGCCGGGATCGAGAGGCGCACAACATGACTACCGCACAGTCCTCCGGCGACGGCCCGGGCGGCGAAGAACCGGTCACAGACTTCGGCTTCCAGCGCGTCCCACGCGGCGAGAAAAAAACCCGCGTGGCCGGGGTGTTCGACTCCGTGGCGTCGCGCTACGACCTGATGAACGACCTGATGTCGGCCGGCCTGCATCGGCTCTGGAAGCGCTATACCCTGTCTCAGACCGGCCTGCGCCCCGGCCAGCAGGCGCTCGATGTCGCCGGCGGCAGCGGCGACCTGGCGGCCGGGATGCTGCGCCAGGTGGGGGACCAGGGCCGGGTGGTGCTGTCTGACATCAATCCGGCGATGCTCGAGCAGGGCCGCAGCCGCCTGACCGACGCGGGGTTTGCGGGCAATATCGAGTATGTGCTCGCAGATGCCGAGGCCCTGCCCTTTCCAGAGGCCAGCTTTCACTGCGTGACCATCGGCTTCGGACTGCGCAATGTCACGGACAAGGCCGCGGCACTGCGCTCGATGTATCGCGTACTCAAACCCGGCGGGCGCCTGCTGGTACTGGAATTCTCCCAGCCGGTGCTGGAGGCCATCCGACCGGCCTATGATTTCTACTCTTTCCGCGTGATGCCGCTGATGGGCCGCCTGGTCGCGGGCGACGCCGACAGCTACCGCTATCTTGCCGAGAGCATCCGCGTGCATCCCGACCAGGAGACGCTGGCCGAGATGCTGCGCGAGGCCGGTTTCGACCGTGTGCGCTATCACAACCTCGCGGGGGGCATCGTGGCGCTGCACGTCGGCGTCAAATACTGAACCTTTCACCAGGCACGGACGCACCATGACCGACTTGCTGCTCATGCCGCTGGAGCGGGAACTCAATCGGCGCATCGCCAGCTCGGAGACGGCCAGCCAGGCACTGGGCGACCTCGAGGGGCGGGTGTTGGAAATCCGCATCATCGGCGCGCCCTTCGGGCTGTACCTCACCGCCATGGAAGGGAGACTGGCGATCGACCGGGACTTCGAGGGCACGGCCGATGCCAGCGTGGTGGGCTCGGTGGTCGCCATGGGACGGCTGGCCGGTGGCGAGGGCACGGCGGCCGTGCGCGAGGGCCAGGTGCGTTTTCTCGGCGACGGCGAGATCGCCGAACAGTTCCAGGTCCTGCTGGACGCCGCGCGGCCCGACTGGGAAGAGGAGCTGTCGCGGCTGACCGGCGACGTCGTCGCACATCAGGTCGGTGACGCCGTGCGGGCGCTGCGGGAGTTTGGCAGGCGCAGCCTGGAACGCGCCGGGCGTGATCTCGGCGGCGCCCTGCAAGGCGACTCCGGCGGGCTCGCGCAACACCACGCGGTCGCCGCATTTGCCGATGAGGTCGACCGGTTGCGTGATGATGTCGCACGGCTGGAGGCGCGGATCCAGCGCCTCGAACGCCTGCGAGGTGACCCGGAGCAGTCCACGTGAAGCTCCGGCCGCGGCTGCTGCTGCGCCTGCTGGTGATTCAGCGGACGCTGCTGCGCTACGGGCTGGACGACATCATCCTCGCTACCCACCTGTACAGACCACTGCGGTGGCTGCAGCGGCTGAGCCTGTTTCTGCGACGACAGCCCTATCGCGACGCCTCCCTGGGCGCGCGGCTGCGCATGGCGCTGGTGGAACTCGGGCCGATCTTCGTGAAGTTCGGCCAGGCGGTCTCCACACGCCGTGACCTGCTGCCGGACGACATCGCCGATGAACTGGCCCAGCTGCAGGACCGGGTGCCCCCCTTCCCGAGCGAGCAGGCGGTCGCCCAGATCGAAGCGGCCCTGGGCGCGCCGGTCGGTGAGGTCTTCGCCCGCTTCGACCGGGAGCCCATCGCCGCAGCGTCGATCGCACAGGTCCACGGGGCACGCCTGCACAGTGGCGAAGAGGTGATCGTCAAGGTGCTGCGGCCCGGCATGCGCGCACGCATCGACCGCGACATCGAGGTGCTTTACGCCATTGCCGAACTCGCGTGGCGGTATTGGCCTGAAGGCCGACGGCTCCGCCCCGTGGAGATCGTCAGCGAATACGAGAAGACCATCCTCGACGAGCTGGATCTCATGCGCGAGGCGGCGAACTGCGCACAGATGAAGCGCAATTTCGAAGGCTCGGAGCTCATCTACGTGCCCGGTGTGCACTTCGATTACTGCCGCAGCGACGTGCTGGTGATGGAACGCATCTACGGCGTCCACATCAGCGACATGACGGCCCTGATGGCCGCCGGAACCAATATCCGCCGACTCGCCGCCAACGGCGTCGAGATCTTCTTCACCCAGGTGTTCCGCCACAATTTCTTTCACGCGGACATGCACCCCGGCAACATCTTCGTCGATATCACCGATCCGGAATTCCCGAAGTACATGGCAGTGGACTTCGGGATCATGGGGACACTCACGGATCGGGACCAGCATTACCTGGCCGAGAACTTCCTGGCGTTTTTCAACCGCGACTATCACCGTGTCGCCCGGGCACACATCGATTCGGGCTGGGTGCCGCCGGATACGCGCGTGGACGAGCTCGAATCGGCAATCCGCACGGTATGCGAACCGATCTTCGACAAACCGCTGCAGGACATTTCCTTCGCACAGGTGCTGATCCGGCTGTTCGAGACGGCCCGGCGGTTCCACATGGAAGTCCAGCCGCAACTGGTCCTGCTGCAGAAAACCCTGCTGAACATCGAAGGCCTGGGGCGCCAGCTCTATCCCCAGCTCGACCTGTGGGAGACGGCTCAGCCGGTGCTGGAATCCTGGATGATCGATCGCACCAGCCCGAAGACCCTGCTGCGCAAGCTCTGGCGCCACTATCCCGACATCAGCGAAAACCTGCAGCTGTTGCCATCGCTGGCGCAGACGTTCATCCAGCGGGCCTCGGAGGGCAAGTTCCGGCTGCCGATCGAGGAGCGCGAAATCGCCCGGCTTCGGGAGGACACACGCCGGGCGCACCGTCAGCGCCAGAGGGCGATCACCGGGGCGGGGCTGCTCGTCGCCGGAACGCTATGGCTCGGGCTGGCCACCAGCCCGGTCTGGCTGGGCTGGGCGCTCGGAGGTGTCGGTCTGGTGGCGCTGACCCTCAGTCGGCCCCGCGACTGAATCCGGCACCTGGAAGCCGGCGCCGCGGCGCCCGCTGGGGACGCCGCGGCGGTCTGACCTGTCGAGTCAGCGCGGCAGTTCGCGCGGCTCGACGAGCTGGCTGAAGTAGAGCAGGTTGGCAAACAGCCGCCAGGTCCCGAGCTGCGTGCCCCGGAACAGGTAGTCATCGGCCACCCGCACCACCAGACCGCGACCGCGCGGCTCGGCGAGCAGCCCGGGCGCGCCCGCCAGCGCATCCCGGCGCGCCTGGGACACGTAGCCGGAGAGCACCGGCTCGGCCGCATAGCGACCCGGCTGGACATAGGGGTTCGCGGGCACGGGCAGCAGGGTCGCGCCCTGACGGAACACGGGCACGCTCGACCCGGAGAACCCGAAGGCCAGGGGATGGCTTGTGTCCAGCTCCAGCGCCAGGATGGCACCCGCGATACGCAATTCGGCGAGGTCCATGATGAAGTCCTCGTAGCGTCGGGGTGCCGGCGGCGGCGTATCCTCCTCGGGGGCTGGCGAGCTGGCAAGCACAGGCTCCAGGGGCAGACGCCCGGCGAACTCCGCGCCCCGCTGGACACCGACCACGATGCCGCCCGACTCCACGAAGCGCGTGAGCTGCGTCATCAGCCGCTCGGGCATGTCGCCATAGTCGCCATCCGGAAGGAGCACGTGGGTGTAGTCGGCCAGGTTCACCGCCTGGATGCGCGGCCACTCGACGCGGGTCAGCGGGCGCCCGAGCACCGTGTCGAACCAGTGCCAGATCTGGCCGGCGGAACCCGGCGACAGCCCCACACCGGTCAACAGCAGGGGGCGCACCGGCTCGAGGGGGCGCACGGAGGGCGCGCCGAGATCGGGACCCGAGTGCGCCAGCAGACTGGCCGTGGCGGCGACACGCAGTCCGTCCTGTCGGGCCAGCGGGGCCAGCACCTCACGCAGGTCGGGCTGGAGGTCCAGGCCGCGCAGCAGCACGAGCGCGCCGCGCGCGAACCGCTGACGACCGGTGGTGGTGTCGATGTCGATATCGCGCGTGGCCACGCGCACGTGGGCACCGGCCTCCAGCAGCCGGTCGAGCGCGCGCGGCGCGGACAGCTGATCCCAGGGAATGATCCAGGCAGCCGCCTCGTCGTCCGCGGGCAGTGCCCCCATGAGGGCAGGCCCGGACTCGAGCGCCGTTTCGCGATAGGCCGGTAACCGCGACGCGCGGGACACCGGCACATCGAACATTGCCGGCAGCCACCATGTCGAGACGTCGTAGAACTCCTCGTGCGGGAACTCAAGCGCCGGGTCGAGCAGCGAACTGGCCAGTCGGAACTGACGCTGCGCGGCGGGCACGACCCAGCCCTGGGCGTGCGCCTGGCCATCGATGGTCACGGGACCACGCGCCTCATGCACGACCAGCTGATGCCTGATCAGCAGGTCGATCAGCCGACTGGCGCGGCCCGGGTCAGTGCCGACACCGATGACCCAGCCGGCATGACCGGCGCGCTGGCCGGCCTGCAGGCCGCTGGCCAGGAAATCGCGCTGGTAGCGCCGAAGCTCATCGGCAAGCGCTTGCGCCCCCTCCAGCGTCGACAGCGAGGTGCTGACCTGGTTGGCGATGGCATCGCGGAAGTGTCGGCGCCCGTGGGGCGTGTCCATGACATGGCCACGTGTCGCGCCCTGCTCGAACAGGATCCCGATCCCGCCAGTGAGGTCCGGGTAGGTCGAGCCCTTGCCCACGTAGTAGTCATCGAACAGCTCGCGGGTGAAATAGGGTTCGCCGCGGCGGTCGAGCTCGGCCGCATGGAACTCCGCCAGTCGTCCGGTCAGGTCGTAGTTTTCCTGGGGCGTCAACGGATTGTTGCGTTCCGGCACGCCGGGCTGGAAAAAGTACGTGGTGGTATGGCCCATCTCGTGGACGTCAGTGACCACATGCGGCATCCACAGGTGGTAGTGGGCCAGCCGGGCCTGGGACTCGGGATGTACCAGCGGCAGCCAGTCCCTGTTGAGGTCGAACCAGTAGTAGTTCGTTCGCGCCGTGGGCCAGCCCTGGCGATGTTCGCGGTCGTTCGGATCGGCATTCGGGTGGCGGCCACGGTTGTCGTTCACCCATTGGGCGAAACGATCCGTGCCATCGGGGTTCAGCACCGGCTCCATCACCACGACCGCGTCCTGGAGCAGCCGCGCCACCCGCTCGCTGCGGTCGGCCGCCAGGTACCAGGCGATCTCGATGGCCGCAGGCAGGGCCGATGCCTCGTCACCGTGGACCTGGTAACCCATCCAGAGGGTCAGCGGACCCTCGGCGTTCGCGGCCTGGTCACGTCGGGCGTCGCGGAGAGCGGCAATACGCTCGGGCGAACCGTCTGCGTGGAAGTAGGCGAGCAGCAGCGGACGGCCCCCGTGGCTTTCACCCGTGATCTCGATATGCATGCGCGGCGAGGCTTCCGCCAGCGCGGAGAACACCCGCAGCATCTCGTGGTGGGTGACATGGCGCTCACCCGCCTGATAGCCAAGCAGCTCGGCCGGCGAGGGCACCTGTGGATCCGGATCGAAATCGGCCGGCAACAGCCCGCCCGCCTGAGCGGCCACGCCGCCGGCCAGCAGCACCCACAGGCTGACCATCCCCAGAAAACGCTTCATGCGATCACCCCCTCCTGAAAACCATCGCCAAAGCTTAGCGGCCCCGGCGCATCGATGCGACCCGGGCGCGTCCGACGGGCGAGACTCTCAAGGGGTTAAAAAAACGGGCGGTCAGAGACCGCCCGTGCAGGGTCACGGCCTGGAGGGGGCTCTGACCTGGCGAGCCCCTCGAGAGACTCGAGGGTGGGGGTCTTGCCAGGCGAATCCAGCGTACCGTGTCCGGACGCGGCAACCTGGGGGGAATTGCCGACGTCGATTGCATAATGAGACGGACCGGCGTCTCCGCCAATGACGGGAAACACGGCGGCGGCATACGGACTTTCCGAAGAGGCTCAGCCAGCGTTGCCCTGATCGCGCGCGCTGCGCGCCCAGCGGGCCAGGTCGTGGCCGGTCGGATCCTGGAAGATGCGCAGGCCAAATTCCGGAGCGACCGCCAGGATGTGATCGAAAATATCCGACTGGGCATTTTCGTAATGAATCCAGCGGGTGTCCTTGATGTGCGTCCAGATCTGCAGCGGCAGCCCCTCCGGGCCGGGCTGCTGCTGGCGCACGAGGGTGGTGAACCCATGGTGCACCAGGGGATGCTGTTTCAGGTACTCGAGAATATAGGCCCTGAAAGTACCAAGATTGGTCAGATGCCGGGCGTTGGCGATGATTTCCGAATCCTCCTCGGCGCCGTGCGTGCGGTTGTATTCGTCGAGTTCCGCAACCTTGCCCGCGATGTAGTCCCGCAGGAGGCGGAATCGGCCAAAGCGCTGGACTTCGTCGGCGGTCAGGAAACGCACGGTGGTCATGTCGATGTTGACCGTCCGGCTGATACGTCGCCCACCCACCTCGAACATGCCCCGCCAGTTCTTGAACGAGTGTTCCAGGAACTTGTGGGTGGGAATGGAGGTGATGGTCTTGTCCCAGTTGCGCACCTGAACGACGTTCAGCGAGATGTCGATCACGTCGCCATCGGCGTTGAACTGGGGCATTTCGATCCAGTCCCCGACCCTGATCAGGTCGTTGTTGACCAGCTGGATGCCGGCAACCAGGGACAGCAGGGTGTCGCGGAACACCAGCAGCACGACGGCCATCATGGCGCCAAGGCCGGTCAGGAACACCCAGGGCGACTCGGCCATCAGCGCGCTGACGATCAGGATGCCGGCGGCAATGTAGAGCACCAGCTTGAGGACCTGCAGATAGCCCTTGATCGGTCGGCTCTGGGAGATGGGGTAGCGGTTGTAGATGATGTTGACGACGTTCAGCGCAGCCCCGATGGCCAGCGCGATCAACAACACCACCAGGGCCTGCGACAGCCGCTGAACGACCTCCACCAGGGCATCGGGCAGATGAGGCACGAAGGCGATGCCCCGGCCGATGACCACGACGGGCACCAGCGGTACCAGCCGATAGAGGACCTTGTTGTCGACGAGTTCCTTGACCCACCACCCCGGCAGTCGCTTCATCGCCGCGCCGGCCAGACGGACCAGATAGCGCTTGGCGACCAGATGCAGCACGAACGCAATCGAGACCAGCACCAGCAGGGCGACCAGTGCCGTCCCCCAGGTCGACTCCGGCAGCCACCTCAGCCAGACATTGAGGGCCTGCTCCAGCAGCTGGTCGACCTGCGACGTCTCGACCAGCTCGTCGCCCGGCGCGTCAGTCCCGGAACCTGTCGTGTCGGTCGATTCACTCACCGTGTCTGCCCTCCAAGATGCTCGCCTCCCCCGGAACCGCGGTCGGCCGGCTCAGTCTGCCGTCGGCTCCGCCCCGCAGTTCCAGCACAGGCCGAAAGCCGCGTCGACCTGCTCCCCGCAGGCGCCGCAGGTCCAGTCGGCGAGGGCGGGATCGGGTTCCTCAAGTGCTTCAAGGATGAGCTGTTCGGCGCGGGTCGCCTGGTGATCCTGCACCACCCACAATTGTGGCCAGCACTCGACGAAGGGCACCTCGCCCAGTACGCCCATCAGGCGATCGTTGCGCACGAGGGCGGCCACCCCCTGCGCCTCCAGGACGTTGCGCAGGTGGTTGACCATGACCAGGGACTCGTGGCTGTAGACCTTTCTCACGCCGCCTTGCCGCGCAGTCCGCGAAGGAAAACACCGGGGTCGGCACCCTCCTCCAGCACCTCGACCAGCGCCGAGCCGACCACCGCGCCGGCAGCATGCTCACCGATCAGACGGACCTGCGCCGGCTCGCGGATCCCGAAGCCCGCGCATACCGGCAAGGGCGAGACACCGCTGACGCGGTCGAGATACTCGGCCACCCCCTCGGGCAGTCCCCTCGAGCCGCCGGTGATGCCCGTCATGGTGACGGCGTAGACAAAGCCACGACTCGCCTCGCACAGCACTTTTGCGCGGGCCAGCGGGGTGGCCGGGGTCACCATCTGTACCAGGCCCACACCCTGCGCCTCAAGCGCGTCGCGCAGTGGCGCAGACTCCTCCAGCGGCAGGTCGGGGACGATGAAACCGCAGACACCCACCTCCGCGGCCCGCGCCGCGAGGCGTTCATAGCCGAAATTGAGCAGTGGATTCAGGTAGCTCATCAGCAGCAGGGGCGCCTCGGGCTCGAAATCCCGCCCACCGAGCTGCTCGAAGATCCAGCGCAGACTCACCCCCTGGGCGATCGCCGACTGACTGGCGCGCTGGATGGTCATGCCGTCGGCCATCGGATCGCTGAAGGGTACGCCGATCTCGACCACGTCGGCCTCCGCGGCGATCGCCTGCAGTGCAGGCAGGAAGCCCGCCGGGCTGGGGTGGCCGGCGGTGAGAAACGCCACCAGGCCCGGGCGCCCGGCGGCATTGGCCTGCCGCAGGCTGTCGGTGATGCGTTCATGCGGCTGCATGTCGGGCCTCCATCGGGAATTTCGTAAGCGTGGGCATGTCCTTGTCGCCGCGGCCGGACAGACCGATCAGGATGCGCCGACCCGGGTTGCGGCGCGCCCACTCGCGCGCGCCGGCGAAGGCGTGCGCGGTCTCGAGCGCCGGCAGGATGCCCTCCAGCGCGCAGCACTCATTCAGCGCATCGAGGGCATCTTCATCGCTGGCAGCGATGTAGTCGACCCGGCCGATACTCTTCAGCAGCGCATGCTCCGGGCCAACGCCCGGGTAATCCAGGCCCGCGGAGATGGAATGGGTGCCCTGCACCTGGCCATCGTCATCCTGCAGCAGCAGTGTATAGGCGCCCTGCAGGACGCCTGGCCGCCCGCGCGAGAGTGTCGCGGAGTGCTGGCCAAGGCCGCCTCCCAGCCCCCCGGCTTCCACGCCGATCAGCGCCACCTCGCGATCACCCACCATCGGGTGGAACAACCCGATGGCGTTGGAACCGCCGCCGACGCAGGCGAATACGGCATCGGGCAGCGCCCCGGCAGCCGCCAGCATCTGCTCGCGGGATTCACGACCGATCACGCAGTGCAGTTCGCGCACCAGGTAAGGATACGGGTGCGGGCCCACCGCTGAACCCAGCAGGTAGTAGGTCCCGGCCGGGTCCGAGACCCAGTCCCGCAGCGCCTCGTCGATGGCCGAGCGCAACGTCCGGTCGCCCGACTGGACGGCGTGGACCTCGGCACCGAGACGGCGCATGCGATCGACGTTGGGGGCCTGGCGCTCGACATCGACGGCCCCCATGTACACCGTGCAGGGCAGCCCTACCCGGGCGCAGGCTGCGGCCGAGGCCACGCCGTGCTGGCCAGCGCCCGTCTCGGCGATCACCCGACGTGCGCCGAGCCGTTTCGCCAGCAACGCCTGGCCGATCGCGTTGTTGATCTTGTGCGCCCCGGTATGGGCGAGATCCTCGCGCTTCAGCCAGACCGGTGCGCCCCAGGCCCGGCCCAGGTTGGGCGCCTCGGTCAACGGCGTCGGCCGACCCACCCAGGTGGCCAGTTCATGGCGGAAACGTTCGAGAAAAGCCGGATCGGCGAGGTGCTGGCGCACGCCCTCGGTCAGCCGTTCCAGTGCGGGCACCAGGGTCTCGGGCACATATCGGCCCCCAAAAGGCCCGAAGCGGCCCCCCGCGTCGGGGAGCCGACCGGCGATGGTGTCTTCCAGCAACCGGGCCTTGTCGTTTTCGCTGAATTCGATCGTCACGCTTGCTACTCCGTAGCCGCGGCGCGCGCGGCGGCGATGAAGGCACGGATCCGCGCCGGGTCCTTGACCCCCGGGGCGGATTCCACGCCGCTGGAAACGTCCACGCCCCAGGGGCGTACGCGGCGGACAGCCTCGGCAACGTTGTCCGCGTCCAGGCCACCGGCCAGCACCAGCCGCGTGCGTCCGGCCAGTGCCGCAGCCCGCGTCCAGTCGGCGGTGCGTCCGGTACCGCTGTCGCGCCCCTCGAACAGCAGCGGCGAGGGCAGGGGACGCGCGGTGCCCGGCGGGGCATCATCCCGGACCACGGGCAGCCGACCGGTCTGCGGTGTCACCGACAGGCTGGCAAAGTCCTGCCAGTCGGTCTGCAGCCAGTCGGGTGCAAAGCCCTCGACCACGGCTTGCCAGTCGGCATCCGCCGGGTGGCGCATCACGGCCACCCGCAGCACCTCCGCGGGTAGCGCCGCGCAGGCGGCGCGCGCCTCCCCAGGCGTCACACGGCGCACCGACGGGGCGAATACGAAGCCGATGGCATCGGCGCCCGCACCGACTGCCGCGGCCACATCAGCCTCGCTGCGCAGCCCGCAGATCTTCACCCACAGGGCCATCAGGCGGCGCGCCCGGCCGCCAGCATGTCGGCCAGCAGGTCGCCCGGGGACGCGGCCCGCATGAGCGAGGAGCCCACGAGCGCGAGATCATAACCCAGCCCCGACGCCCAGGCCGCGTCCTCCGGGGATGCCAGCCCGCTTTCCGCAACACTCGGCCAGCCCGGCGCAAAAGCCTCCCGCAGCGCCTCGAAACGCTGTCGGTCGACGGCGAGACTGTGCAGGTCGCGACAGTTCAGACCGAGCAGGACCTCGGTGTCCGCCAGGCGTGGCAGCAGGGCCCCAGCGCGTGCAAGTTCGGCCTCGTCAAAGGCCTCGAGCAACACGAACAGGCCCGCCTCGGCCGCGGCCTGGGCCAGGTCGACCACCGCCCGGTTGTCCAGCATGGCCAGGATCAGCAGCACCCCGCCCGCGCCGGCCGCCCGGGCTTCCCAGACCTGGTAGACGTCGACCAGGAAATCCTTGCGCATCGCCGGCACGCCGAGGGGGGCCAGCGCCGCGGCCACGGCCTCGAGGTGCGCCAGGCTGCCGCCGAACTCGAGCGGCTCGGTAAGTACCGACACCGCCGCCGCCCCCGCGCTCGCGTAGGTGACGGCCTGGGCCACGGGATCGAGCGCGTCCTCTGCCAGGCGACCCGCCGAGGGGGAACGCAGTTTCACCTCGGCGATGAGGTCGAAGCCGGCAGGATCGAGCGCCAACGCCGGCGGCGGCGGGCCGGCCGTG
>SKYU01000198.1 GCA_007127715.1 Gammaproteobacteria bacterium | reverse complement strand
GGGCGCGGGCTCGGGCGCCGGGGCCGGGGCCGGAGCTGGGGCCGTAGCTGGGGCCGGCGCGGCGCCGAAGCCCATGGTGAAGCCGAGGCTGATCAGGCCATCCGTCAGACCAGGCGACGAGGCATCGCCGCGCAGCCGGTACTCACCGCGCAACGAGACGGTGTCGGACGCGCGCAGCAGAATGCCGGCCGCAGCGGAAAACTGGGCCCCGTTGCGCCGGGCAGCGCCATCCTGGTCCGTGCGAAGCCAGCCGCCGCCAGCCAGCAGGTAGGGCGACCAGCTGCCTTCGGAATTGAACCGGCGGATCACGTCGAGACCGAGGCCCCACTGGTCCCCTGGCTGCAGGCCCTTGAAATCGTGGTACTGAAAAACGCTCTCGACCAGCCAGTCGCGCTCGACCACATAGCCCAGGCCGAGCTGGCCACCGCGGATGCCGTTGTCGACCAGCCGGTCATCATCGGCTTTCATGTAAGTCAGCATCGGCGACACATACCACTGCCCGGGCTGGGTGCCGGCGGCGTGGGCACTGCCGGCCAGTGCGCAGGCCGCTACGGCCAGAACTGCACCAACGGTTTTCATCATGAGGTCTCCGGGTAGGCGAGCGTGGAGCTTTGTTGCACCACAACAACGCAAGATCAGGTTCGTATCGTCCTAATGTATCGTAAGAGCCACGAATTCGTCCACTGGCATGCATGCCAGCGCCCGGGCGTCCCCGCACACGGCCAGGAGCCGATCCGCCTGCGCTTGCCCCAGGCGACGACCAGCACTCCGGCAGAACTTCTCTCGCAGCAGTGGCAGGCCCTCGTCGCGACGTTCCCGGTGTCCCAGGGGCGCCTCGATGGCCACACGATCCGTGCAGGTCCCGTCCTGAAAGAAGACCTGAACGGCATTGGCGATATGCCGTTTGGCCGGGTCGTGGTACGCCAGCGTGAAATCGGGATTCTCGCGGACGTCCATGCGATCCCGCAGCGCATCGACTTCAGGCCGTTGCGCGACGGCGTCCTCATAGTCGGTTGCCTGGAGGCGCCCGTACAGCAAAGCGATCGCGACCATGTACTGCAGACAATGATCGCGGTCCGCCGGGTTATGCAGCGGACCGGTCTTGTCGATGATCCGTCGGCCGGCGGCCTGGGTTTCCAGCACCGCCCGGTCGATCTCCTGGACCCGATCAGCGACCTGCGGATGCAGCCGCAACGCCGCCTCAACGGCCGTCTGCCCATGGAACTCGGCGGGATAGGCGATCTTGAACAGAATGTTCTCCATCACGTAACAGCCAAACGGGCGCGGCAGCTGGAAGACCTGGCCTGAAAACAGCACGTCGTAGAAGCCCCATTCGGCAGCACTGAGCGCCGATGGGCAGGCGAGTTCGCCCGTCCGCGCGATCAACGCCAGCCGGACACCGCGCGCTGCGGCATCCCCGGCGGCCCAGCTTTTCCGCGGACTGGTGTTCGGTGCATGTCGATAGGCGCGCAGGGCGCCGCCATCAAGAAAGGCGTGCGACAACGCGCTGATCAGCTGGTCCCGATCGCAACCCAGAAGTGCACCTGCTACGGCGGTAGACGCGATCCGCACCAGCAGAACATGGTCCAGCCCAAGCTCGTTGAAACTGTTCTCCAGAGCGAGCACGCCCTGAATCTCATGGGCCTTGATCATGCTGGCGAGCACCTCGTCCATGGCCGGCACAGCCTGCCCTGCCTTTCGAGCCATCCGCGCGCGGTAATCGGTGACCGCCAGGATCGCCCCAAGGTTATCGGACGGGTGTCCCCACTCGGCGGCCAGCCATGTGTCGTTGTAGTCCAGCCAGCGGATCAGCGTGCCGATGTTGAACGCGGCCTGTACGGGGTCGAGCTCGTAGCCGGTGCCCGGTACGCGCGCACCTCCGGGCAGGTTTGCGCCAGGGACGACCGGGCCGAGCAGTCGGGTACAGGCAGGGTGTTCCAGCGCCTCGAACGCACACGCCAGACTGTCCAGCAGGCAGTAGCGGGCTGTTTCCAGCGCCAACGGGCTGCTGTCCAGCGGCGCCAGGGCGTACTCGGCAATCGCAACCAGCACATCGTCCGGCGGCGGTCGCACGGCGGAGCGCGCAGCAACTGAATCCATGCGGCCTCCTTGGCACAGGCCGCCGGCCGGACGTGCTGGCTCGGCAGCCGACAGCGAGTGTCCCCGGCCCTGCTCCGGGCCGGGGGCGGTCAGCCGCGCTCGTCGATGGGTACGAACGCCAGGTTCTCGGGACCGGTGTAGTTGGCGCTTGGACGGATGATCTTGCCGTCGACACGCTGCTCCATGACGTGGGCGCCCCAGCCGGTGGTACGCGCGATCACGAACAGCGGCGTGAACATGGCCGTGGGCACACCCATCTGGTTGTAGGACACCGCCGAGAACCAGTCGAGGTTCGGGAACATCTTCTTGATGTCCCACATCACCGTCTCGAGACGCTCGGCGATCGAGAACATCTTGAGGTCACCGGACTCCTCGGAGAGGCGTCGTGCCACCCGCTTGATGACTTCGTTTCGCGGGTCACCTGTGGTGTAGACCGGGTGTCCGAAGCCGATGACGACCTCCTTGCGGCCCACACGCTCGCGGATGTCCGCCTCGGCCTCGTCGGCATCGGCATAACGCTGCTGGATGTCGAAGGCCACCTCGTTGGCGCCGCCATGCTTGGGGCCGCGCAGGGCACCGATCGCCCCGGTGATGCATGAGTACATGTCCGACCCCGTGCCGGCGATGACGCGGGCCGTGAAGGTCGAGGCGTTGAACTCGTGCTCGGCGTAGAGGATCAGCGACACGTGCATCGCCTTCACCCAGCTCGCCGACGGCCGGCGGCCATGCAGCAGGTGCAGGAAATGGCCGCCGATGGAGTCGTCATCGGTCTCCACCTCGATCCGCCGGCCGTTGTGGCTGAAGTGATACCAGTAGGCCAGCATGGAGCCGAGGCAGGCGATCAGCCGGTCGGTGATCTCGCGCGCCCCGGCGGCGTTGTGGTCGTCCTTCTCGGGCAGCACGCAGCCAAGTGCCGACACCCCGGTGCGCATGACATCCATGGGATGGCTGGCGGCGGGCAGCTGTTCCAGCGCCTGGCGCACCACCGCCGGCAGGCCGCGCATCGACGCGAGGCGCCGCTTGTAGTTTGCCAGTTCTGCGCGGTTCGGCAGCTTGCCATGGATCAGCAGGTAGGCAATTTCCTCGAATTCGCACTGCTCGGCAACGTCCAGGATGTCGTAGCCACGATAGTGGAGATCGTTGCCCGTGCGGCCGACGGTGCACAGAGCGGTGTTGCCTGCGGCCACGCCGGACAGGGCCACGGATTTCTTGGGCTTGGGAAGCTGCGATTCACTCATGGGGGGTCTCCTGGAAAGACGAAGCAGGTTCAGCGAGAGCCGAACAGCTCGTCGAGCTTGTTCTCGTAGTCGTGATAGCCAAGCACCTCGTAGAGCTCGGCGCGGGTCTGCATGCGATCGACGACCGTCTGCTGCCCGCCATCACGCCGGATGGCGGCGAACACCGCCTCCGCCGCGGCACTCATCGCGCGGAACGCCGACAGCGGGTAGAGCACCAGGCCCACCCCGGCGTCGCCGAGCTCGCCCACGGTGAACAGCGGAGTCTTGCCGAACTCGGTGATGTTGGCCAGCACCGGCACGCGGACCTGGGCGGTGAACTCGCGATATTCCTCAAGCGTGGTCAGCGCTTCGGCGAAGATCATGTCCGCGCCGGCCTCGACATAGGCCAGCGCCCGCTCGACGGCCGCGTCCTGGCCCTCCACCGCGTGCGCATCGGTGCGTGCCATGATCACGAACTCCGGATCGTCGCGACCATCGGCCGCGGCCTTGATGCGATCGACCATCTCCCCGGCGGGAACCAGCGCCTTGCCGGGCCGGTGTCCGCAGCGTTTGGCATTGACCTGATCCTCGAGATGGCAGCCCGCCGCCCCGGCGCGGACGAGCTCGCGGATGCTGCGGGAAATCATGAACGCATGACCCCAGCCGGTGTCTGCGTCGACCAGCAGCGGCAGCGTCGTGGCACCGGTAATCCGGCGCACATCCTCGCAGACGTCGGTGAGGGTGGTCATGGCAAGGTCGGGCAGACCGAAAGAGGCATTGGCCACACCCGCGCCGGAGAGATAGATGGCGCGGAACCCGGCCCGCTCGGCAAGCAGCGCACTGTAGGCGTTGACGGTACCCACCACCTGGAGCGGTCGCTCCTCGGCAAGCGCGCGGCGCAGTCGGGCGCCGGCTGACGACGCATCGGACATGGTCGATAACTCCTTGTAATCAGGCGTCGCGGGGGACGACGCGCAGGGCTGGCCGTAGTGCCATGACGCGGTGAGGCGCGACACGGCGGAGCAGAATTCTAGACCAGCGCGTCACCGGTTCCCAAATCCGGCGCCCACGCGGGCCGGCGGGCAGGCCGCCACGTGGCCGGACGGCTAGCGGTGGCGCCAGACCGGCGGGCGCCGCGCGAGGAAGGCGTCGATCCCTTCCGCTGCATCCTCGGCGAGCATGTTGCGTACCATCAGGGCCGAGGCGTATTCGTAGGCCCGCTCCACAGGCATGTCGAGCTGGCGCCGGAAGCCCTCCTTGCCGATGCCGACCGCCAGCCGGGAGTGCGACACGACCCGCTCGGCCAGCGCAGCCACCTCGTCTTCGAGGGTCTCGGCCGGCACGGCCCGGTTGATCAGGCCGAGCCGCTCTGCCTGGGCAGCGGAGACGGCATCGCCGGTGAGCAGCATCTCCATGGCGGCCTTGGCCGGCACCGCGCGCGTGAGGGCGACCATGGGGGTCGAACAGAACAGGCCGATCCGTACGCCCGGCGTGGCGAACTGGGCCGAGTCCGCGGCGATGGCGAGATCGCAGCTCGCCACGAGTTGACAGCCCGCCGCGGTGGCGGTGCCCTGCACGCAGGCGATGACCGGCTGCGGCAGGGCCTGGAGGGCCAGCATCAGCTCGCTGCAGGCGGTGAAGATCTCGCGGGCCGCCAGCGGATCCCGCGAGGCGGCCAGTTCGCGGAGATCATGTCCAGCACAGAACACCGGTCCGGCCGCAGCCAGGATGACCGCCCCGAGGCTGCGCTCGCGGGCGATCTCGGCCAGCGCCTCGCGCAGCGCCGAGATCATCTCCAGCGACAGGGGGTTGCGGCGCGCCGGCCGGTTGAGCGTCAGCCGGCAGATCGCACCGTCATCGTGACGCAGCACCAGCGGTGGCGGGGTCTCTTCGTCCGTCATCGCCCTGCCCTCAGCCTATGCGGACCAGGCTGCGGCCGACCACACCGGCCGCGAGATAGCGCTCGAAGCAGCCTGCCAGACCGTCGAGATCCACCTCCGCGGTGACGATGCGCTCGAGGTGACGGGGACGGAGATCCCCGGCAAGCCGCTGCCACAACGCCAGGCGCAGCTCGCGCGGAGTCTCCACCGAGTTGATCCCCAGCAGGTTGACCCCCCTGAGAATGAAGGGCATGACCGTCGTCTCGAGACCCGGCCCCGCGGCCAGCCCGATGCTCGCGATGCTGCCGAAGAATCCGGTACACCGGGTCAGCCACGCCAGCCAGGGCCCGCCCAGCATGTCGACCGCGCCGGCGAAGCGGATCGACTCCAGCGGCCGGCTGCCAGGATCGATCTCCTCACGCAGCAGAACCTCCCGGGCACCGAGACGCTTCAGGTACTCCGCCTCTTCCGCCTTGCCGGTCACCGCCTCGACCTCGAACCCCTGGCCCGCGAGCATGTCGATCACCAGGCTGCCGACCCCGCCGGTCGCGCCGGTCACGGCGATCGGGCCGGCCTCCGGGCGCTGGCCCATGCGCTGCATCTGGTGGACCGCCAGCGCGGCCGTGAACCCGGCCGTGCCGATCGCCATCGCCTCGCGCGCGTCGAGCCCGGCGGGCAGTGGCACGACGAGATCACCCGGCACCCGCAAGCGCTCCGCGTAGCCGCCGTCCAGGGTCTCCCCGAGGCCGCCTCCGGTGATGACCACCTCGTCGCCCGCAGCGAAGCGCGGATCGGCCGACTCCACCACCACGCCGGCCGCGTCGATCCCGCCGTTAAGCGACGGGCGGCGCAGGATCCGGCCGGCCCCTGTGGCCGCAAGGGCGTCCTTGAAATTGATGCCCGACCAGGTGGGGCGCACCAGCACGTCCCCCTCGGTCAGCGACGCCACGCGCATCCACTCGAGCCCGGCACGCACGTCGCGCCCCTCCTGGTGGATGCGATAGGCCCGGAATTCGTTCATGCTCACCCCCACTCGTCGAGAGCCCGAGTGTAGCCCGCGTCGAGTCTGCTGTCCTGCCGGCGCCGGCGCCACCGGCAGTGACCTGGATACCGCGCGCCATACGGGACGAGGGAACGACCCATGGGCAGCCACACCCACGCGCGGACCAGCCGCCGCATCGCACTGGTGCTGGGGGACCAGCTGTCCCCTGACAGCGCCGCGCTGGAGGCCATCGAGCGCGGGCGCGACGTGGTGGTGATGATCGAAACCGCCGGAGAGGCGGCGCATGTCTGGAGCCACAAGCAGCGGATCGCGCTGTTCCTCGCGGCCATGCGCCACCATCGCGACCGTTTGCGGAGCGCCGGCCACCACGTCGACTACACACCGCTGGCCGAGGGTTGCCCGGGACTGGCCGAGGGGCTGTCCGCTGCCATCGAGCGCTACCAGGCCAGCGAGGTGATCATGCTCGAGGCGGGCGAGTGGCGGGTGCACAGTGCCCTCGCGGCGGCCTGCGAGGCCGCGGGCGTGCGGCTCACCGTGCTGGAGGATGACCACTTCCTGGTCAGTCGCGAGGCCTTCGCGGCACATGCGCGGGGACGCCGGCAGCTGCGGCTGGAGTACTTCTACCGGGAACAGCGACGGCACCACGGCGTACTGATGGACGGCGATCAGCCGGCCGGGGGACAGTGGAACTTCGACCGGGAGAACCGTTCCGCGCTGCCGCGCTCCGGGCCGGCGGAGCTGCCTGTGCCCGTGGCCTTTCCACCCGACGCGCTGACTCGCGAGGTCCTGGAGGAGGTCGCGCAGACTTTCCCGGATCACCCGGGCACGCTCGAGGATTTCGACTGGCCGGTCACCCCGGAGCAGGCCCGACAGGCACTGGAGGATTTCATCGACCACCGGCTGGCCGGCTTCGGCCGTTACCAGGACGCCATGTGGAGCGGTGAGCCGTTTCTCTGGCACAGCCTGATCGCCACCAGCCTGAACCTCAAGCTGCTCGATCCCCGTCTCGCCGTGCGCGAGGCGGAGCGGGCGTGGCGCGAGGGCCGGGCGGGGCTGGCGGCCGTCGAGGGCTTCATCCGCCAGGTGCTGGGCTGGCGGGAATTCATGCGGGGGGTGTACTGGCTGCATATGCCGGCGTATGGCGAACTGAATCACTTCGGCCATGCCCGCGCCCTGCCCGGGTGGTTCTGGACCGGCGACACCGACCTGAACTGCCTGGCCCAGGTGATCGGACAGACCCTGCGCCATGGCTACGCGCACCACATCCAGCGCCTGATGGTGATCGGCAATTTCGCGGTCCTGGCCGAGCTGGACCCACGGCAGGTCGACGCCTGGTTCCTGGCCGTCTATGTGGATGCGGTCGAATGGGTGCAGCTGCCTAATACCACGGGCATGGCCCTGTTTGCCGATGGCGGCATCGTCGGCTCAAAGCCCTACATCGCCAGTGGCGCCTACACCGCGCGGATGAGCAATTACTGCGAGGGCTGTCGCTTCGACCCGAAGCTGCGCAGTGGAGACCGGGCCTGCCCGATCACGCGGCTGTACTGGCGGTTCCTGGACCGCCACCGTGAGGCCCTCTCCCGCAACCCGCGAATGGCGCAGGTCATTCGCAACCTCGACCGCTGGAACGCGGACGCC
>SKYU01000061.1 GCA_007127715.1 Gammaproteobacteria bacterium | reverse complement strand
GGGCGGCATGCGCTCGCCGGTGTGTCCCTGCTCACCGTGCTGGTGGCTGGCATTCTGGTGTATCCGCCCGTGCTGGGCCCGGATCATGGCGCGCGAGTTCTTGAACTGCGTAACGGCCTGTGGCCTCGCAGCGCGGGGGCGGCGGGCGAGGCGGAGAGCCTCGCCACGCACTGGCGCGGCGCGGACTCTGCGGCAGGCGTCACGTCTGCCGACGCGTCCCCGCCGGTCGTCGATCCCATGCCTGTCGAGCGGTGGGCGGCGGAGCCCTATGCGATCGATGCTTCAGTGGCAGGCATCCCGGTGGTGGATCTGCCCCTGCCGCCGACGTCGGTGCCCTCCACGCGGGTGAGCTTTGTCGATAGCATGGTCATGGTGCCCTGGAACGCGCCCGCCGCACTGGTACAGGTGCGCCGCAGAGGGCCGCTCGGCAATCCGCTGGTCGTCCGCTTCCAGGTCGAGCCTGGTCTTGCCGAGCCCGACGAGGACTTCATCGTCCCCGCCGACAATCGTGTGCGGTTCGGCGAGGGCGAGGATCTGGCCCTTGTCGTCATCTCGCTGGTTCAGCGCAACGATTCGCGAGGGACCCGATCGCTCTGGTTGAGTCTGCTTGGCGGGAACATCGACCCCGACGGCATTCCCGAAGTGCAGGTGGTGCTGATGAACGGCGGCCCGCAGGCAGACCTGCCATGACCGGGCAGGTACGCCAGTCGCGGATGCGGCCGACCGGCGCATCCAGACTGCATCACGTCTGGACTGATGACATCGCGTCGTGCCGCGCGGGTCCCTGCGTTCCTCCGATCCCGGCTGCCGACTCTCCCATCGCTCAGCCTGCGGACATGCCGGTGCGGCACAAGCGGGCCCATGTTGGCGGCCAGGCTTGAAGCCTGGCCAAAACGCGGACTGGTTCCTTCCTGATCCCTCGCAAGTGTTCAAGACTTGTTGTCGGGCAGGGGTTGAAACTGATCGCCTATGGCAGCCGAAGCGAAACATCAGCATGTTGCCCTCGTCGAGGACGAGGTGGTCTATGGCCGTGTGCTGCAGCACCAGCTGCGGCGTTTGGGCTATCTGTGCCACCTGATTCCCTCCGGGACGGCACTCCTCGACTACCTGGCGACCGGACAGCGCCCCGATCTGTTCATTCTGGACTACTTCCTCGGTCTTGCTGAACCGACGGGGCTTGCGCTGTGTCGCCGGATCCGTGCCCTCGGCGATACGCCTGTCATCATGCTCACTGGCAATGAAGCAGTGGATACACTCGTGGCCTGCCTCAATGCAGGTGCCGATCAGTATCTGGTCAAACCTTGCGACATCCGCGAGCTTGATGCCAGGATCCTCGCCGCACTGCGCCGCGCCCGACCGAAGGGCCAGGATGCGCCAGCGGCACCCACGGTCCTCGACGACCGGGTGGAGCTGGACTGGCGCGGTCAGTGCCTGCGCGGCCCGGACGGCCGCGACCTGCGGCTCACGGACAAGGAGATGGCTCTGCTCGAGCTGCTCCTCGGCAGCGCCGACCGGCAGGTCGACCGGGCCGCTGCATTCCATGCCCTCTACGGCTTCGAACCTCCGCCGCAGAACCGGTCGATTGACGTGATCGCCAGCAGGCTTCGCCGGAAGCTAGCAGCGATAGAGAGTCGGCACACTATCCGGGCGACGCGTGGTCAGGGCTACCGTCTGTCTCCGCGCTGAGTGGTCTGCCTTACGGCGTCGCCCCAATTGTAACGATTTGTGAACACGTCCCCCGCATTCCACGGTGGCACGATAGGATTGATGCCATGAATGCAACCACCCGTGACTCGTCCCCGCCGCCTGAGCAGGATCACGCAGCCCTGTTCGATGTGACTGTTCTACCCGGCGCCCTGCAGAGCGACGATCCGCAGCTGCTGGAGATGTTCTACCGTATGTTCCTCGAGTTGTCGGAGGATGCCTGGCCCCAGGTCGGACCTGTCGGTCAGGCCGCGGACCTGCCGGTCGTTCGCCATGTGGCTCACAAGCTCAGGAGCTCCGCGGCGAGCGTGGGAGCCATGGCGCTGGCGATCGAACTGGAGAGCCTCGAAAGGGCGGCTGAGCGGGGTGACAGCGCGTCGGTCGAGCAGGGTCTGGCCCTGGCGGGTGGCCTGCTGGAGTCGACCCGCCGTGCCATGGCTACCTATCTGGAGGAACTCGCCTGGGGAGCCGGTTCATGACCGCTGGGGAGAAAGCCGCGGACAGCGAGCATCCCGACGCAGCGGATCTTCCGCTGCTGCTGGTCATCGACGACGACCGCTTCTTTCAGGCTCAGGTCACCGCACTCCTCCAGGAGCGCTATCGGATCCACCAGAGATTCAACGCCGTCGACGATCTTTCGGAAGTCCTTGCGATGGCCGACACGGTCATGCTGGACCTGAATATGCCTGGCGTTGACGGAGTATCCTTCATCACGGAACTCGCGGCGCTTGAGCACCCGCCGAAGCTGCTGATCGTCAGTGGCTGTGATTCGACGGTGCTCGAGCTCGCCCGGCAGACGGCGCTATTGCAGGGCCTGCGCCGCACAGGCGTGCTGCGCAAACCGCTCACCCGTCAGAAGCTGCTTGAGGCGACCCGGTCCCTGGACGAACTTTCAGCCGATCCCACGTTCATCGGGGCACCCGTGGGCGTCGTATTCACCGAGTCCGATGTCATCGATGCGGCCCGGGCTGGCGAGCTCGCAATCCTGTATCAGCCCCAGATCTGCCTCGATACGCGCGAAGTCACCGGCGTGGAAGCGCTGGTGCGCTGGGATCATCCCTCGCTCGGTCGCCTGTCCCCCGCGATGTTCATCGAGGCCATCGAAGCGTCAGAGCACGCCGAGGAGTTCACCCTGGCGATCGCGAAGCAGGCTCTTCTCGACATGGTTCGCCTGGCCGAGGCTGGCGTCTTTCATGGCAGGATCAGCGTCAACGTCCCGCCGAAGGTGCTCGAGTCGGCATCCTTCACTGATCATCTGATGGCATTGATCACCGCGGCGCAGTTTCCGCCGGAGCGCTTTCAGTGCGAGGTGACAGAGCGGGGAATCGAGAATCCGTCGCCGGCCGTGTCCGCGACTCTGGCAAGGCTGCGCATGCGCGGCATCCAGCTGGCCATCGATGATTTCGGAATCGGCCAGTCGGGACTCTCGAAGCTCAAGAGCCAGGCATTCGACGAACTGAAGATCGATCAGTCCTTCATAAAGGATCTCGCCAATTCCGCGGGTTCGCGCTCGATCGTCGAGAGCGTCGTGCACCTCGCCAACCTGGTCGGCATTCGCGTCATCGCCGAGGGCATAGAGAACCGGGGCACGCTGGAGGTCAGCGCAAGTATCGGTGTTCCGCATGCGCAGGGATACCACTTCGCGCGCCCGATGAACGTTGCCGACCTCGATGCGTGGCTATTCAGCTGGCAAGCGAAGCAATTGTTGGACGGGCCAGGAGGAGTGACATGATTCACAGCCTGTTTTCGGAAGACGGATCTCTCGAGGGACTGGCATCGTTGATCGACGAGGCGGGCAGAACCGGGTGCGACAGAGGCCTTGTCGTGCTCGGAGGAATTGGGAACGAGTTCGACAGACCTGCCGCGACCGCCTACTTCCGCGCGCGTACGCAGCCGCTTGCGGGAGGGCTTTTCCCCGCCATAGTCTTCGATCGCAGGGTGCACCCCACGGGCTGGGTGGTGTATGGCTTCGAGCGCGCCCCCCGGTTGACCGTCATCGAGCAGGTGTCAGATCTGGACCGGAATCCGATCGACTGCGACGGGGAAGCGGCCGACCTGGACGAGACATGCATGGTCCTGGTCGACGGTCACGCCAACAGGCTCTCGACGTTTCTCAACGCCGTATTCGCGGACGAAGCCGGCTCCACCCGCTACATCGGTGGTGGCGCCGGAAGCCTCGAATCGAACCAGCATCCGTGCATCATCAGCAACCGGGGACTGTTGCGCGACGCGGCGGTGATCGTGCGGACAGGCGTGCGCGCCGGGGTCGGGGTTTCGCACGGCTGGCACGCCGCATCCACGACCATGCGAGCCACGGCAACGGCGGGAAACACGCTCTGCCAGATCGACTTCAAGCCGGCATTCGAGGTGTATCGGGATCTTGTTGAGTCCTTTCACGGGCACAGTGTCGATCCCGACAACATGCTCGCCTCCGCCAGCATGTACCCTATCGGTATCCGCAGGCTGGGCGGCTCGGTGATCGTCAGGGATCCTATCGCCGTGACGGCGGCAGGCGAGATCGTCTGTGTGGGCGAGTTCGACAAGGACTGCTTCGTGCATCTGCTGACATCGAACCACGCCGCGCTGCTGCGTTCTGCAGAAGAAGCCAACCGTCAGGCTGACGAAGACCTCGCCGGTCACGCCGGGCAGAAAGTGATATTCGACTGCGTGTCGCGCTATCTGCTGCTGAAGGAGGACTTCGTCGAGGAGATCCGGTTGCTCTCCGACGGGGACGTGGTGACGAGTGGAGCGCTGTCGCTCGGCGAAGTGGCGAGCGACGGCCGCGGGTTCCTGGAGTTCTGCAACAAGACAACGGCTGTCGCGTTGTTCTCGGGAGCCTGACCGCTGTGCTCGACCTCGAGTTCGAGATTCTCTATGACCTCTCGCTGAGTGTCGGCGGGTCACTGGATCTGGAGTCGACTCTTCGCGACTTCACGACCAAGGCGTTGCGGCTGCTCGACCGTCGCGCTGGCGCGGTGCTGAGGGAGAGCGGTTGCCCACGACTGCTGCCGCATGTGGAGTACGCACTGCCGAGCAGCTTCCCAAGGCCGGAAGAGCTGAAGACACTGGCCGGGCTCGTTGACTTCGCCAGTCTTGCCCGTGCAGATGAACTGGTCCGGGTGGTCGTCGACACCAAGGATCCGCAACGGGTGTTCCATTGCTTCAGAATCCCCGGGTACGGGTTCCTGGTGCTCACGGGCCGGCCCCTGCGTCTGAGTGAAACGTTCGTCAGGCATCTTCACGACATTCTGATCAAGCTGGCAGCGTCCTGTCATGCCTGTCGACTGAACAAGGACATCGCCGACAAGTCCCGGCGCCTCGAACTCGCCACCAACGCGGCCAGTATCGGCGTCTGGGAACTCGAGGTGCATTCAGGGCAGTTGACGGTTGACTCGCGCACCCGGACTCTGCTGAACGTGAGCGCAGACACGCCGCTCGCGCTGCTCGAGGATCTGCTAGCGCTGGTTCACGCGGCGGACCAGCCAGCCGTCCAGGAGCATCTGGCCACGTTCATCGAGCAGGCGGCGATGAACGAGCCCACCGAGTTCTTTATCCGCATCCCCGCGCCGAATGACAGGCTCCGGAAGCTGGCTTGCCGTGCCGTGCTCACGGAACAGGAGGGTGGGGCGGCGCGCCTGGTGGCGGTGTGCCACGATGTCACGGACGTTGAGCACGCTCGCAGCGAGTCAGCCTATCGGGCCGAGCTCGAGCGACTGCTCGTTTCGTTCTCGGTAGAGCTCGTGAAGAAGCGCTACGAGGACATGGACGACGTCATCACCAGGGCGCTCGGGCAGATCGGCGAGTTCGTAGGTGCCGACCGCGCCTACCGCTTCGCCTACGACTGGGAGTCCGAGACGACCAGCAACACGCACGAGTGGTGTGGGGAGGGAGTTGAACCAGCGATCTGCAACCTTCAGCACGTACCGATCCGCGATCTCCGGCTGTGGTCGACCTCGCATCGCGCGGGGCTGCCGTTTCTGGTTCGCAGCGTGAATGCGCTTCCGTCTCGGCATGGTCTGCGAACGGTCCTGGAGCCGCAGGGAATCCAGTCTCTGGTAACCGTTCCCCTCATGGTCAATGACGACTGCATCGGCTTCCTCGGCCTCGATGCGGTGCGACAGGAGCGGCACTGGAGCGATGTAGACATCACGGTGCTGCATTTGCTGGCGGACCTTCTGGTGAATGCCGATATCCGTTCGCGCCACGAACGCCTGATCGCAGAGCAGCACGATGAGCTGATCCGCGCACGCAACCGCGCCGAGCAGTTTGCTCTGGAGGCCGATACAGCTAGCCAGGCGAAATCCCGGTTCCTTGCCCGGGTGAGCCACGAGATGCGGACGCCGCTCCATGCGATCCTGGGGCTCACGGACCTGTCGCTGGAGGATGGAGACGCGGTGCCGCCGAGTCAGTCTCTGCAGACCATCCGCGACTCCGCGCAGTACCTCCTGGACCTGATCAACGACGTACTGGAGTTCTCCAAGGCGGAGTCCAGTGAAGTCACCATCACGGAGCGGGACTTCGATCTCCAGGAACTGCTCTCGGGGCTCGACCGGATGTTCCGTCCGCTGGCGGTACGGAAGGGCCTGTCATTTCGCATAGAAACGGCTCCGGAAGTGCGTCAGGCCTACCGCAGCGATCCCCTGAGGCTTCGCCAGATCGTCACCAACCTCCTGAGCAACGCGATGAAGTTCACCCGCGCGGGTGCGGTGACACTGACCGTCTCTACTGACGCGGATCGCCCGAACTTCGTGAACTTCGCCGTTCGCGATACCGGCGTGGGTATCGACTCGGAGGATATCGACAAGCTCTTCGATCCGTTCTTCCAGTGCGACCACAACGACACGCTGAACCTTTCCGGCACTGGACTCGGCCTGCCCATTTCCCGAACTTTCGCCAAGACTTTGGGCGGAGAGGTCTTCGTCTCAAGTGAGTGGGGCAAGGGATCGGTGTTCACCTTGACGCTTCCTCTGCCTGTCGCGAGGGAGTCAGTTGTCCGGGTTCCGGCCCAGCCGGTGGTTGCGCGTGGCGAGTCGGTGGCAGGACTGAATATTCTGGTTGCGGAGGACAATCCCATCAATCAGCAGCTCGTTCGCGCGTTCCTCAGGGATGTGGACTGCCACGTGACCTGTGTCAACAACGGGCGGGAGGCCTGTGACGCGCTGGACGCCAATGGTGAGCACTATCATGTATTGTTGCTCGACTGCCATATGCCGGTCATGGATGGCTTCCAGGCGGCACGCGAGATCCGTGCCAGCGGCGGCCGGCATAGCGCGATTCCCATCATCGCCGTGACCGCCGGCGCAATGGAAGATCAGAAGTCGGAGTGCCTGGCAGCAGGCATGGACGAAGTCCTGACCAAGCCATTCCGCCGCGCGGATCTGCTCGATCGGCTGGCAGCCTGGGCCGGTTCAACCGACATCTCCGGCGATGGTGCGGTTGTCTGAGTCGCCGCCGAACTCCGGGAGTGTCTGCCCAGCCGCGACCAGCTTCAGGAACGCATCGACGATGCGGGCGTCGTAGCGGCAGCCGCGGCCGTCGACAAGCTCCCGGATTGCTGCCTCCGTGCCGAGCGCGGGGCGATACGGACGGTGCGCCGACATCGATTCGGCGACGTCCGCAACAGCCACGATGCGTGCGGCCTCCGAGATCTCCTCGCCCTTCAGGCCTGCCGGATATCCGGTCCCGTCCATGCGCTCATGGTGCTGGAGAACGATTTCGCGAACCGGCCAGGGGAAGTGGAGGTGCTGGACGATGTTGGCGCCCATTTCCGGGTGCATGCGAACCAGGTTCATTTCAGCCGGAGAGAGCCGCCCGGGTCGAGTCAGGATGCTCACCGGCACGCTGAGCTTTCCGAGATCGTGTATCAGGGCTCCGTAGTACACCCCCTGGGCCTCCAGCTCGTCGTAGCCGAGTTCCCGGGCGATTTTGCGAGCCAGTCGCGCGGCCACTTCACCGTGTTTGGCCGTGTACGGATCGACGAGTTCGAGCGCTCGGGACAACGTGGCGACCGTATCGATGCAAGCATTGATCTGGCCTGCCTCGTAGATCGCATCGGCCTGCGCCAAAGCCTGTTCCGCAGTCACGTCATCGATGATGTAGACCCGCCCCGCGAGCAGAGGATCACGGAGTATAAGCCGAACAAAGCACCTTTTTGCTGGCTGCTGCCCGCGCCTCACCGACGCCGATATCTGCCTGCAGCGTTCACTGCCGCGCACTGATCGTCGCTCAGTGGTGTCACGGCAGC
>SKYU01000131.1 GCA_007127715.1 Gammaproteobacteria bacterium | reverse complement strand
GCGATCAGCGAGAGCCGCTCATAGACCCTGCGCTCATGGACCAACAGCTGCTCGAGACGTTTGCGCGATGAGATGTCGAACACCATGCCGACGATCCGGGCGGCTCGGCCGTCCTCCCGCCAGGCGATGACCCGGGCGATCGCGAGCACCCAAACGGGCCGCCCGGAGTGATGCCTGAGTCTGATCTCGTCGGCGAAGGTCTGGCTGGCCGGCGTCCCGGGGCCTGCACGCCCCACCCAGTCGAGCAGCCGGCGGCGATCGATACGCGCAACCAGCTGCTGCCAGCCCGGCTGGACCGTGCGCCAGCTGTCCTCGGGGTAGCCGAGCAGCCGCAGCAGACCGGCCCCCTCACTGATCCGTCCGGTGCTCACCGAGAGTTCCCAGAGCGCCATCCCGGGCTGACACCCCAATGCCTCGAACAGCTCCAGGTGCGCCCGCCGCCGGTCCCAGTGACGGCGCGAGACCGTGATATCCGTGTGCGTCACCAGCACCCGGCGCTGGCCCCGGGCGTCGAAGGCACGGGCGCGCATCAGGAACCATCGCTGGGCCTGGGGCGAATGGCACGGATACTCGCAGACCGTCTGCGGCAGTCGACCCGCCAGCACATCGCCAAGGGTGCCGACGATGGCCGCCACGCTCATCATCGCGGGATCATGCTCCTCGGAGCGCGAGCGCTCGGTGTCGCAGGCCGCCAGGTAGTCGGTGCCGGGCCCGAGGTGCCCGGGGTCGCCGCCATTGTCCGTGGCGAAGCTTCTCCACGCGGCGTTGACCTGCAGGATCACGCCCTCGGCATCGAGCACGCACGCAGGGTCGGGCAGCGCGTCGAGCAGACTGCGCCCGTCGAGCTCAGCGCTCATCGGCCAGTACGCCCCGCAGGCTGGTGAACTCGGCACGAAGGGTGTCCTGTAGCGACTGGCGCGCGCCCCAGTCGAACTCGAGGTGTTCGAGCAGCTCCGGCGGCGGCTCCAGAGGCTCCGAGGGCCCGGCCAGACCCAGCCCCGCATCGGCCGCCAGGCTGTCGGCCAGGGCGACCACGGCTGCCAGATCCCGCAGGGCGGGCTCTGCGGCCAATGGCGAATGATGGGCCGCCACCGCAGCGACAATACGATCCGGCAACTGCCATTCGCCGAAAATGGCGGCCGCGCTCTCGGCATGGCAGCGGCCGAACACCGAGGTCTCGCCCGCCAGCCATTCACGTGGGCCCGCCGCCTCCAGTGCCGCCAGCTGCGTCTCCAGCGTGGCGAAGTGTTCCGGTGCGCCGTGCATCTCCAGCAGCAGTCCGAAATCATGCAGCAAGCCCGCCATGAAGGCCTCTTCGCGGCACAGACCAGGGCGCGCGCGGGCCAGCTCCCGGGCGCCCAGGGCGACGGCCAGGCCATGGGCGAGCACCTGCGCCGGCGTCACCTGGCCGTCACCGCCTGGCAGGCGGCGCAGCCGGAAACAGCCGGCCGCCATGGCGATGCTGCGCACTGCGGGAAACCCCAGCACGACCACCGCGCGTTCGACCGAGGCGACGCTGCGGGACTGACCGTAATAGGCGGAGTTCACCACCTTGAGCACGCGGGCGCTGAGCGTCAGGTCACGGCTCAGGGTCGCGCTGATCTGCTCGGCGGTGATATCGGCGGCCCCGAGCGTCCGGAGCAGTTCGATGACCTCGGTGCTGACCCCGGGCAGCGAGGCGGCGGTTCGTGCATCCGGGAGACGGCTCGAGGCGACACTGGCATTCTGCGGATTCATTCCGGCTCCAACCCTGGCGACTGCGGCGTGTGCGACAGCTCCCCTCCTGTATCGGCCCGCGGCAGGGCGACTTTAGGCGTCGGCGATGGCATCCCGATGCGCCACCAGACGCCCCTGCGTCCCGCCCAGCCAGCGCGCACAGGTCTCCACCAGCGACGCCCGGTCGATCGGCTTGGTCGCGTAGTCGTCGCAACCCGCCGCCAGACACCGGGCGCGGTCATCCGCCATGGCATGGGCCGTCAGCGCGATCACGGGCAACGTCATCCCGCGGCGGCGCAGCTCCCGCACCAGACTGCAGCCGTCCATCTCCGGCATCTGGATGTCCGTGACCAGCAGGTCGTACGCCCGCGACGTGACGGCCGCCGCTTCGATGCACGCCAGGGCTTCGCGACCGTTGACGGCAATGTCGACCTCCGCTCCGGCCCGGCGCAGGTGAAAGGCAATGAGGCGCTGGTTGTCCAGCCCGTCTTCGGCCAACAGGATACGGCCCGCCAGCCGCCCCGGCGCCTGGCGCACGGGCACCTCGACGGCGCGACGCTGGCCTTCGAGCCAGTCGGCGAGACTGTCGACCACGGTCTCGCCCTCGGCCTTCAGCGGCCACTCGAGGATGAACCGCGAACCCTGGCCCGGGTGTGACCAGTCCATCCGGACATCCCCGCCCATGAGCTCGGCGAGGCGCCGGCTGATCACCAGCCCCAGACCGGTGCCACCGTGACTGCGTGTCAATGAACTGTCGGCCTGGCTGAAAGGCTGGAACAGCCGCGCCTGCTGGGCCTCGGTGATCCCGGGCCCGGTATCGGTCACGCTCACCTGCAGTCGCGGGGCTTCCGAGGAGCCGGGCGCGACACCGACGCGGACTCTCACCTCCCCCTCCCGGGTGAATTTCACGGCGTTGCCCACGATGTTCAGCAGGATCTGGCGCAGGCGGGTCTCGTCACCCAGGATGCGCTCGGGGATCGGCCCGTCGAGCTGACAGTGCAGTTCTACCCCTCTGTCCTTCGCACGCTGCAGCAGCAGTGACTGCACGTCGACCAGGACCTGAGGGAGGGTCACCGCCACCGATTCGACGCGCATGTGCCCGGCCTCGATCTTGGAGAGATCGAGGATATCGTTGATCAGCGCCAGCAGGTGGGCGGCATTGCTGCGCACGGTCTCCACGGCTACCAGACTTTGAGGGTCCTCCTGGCCAGCGAGCCTTTCCTGCAGCAGCTCAAGGTAGCCGAGAATCGCCGTCATCGGCGTGCGGATCTCGTGGCTCATGTTGGCGAGGAACTGCGATTTCGCCTGATTGGCAGCCTCTGCCCGCTCGCGCGCCTCTTCCAGCGCGAGCTGGAGCTCGCGTGGGCGGGTGTTGTCGAGATGAAGGCCCGCCATCAGGCGTGGCTGCCCATCGGGGCGATACTCCAGGGTGTTGCCGATACCCTTGATCCAGACCCAACGGCCATCGCGGTGCCGCAGACGGAATTCAACCTCACGTGCCTTGCCGGATTCCTCGACCATGCGTGCGAGTTCACGATCACTGTGCTCCCGGTCTTCCGGATGGACCAGATCCCGCCATTTCTCCGGGGTGACCTCGCCGAACGACTCTGGCGTGTGGCCGATCATCTCGAGCCAGCGCGGGTTGACGTTGACCTCGCCGGTCTCGCAGTTCCATTCCCAGGTGCCGACGTTAGTCGCTGCGACCACATTACCGAAGCGCTTGCGCATGCGGGCCGACTCGGCAAGCCGGCGCCTCACCTCCCGCAGGGCCGGCACCAGCACCAGCGCGACCAGCAGAATGACCCCAGCGGCGAAACCGACGCGGATCCAGCCCTCGATGCGCTGGCGGGCCTGCTGCTGTTCGAGGGCATAAGCTCGGTAGCTGGACGAGACGGCGGCCTGTGCAGCCACGATCTCGGCCTTCAGTGCCAGCAGGGTCCCGATCACCTCGTCCTCGGCGACCCTTGCATCGACGTAGGCATCAAGCACTTCGTCGAACGCCGACATCAGCTCCGCCAACGCGGGCAATGTGCTGCGCACACCGTCAGGACGGGTTGCCAGATCTTCGCGCAGACGGCTGAAATTGGCTCTCAGCTGACGGATGTCCTGCCCAATGGCCACGCGGGAATCGATGATATCGACCCCCGTGATCTGGAGGGCTGCATGGCGGGTGTCGTTGTCCAGAGACAGGCGGACGATCAGCAGGTTTCTCGCCAGACGCTCGAACAGCACGCTCTGCTCCCTACTGAGCCCGACCATCTCGGCAAGGATCTCCAGCGAACGACGCTGCTCCGAAAACTGATGGTTGCTCCAGGCGACGAGCAGCATCAGAACCACCAGCACCACGACCGCGACTGACCGCAACCGCCAGCGCAGTCGCTGCAGCTCGACCGCGAGATCGGCCTCGACATCCGCTGGCGCCGCGCTACGCGAGGTCATTGGCGTGCGCCAGGTGTCGCTGGCAGGCGGCCAGCAGTACGAGCCGGTCGACCGGCTTGCTCAGGTAATCACTGCACCCGGCGGCCAGGCACTTCTCGCGGTCGCCCGCGAGTGCATGGGCGGTGAGCGCAATGACCGGTACATTGCAGCCCTGTTCACGCAGCATTCGGGTGGCTGCATACCCGTCCATTTCCGGCATCTGCATGTCCATGAGCACGAGATCCACAGCCGGCTCGCCAACCATGAGCTGCGCCACGGCGAGGTGTCCGTTCTCGACCACCATGACCTCTGCCCCGGCAGCACGCAGGTGGTGTGCGATGAGTCGCTGGTTATCCAGACCATCCTCTGCGAGCAGGATCCTGGCCCCATCCAGAGGCCGTCCCGGCACCGTAACAGCAGGCTCGGCATCTCGGGGCGCCGCGGCAGCACCACGGGCTCCAGTGGCAGGCCCATCCAGGGATGTCACCCAGTTGACGTCGTCCAGCGCACCGGTCGCGATATTCAGGGTGAACGTGCTGCCTCTGCCCTCGGCTGATTCGATCTCGATGCCGCCTCCGAGCAACCCGGCAAGGGCGCTGGATATCCGCAGCCCGAGCCCGGTTCCGCCGTAGCGTCGGCTCATGCTGCTGTCGGCCTGCGAGAAAGCCTCGAACCGGGCGACGCGTTCGCGCTGCTCCGGACTCATGCCGATCCCGGTATCCTGCACCGCGATCCACAGCCTGCGGGAGGCCGACTCAGCACCCAGCCTCACTGTGACGCCACCGGTATCGGTGAACTTGACCGCGTTACCCACGAGGTTCAGGAGGATCTGCCGCAGACGCGTCGGGTCACTCACGATGCAGTCCGGCACCGGCGTGGCCAGCTCCACAGACAAGCCGAGACTCCGGCTCGAGGCACGCGATCTCAGCATGTCCAGCACCTCACGCAGCACCTCCAGCGGCGAGAAGCGCAGCTGCTCCAGCTGCATCTGTCCCGCTTCGATCTTGGAGACATCCAGCACGTCGTTGATGACGGCGAGCAGATGATCGGCGTTGCTGCGGATGGCGCGTAACAGCTGGGCGGGGTTATCGAGTTCTCGAGAGTCATCGGCCGGCAGCTGCGCGGCCAGCAGTTCCGAATAGCCCAGGATGGCGGACATCGGCGTCCGCATCTCATGCGACATGTTTGCGAGGAAATCGCTCTTGGCGCGACTGGCTGCCTCGGCCTTTCGCATGGCCTCTCGCAGTTCAGTGATGTCGGCCATGCTCGCGACCACGCCTGCCAACTCTCCGTCCTCGCCGCGCAGGGGCTCGGTACTGACCGAAATCCACCGCAGCGAACCATCGGGCAGATGGACGCCATGCACCAGACCGCGAACGGGCTGACCGCTGGCCAGCGTGACGCTGGCAGGATGCTCCTCACCAGGGAAGTCGCTGCCATCCTCCCGGATGGCCCGCCAGCGCGGGTCGCGAGGACTGCGCCCTATGATCTGGTCGCGGCTGAGGCCGAGGATCCGCTCGGCGGCCGGGTTGACGTCGCCGATGTCGCCGGTCTGGGTCATCACCACGATACCCTCGGCGACAGCGTGGTAGATGGACTGCAGGCGCTGACGGTCACGAATCCTGGCAGTACTCTCTCGCAGCACCGCCTGGACGACCCGACCGCCGTCGAGCTCGATTGCGCTGAGCTGCACCTCGCAATGGAACGTCGTGCCGGTGTCCAGCCGCCGATGCACCCATTCGAACCGCGCACTGCCGTCGGTGAAGGCCTGGTCGAGATACGCCTGCGCCGCCTCGCGTGAGAGCCGTCCGTCGGGCTGGCGCTCTGGCGAGAGGTCCCAGGGATCGAGGACCCGAAGGGCGCCAGGCGATGGCACGCCGAACAACTCGAGCGCTGCCTGGTTGCAATCGTCCAGGCCATCGCGTGAGACCATCATGACGGCATCACGCGAGCCGTCATACAGTGCCTGGTACCGGCGGGCTGAACTCCGGCGGGCAAGCATCAGCCGGCGCAGGGCACTGACGTCGCGCACCATCACCACGCTGCCCCCATCGCCCATCGCACGGACCCGCGCCTCGTACCATCGCTGCGCGGGATGGGACAGGCTGTAGACGAAGCGGATCACCCGGCCGCTGACCCGCGCCTTGTCGATGGCCTCGTGCGTCTGGCGCGCCACCTCGGGCGACAGGATGTCGTCCGGGCTGCGTCCGAGGAACGCCTCGGCCGGCATCATCAGCCGCGCCTGCCCGCCGCCGTGACAGGCCACGAAGCGGCGCCCGGCATCCAGCACGAAAAACAGATCCGGGAGGACCTCGCCGATGGCCTGCAGCAGTGGCGGCTGTTCGGGACAGCCGAGAGGCTGGCCCTCTTCGGCGAGGCTGGCGGTACTTCCGGGCACTCAGGACTCCTTTACAGCGTCCCGCGCACTCCGCGTTTCGACGCCGTCAACCTTCGCCTGTATCGGCGCCTGATCCCATGGCTTGAGTCGCTGAGCGCACCCGCGCGAGATCCGCGGGTGTATCCACCCCCGGCGGGGGCGGCTCGCGGGCATCGGCGACCTGGATCCGCAGCCCCAGCCACAGGGCCCGAAGCTGCTCGAGTTTCTCGGCATGCTCCAGCACACAGGGAGGCGTCGCCGCCAGCTGGCGCAACGCAGACACCCGGTAGGCGTAAAGACCGACATGGCGCCGGTGCAGCGCCGCACTCGCACCGGCAACGCCCCCGGCGTCGCGCGGGAACGGGATCGGCGCCCGACTGAAATACAGGGCCCGTCCGTCAGCCGCGCTCACCAGCTTCACGGTGTTCGGGTCGGCGAGAGCCTGCGGACTGTCCAGCGGCACCCCCAGGGTCGCGAGGGCGATGTCCGGGTCGCCGGCGCAGAGCTCCGCGACCTGGCGGATGTTGGCCGGCGGGATCAGCGGCTCGTCGCCCTGGACATTCACCACCACCGTGGCCGCGTCCCAGCCCCGCCGGACCGCGACCTCGGCCACCCGGTCGGTCCCGGAGGCGTGTGAAGCCGCGGTGAGCATGACCTCGGCGCCCGCGTGCCGGGCGGCGGCGGCAATGCGCTCGTCGTCGGTGGCGATCCACACCTCCTCGGCCCCGGCCGCCCGGGCCCGTTCCCAGACGTGGATCACCATGGGACGGCCTGCGATGTCCAGCAACGGCTTGCCAGGCAAACGCTGGGCCGCGTGGCGTGCCGGAATGACCACGTGGAAGCGTGGGCACGGCGCGCCCGTCGTGCGATGGTCAGCCATGCCGCCCCTCCTCTGCCAGACCGGTCACCGATACCAGCCGCTCGAGCAGCGCATCGGCCTGCATACCGGTAATCTCGGCCTCGACGGGCAGCCACCAGACGCCCGGCAGGCGCCACCCGTCGCAGCGCACCGCGTCCTTCTCGGTGATGATCACCGGGTGGTCATCCGCGAACTCCAGGTCCTGACGACGCAAGGGGGCGTGATCCGGCAACGGGTGGGCGATGACCCGGGCTCCCAGCGTGGATAGCAGGCGGAAGAACCGCTGCGGATGGCCGATGCCGGCCACAGCGTGCACGGTCTGACCCTCGAGACTGTCGAGCGGGCGTGCGGCCCCACCTGCCAGGGGCTGCAGCGCGCCGGGCACCAGCCGCATCTTCAGCGTCCGCGACAGCGGCAGCCCTGCCGGTACACTGCGCCCGCCGTTGACCACCACGGCGTCGACTTCGCCCAGCCTTGGCGGGGGTTCGCGCAGCGGCCCGGCCGGCAGGCACAGACCATTGCCGAGGCCCCGCTCGCCGTCGACCACCGCGAGCTCCATCGCCCGCGGCATGGCATAGTGCTGCAGTCCATCATCGCTGATCGCGAGGGCCACACCCTCTTCGGCCAGCCGTCTCACCGCCGCCGCCCGGGCGCGGCACACCACCACCGGCACCCCGCTGCGCCGCGCAATCAGCACAGGCTCATCACCCACCTCGGCGGCCCGATCGTCTGGCCCGACCCGCCGCGGCTGTGCCTGCGTGCGTCCGCCGTAGCCGCGGCTGACCACACCGGCGCGGATGCCGCGCGCCGCCAGCGCTTCGAGCAGCCAGAGCACCAGCGGTGTCTTGCCGCTGCCCCCGACCGAAAGATTGCCGACCACCACGACCGGCAGCGGCACGGGCTCGACACGCAGCAGGCCCAGGCGGTAGGCCTGCCTGCGGGCCGCGACAATAGCCACGAACACCATCGACAGCGGCCACAGCAGCCACCGCAGGGCCGAATCGCCGTACCACAGCCGCTCAAGCCAGCGCGGCATCCCGCTCAGGCCTCGGCAAACTGCATACGGTGCAACGCGGCGTACTGGCCGCCGCGAGCGAGCAGTTCCGCGTGACTGCCGCTCTCGACGATCCGTCCGGCCTCCATCACGATGATGCGGTCGGCCTTCTCCACGGTGGACAACCGGTGAGCGATCACCAGCGTGGTGCGGCCGCGCATCAGCACCTCGAGCGCCTGCTGGATATGGCGCTCGGACTCGGTGTCCAGCGCCGAGGTGGCCTCGTCCAGGATGAGAATGGGTGCATCCTTCAGCACCGCACGCGCGATGGCGATGCGCTGGCGCTGCCCGCCGGACAGCAGCACGCCGCGATCGCCGACCAGGGTGTCGAGTCCCTCGGGCAGCCCGGCGACGAATTCACTGACATGGGCAACGCGCGCGGCCTGCTCGATATCCTCGCGCGTCACCCGGTCGGCCAGGCCGTAGGCGATGTTGCGCGCTATCGTGTCGTTGAACAGCGTGACATCCTGGCTGACCAGCGCGATCTGCCGACGCAGATCGCTCAGACGGTAGTCACGGATGTCATGCCCGTCGAGCGTCACCGCGCCGGTGTCGACATCGTAGAACCGCGGAATCAGGCTCACCAGGGTCGACTTGCCGCTGCCCGAGCGCCCGACGATGGCCAGGGTCTGGCCGGCCGGCACCTCGAGATCGATATCCGCCAGCACCGCGCCCTTGGCGTCATCGTAGGTGAAGCCGACCTCGCGGAACGCCAGCGCACCCCGGGCTCGCGTCAACGCCCGGGTGCCGGTGTCGGACTCGGCCGGCTCGTCGAGCAGCGCGAAGATGGTCTCGCCCGCAGCGATCCCGCGCTGCAGCGCGACGTTGATGTTGGTCAGGCGCTTGAGCGGGCCCATCAGCAGGATCATCGCGGTGAGAAACGAGACGAACCGCGCCGGGTCGATGGCGTCTACGGCGCTCTGGATCGTCGCCACGTAGACCACCCCCGCCACACCCAGCGCCGCAAGGAACTGGGTGGCCGAGTCACCCAGCGACTTGGCCGTGATCAGCTTCATGTGCTGGCGACGGTTGTGCTCGTTCACGCCGCCGAACTGCGCGGTCTCGAAGTCCTGGCCGTTGAAGACCTTGATCACGCGATGTCCGGAGATCGCCTGCTCGGCGACCCGCGTGACGTCACCCATGGAGCTCTGGATCCGCCCGCTGTAGCGGCGGAACAGCTTGCTGAGATAGCGGATCAGCATGGCGATGAGTGGCCCCACCAGCGCGATGAACAGCGACAGCGAGGGACTGAGGTAGATCATCACCGCGATCAGGCCGAGGATGGTCAGCGTATCGCGCACCAGGATGGTCAGCACATTGCTGGTGGCCTCGGCCACCTGCTCGATGTTGTAGGTGAGCTTGGAGAGCAGCATGCCCGAGGAGGTGCGGTCGTAGTAGCGGGTGGGCAGCCGGGCCATGTGCGCGAACACCTCGCCGCGCATCTGGCGGATCACCTGACGGCCGACCCATCCCAGGGTGAAGTTCGAGGCAAAGCCGGCGAATGCGCGACCGATGAACAGACCGAGCACCAGCAGGGGCATCAGCAGCGAGCTGGCCGCCTCGCCGGCTTCCAGAGAGCGAAGCAGCGGCTGCATGAGCAGCGCAAACCCCGAGTCGGTGGCGGCATACACGACCATCGCCAGCATCGCGAGCACCAGCACCCGCAGATGCGGCCGTGCATAGGTGAGCAGGCGGCCATAGATCCGCAGCACCTCGCGATCGATGCCGAAACGCGTCACTCGCCAGCCCTAGCGCGCATCGGGGTTGCTGACAGTAGCGATGCTGATGTCGCTGTGTCCCAGCCGCCCGGCCACATCCATGGCGGTGACCACCGCCTGGTGGCGCGCCTCGGCATCGGCCCGGATGATCACCGGCAAGGTGTCGCGTCCTTCGCTGACCGCCAGGATGGCACGCCGCAGCGTGGCCGCGTCGCTCGACACCAGGCTGCGCCCATCGACCAGATAGGTCCCTGCGGCGGTGATGGTGATCTCGATCACATGCTGCTCGATCTCCGGCGGCGGGGCGTCGCTCGCCTCAGGCAGGTTCAGCCGGATTTCGGACTCGCGCACGAAACTGGTGGACACCATGAAGAACACCAGCAGCAGCAGCACCACGTCGATCAGCGAGGTGAGGTTGATGTCAGGCTCTTCGCGAGCCCGGGTCTGCAGTTTCATGTCTCGGTCCGGGCCACCGCGCCCTGACGGTACTGCAGTGCCTCGACCAGCTTCATGGCCTCCTTCTCCATTTCCACCACCAGCCCGTCGACCCGGCCGCGCAGGTAGCGATAGCCCATCAGCGCCGGGATGGCGACCGACAGGCCGGCCGCGGTGGTGATCAGGGCCTCGGAGATGCCGCCTGCCAGCACCCCGGGATTGCCCACGCCATGGGTGGTGATCGCCGCGAACACCTTGACCATGCCGATGACGGTGCCCAGCAGACCAAGCAGCGGGGTGATTGCGGCGATGGTGCCCAGAGGATTCAGATAGCGCTCGAGTTCGTGGACCACGTGGCGACCCGTGTCCTCGATACTCTCCTTGAGCTCGGCGCGGTCGCGGTCGCGGTTCACCAGGCCAGCCGCGAGGATCTGGCCGAGCGGCGATTCCGCCTGGATGCGCTGGATGTGTTCCTGGGTGAGCTGGTTCGACTTCACCAGCTGCCAGACCTCGGCGGTGAGATTGCGCGGCACCACGCGATCCTGCTTGAGCGTCCACAGGCGCTCGAGAATGATCGCCGCGGCACCGATGGAGCAGAGGATGATCGGCAGCATCAACCAGCCGCCGGCACGTACGATCTCAAGCATGGGGTCTGAACACGAGGTGTTAAGTCAAACGCCGACTATAGCGGCTGACCTGCGCACAGACCAGAACGCAGGCCACAGTGTCGACACCCGAAGGCGACAGCCGGGTCACTCTTCGTGCCAGAACCGCCGACGGCGCTCGCGCCAGCCCGGCGGCTGTTCGATACTGCCATCGGCGCCGACCCGCAGCTCCACGGCGCCGAGCTGCGCCGTATCGAGCACCTCCGCGCCCACCGACGTCCACCGTGCCAGGACTTCGGGGCGCGGAAAGCCCCAGCGGTTGGCATGGCCCACGCCGACGAGGGCGTGGCGTGGCGAGGTCGCCTGCACGAACGCGGGGCTCGAGGACGTGGCGCTGCCATGATGCGGCACCTGGACCAGGGTGTGCGCCAGCGTGAATGGCCCGGCCAGCAGGCTCGACTCCCCCCAGAACTCGATGTCGCCGGTCAGCAGCAGCGAGGCCCCCGCGCCACGCACGCTGAGCACGCACGAGCCCTGGTTGCCGCGCAGCCGGGGACTCCCGGGATGCAGCAGCTCGAAGGCAACACCGTCCCAGGTCCAGGACTCTCCGCGCAGGCAGGGCTCGCCGCCGAGGCGATCTGCGTCGGCACCGCCGACCAGCAGCCGGCCCACCGGCAGGGCCTCCCGGACCGCGGCCAGTCCACCGGCGTGGTCGTTGTCCCCGTGGCTGATGACAAGGGTATCGATGTGGCGATGACCCAGGTGGCGCAGCGCCGGGAGCACCACGCTCCGCCCGGCATCGAAACCCTCGGGCCAGGCCGGACCGACGTCATACACCAGCAGGTGCCGGGTGGTCCGGACCACCATGGACAAGCCCTGGCCGACATCCAGCAACCAGACGTGAAACCCACCGGGCGGCGGGGCCGGGGGCCGCCACGTCAGCACGGCGAGCAGCAGCGGCAGCGCGAGCCAGCGCCCCGGCCAGCCCCGCGGCATCAGCACAAGCCAGGCCGCAACGACCAGCGCCAGCCATTGAAGCGTTGGCAGCGCCGGCAGGTCGTAGACCGCCAACGGCCACCCGGCCAGCCCTTCCAGCAGTTGCCAGCCCCGCTCCAGCAGCCACGCCAGCAGCCCCAGCCAGGCCAGCGCAGGCCCGGGCAGCAGTGGCATCAGCAACAGCCCCAGCAGGGTGCCCGGCACGATCAGCAGCGTGAATGCCGGCACCAGCAGGGCGTTGGCCAGCGGCGAGACCAGCGGGACCTGCCCGAACATCACCCCGGTCACAGGCGCCATGC
Organism: Gammaproteobacteria bacterium; assembly: GCA_007127715.1. GTDB lineage: Bacteria > Pseudomonadota > Gammaproteobacteria > Steroidobacterales > PWYM01 > PWYM01. The sequence goes on along the minus strand of SKYU01000131.1, from coordinate 11,817 downwards.
CGATGACGATCAGCGCCTGCAGGCCCGCGAACACCTGCAACTGGCGACGCAGCCGCCGGCCCCGGTCGGCCCACGCCGAGCCTGGCGTCTGGTTCTCCGGCGCCACGGCCGGATCGCGGAGCCGCCCGTGAAAGACCAGCGCGATGACGGCCACCGCCAGAAATGACAGCCAGAAACTGGCATCGAGGCTGGCCAGCGGATCCGTCAACAGCACCGCGCCCGCCGCCAGCGCAAGCCCCCGTCCGGGGCGCAGCGGCCGGCGCAGGCACAGCCCGGCCAGCACCACGGCCAGCATCAACAGCGCCCGCCGGGTCGGGATGGCGAACCCCGCCAGCAGCGCGTAGGCCGCGGCCAGGGCGAGCCCCAGCCAGGCGCCGGCCAGCAGCGGCGGCACCCGTCGACATACCCCCGGCAGCCAGGCCCATGCGGCGCGGAACACGACCAGGCCCAGCGCCGCCACCAGACCGACATGCAGCCCTGAAATGGCCATCAAGTGGCTGGTGCCCGTGCGCGCCAGCACGCGGCGCGCATCATCGTCCAGCAGGTGGCGGGTACCCAGACCCACCGCCAACAGGACGCCCACGCTGCGCCCTTCCCCGAGGGCGGCGGTCAGCTGCCCGGCCAGCGCTGAGCGCAGCGCCAGCAGGTCACGCCGCGGCGGCGCCGACAGGTCCTCGCGCTCGTGGCGGACATAGCCGGTCGCGCCGATCCCTGCACGGAACAGCCGACCCGCCGGGTCGCCGCCCCCGGGGTTGGCCAGCCCGCGGGGGGTACGCAGGCGCACTTCCAGTGTCAGGGACTCGCCCGGGCGGAGCGTTCGCGGGGCCCCGTACCAGGACAGCTGCACCCGCGACGGGAGCGCCCCGGCGGACGGCTCCACGGCGGGCGGGTCCACGGCGAAGAGGAAACTGCTGCGGATGCGGCCCTGCCGCGGAAAATCCACGATGCGCCCGGTGACGATGAAGTCCTGACCGGATGACGCGGCAGGGAGCCGCGTCTCCAGCGCCTGGCTGGCCGCCCAGCCGGTCCAGGCCATCATGGCCAGGCCTGCCGCCGGGCCGGGGTAGCGCCACGACAGGGCCAGCATGGCGCCCAGCGCGACGAACACCTGCCACGCGGCAGACGGCAGCACCGGCAACTGGAGCACGAACAGGTTGCCCCCGAGCATCCATGCGGCGAGGCGAAGCATCTTCCCTCCGTGGCGGCTTCGTGGATAATGCTCGCCGAATGTTCCGACGCTTCCTGCGCAGGGTCCTGCCCCGCCGCGAACACCTCGACGCGCGCTGGTACCTCCGTCCGTTCCGGGCGCTGCTCCACGACCCGGCCCTGTGGGCCGTGCACCGGCGCGGTGTGACCCGTGCCTTCGCTCTCGGCGTGTTCATCGCGTTTCTGCCCATCACCCCGCTGCAGCTGCCCCTGCTCGCCGGCGTGACGATCTGGTGGCGCGTCAACCTGCCGGTGGCGGTGGTCGCGGTATTTCTCAACAACCCGCTGACCCTGATTCAGCTCTACTACCTGAATTACCGGGTCGGCACCTGGCTGCTGGGCCGGGAGCCGGTCGGCTTCCCCGAGACCTTCAGCCTGCAGCTGATGGTTGATCAGCTGGCGAAAATCGGCGCACCGCTGTTCCTTGGCGCCGTGGTGGTCGGCGGACTGGCCGCCGCGATCGCCTACGCCGGCTCGAACGGGCTGTGGCGCCTGGCACTGCTGTGGCGCTTCCGGCGGCGCAGCCGGCGTCAGCGCGAGCGCCTGCAGCAGCTGTAGACCACCGCCCCGCCGGCGCGGCGACCGGGCGGTCTGCCGCTAGGCGTCGAGCGCCGCAGCCACCAGCCGCCCGTCGCCCAGCGTCAGCACGCGGTCCATCCGCCGGGCCAGCGCGAGATCATGCGTCACGACCACCAGACTGGTGCCGAGCTCGCGGTTGAGCTCCAGCATCAAGCCGAACACGCGCTCTCCGGTCGGTGCATCGAGGTTGCCCGTGGGTTCGTCGGCCAGCACCACCGACGGCCGCGTCACCAGCGCACGCGCCACCGCGGCGCGCTGGCGCTCCCCGCCGGAGAGCTCGGAGGGTTTGTGGTCGAGGCGCTCGCCCAGACCGACGCGCCCGAGGATCTCAGCGGCGTCACGCCGGGCCTCGGCCGGCGGCGTGCGACGGATGAGCAGTGGCATGGCGACGTTCTCCAGCGCCGTGAACTCTGGCAGGAGGTGGTGGAACTGGTAGACGAATCCGAGTGTGTGGTTACGCAGTTCGCCGCGCGCCGCCTCACCAAGGGCAAACAGCGGCTGGCCGTTCACCCGCACCTCACCGCGACTGGGCCGATCGAGACCGCCGAGAATCTGCAGCAGGGTGGTCTTGCCGGAGCCCGACGCGCCGATGATCGCGATCCGCTCACCCGCTTCGACCGCGAGATCGACGCCGCGCAACACCTCAAGCCGGCCGCGGACTTCCGTGAAACTTCGCTCGACGCCGACCGCTTCGAGGACCGGTGGACGGGAGGGGCTGCCGGCGGCGGCAGCGGTCGGTTCGGATTCAGTCATGTCGCAGGGCCTCCGCGGGCTGGATGCGGGCGGCACGCCAGGCCGGATAGAGCGTCGATGCCAGGGACAGCACCAGCGCCGTCAGGGCGATGAGTGCGAGGTCCTGCCACAGCAGCTGTGCCGGCAGGTCGCTGATGAAATACACGTCCGGGGCGAGAAAGCGCGTATCGAACACCCGCTCCACGAGGCCGATCAGCCGCTCGAGGTTGAGCGCCAGCAGGGCGCCAAGCAACACGCCCGCCACCGTGCCGAGTACGCCGATCACCGTGCCCTGGACCATGAATACGGCATTGACGTGCCGCGGCGCGGCCCCCAGCGTGCGCAGGATGGAGATGTCCGACTGCTTGTCGCGCACCACCATCACCAGGGTGGAGACGATATTGAACGCGGCCACCGCGACGACCAGCAGCAGGATGACGAACATGATGGTCTTGGTCAGCTGGATGGAGCGGAAGAAATTGGCGTGCCGACGCGTCCAGTCGTCGATGTACACGCCGCCGCCATGCGCCAGCGCCACCTCCCTGACCACCGTTCCCGCCCGGAAGATGTCGGTCACAGCCAGGCGCACACCGCTGGCGCGGTCCCCCAGGCGGTACAGCCGCTGGGCATCGGCCAGGTGGACCAGCGCCACACCCCGGTCGAACTCGTACATGCCCGCACGGAAGATGCCGACCACCTCGAAACGGCGCATGCGCGGGAGCAGGCCCGCCGGAGTGACCGTACCCTCGGGGATGACCAGGACCACGCGGTCGCCGGGCACCACGCCGAGCGCACGGGCCAGCTCCTCACCCAGCACCACGCGCCAGGCGCCCGGCACCAGGGCGTCGAGCCGGCCGGCGACCATCAGGCCGTCGATCCCGGCCACGGCGGCTTCGAGCAGCGGGTCGATCCCCCGCAGGGCCACGCCCGAGAGGGCCTCGCCGTGCAGGGCCAGGCCCTGGCCCTCGACAAACGGCGCGGCACCGCGCACCTGGGGGTGGGCCAGCGCCGTCTCGCTGACAGCCGCCCAGTCCGGCAGTGCCGCATCGAACCCCGTGATCGTGGCATGGGCCGTCATGTCCAGAATGCGCTCCCGCAGTTCCCGTTCAAACCCGTTCATCACCGACAGCACGACTATGAGTACCGCAACCCCCAGGGCGATGCCGAGCATCGAAATCAGCGAGATGAAGGAAATAAACCGGTTGCGCCCGCGTGCGCGCAGGTAGCGCAGGCCTATGAACAGTTCGAACGGCAGACGGGTCACGCGCGGGGACTCAGTCGTAGCGCAGCGCTTCGGCAGGCGCGATGCCGGCCGCGCGGCGCGCCGGGTAGAGGGTGGCCACCAGCGTGAGCACCAGTGATGCCGCGGCGATCAGCGTGACGTCGGGCCAGCGCAGCTCGGCGGGAATGTCGGTCACGTAATACACGTCACCGGGCATGATCTGGAAGCGGAAGGTCTGCTCGAGCCATGGCACGAGGGTCTCGATGTTGAGCGTGAGCCCGATCCCCAGGCCGACTCCCAGCCCCAGACCCACCACGCCGATCACGGCCCCCTGCACGATGAAGATGCGGTTCACTGCCGGGGCGGGCAGCCCCAGGGTGCGCAGGATGGCAATGTCCGTGTGCTTCTCGGTAACCACCATCACCAGTGAGGCGACGATGTTGAACGCCGCCACGGCGACGATCAGCAGCATGATCGTCGTCATCATGGTTTTCTCCAGACGGATGGCGCGGAAGTAGGTGGCGTTCTCGATCGTCCAGTCGCTGTGGCGAAGGCCGAGCTCGCCAGCCAGCGTACGCGCCAGCCGTGGTGCGGCGAACACGTCGTCGGTCTCCAGCCGCAGGCCACTGACCGCGGTGCCCAGGCCAGCCAGCCGGGCCGCCTCCTCCAGGTGCACGAGCGCGAGCCCGCCATCGTGGTCCTGCAGGCCGGCCTCGAAGATCCCGGAGACCGTGAAGCTGCGCAGTCGTGGCCGCAGCCCCCCACCGCCCGGCGCGAGTTCCGGGACCAGCACCGTGATCTCGCTGCCGGTCTCGGCCCCGATCGACAGCGCCAGCATACGCCCGAGAATGATGTGTCCGGCATCCGGTGCGAGGTCGTCCAGACGCCCCCGGCGCATGAACCCGCCGATCCGGGAGACCTCGGGTTCCAGCGCCGGCAGCACCCCGCGGATCTCGGCCCCGGCCAGCTGGCTGCCGTGGGCCAGCATGCCCTCCAGCCGGACATATGGGGCTGCGCCAAGGATGCCCGGTGCGGCCCGCGCCGCCGCGCGATAGGCCTGCCAGTCCTCCAGCGGGCCTTCCCGAGCCTGGAGCGAGGCATGCGCGGTCATGCTCAGCAGCCGCTCCCGCAGTTCGCCCTCGAAGCCGTTCATGACCGAGAGAATGACGATCAGCGCGGCCACGCCGATCGCCACCCCCAGCATCGAGGCGAGGCTGATGAAGGAAATGAAGCCGTTACGCCCCCGGGCGCGCAGGTAACGCAGGCCGATGAAGCATTCCAGGGGGCGGTACATGCGGGGCATTACACCATAGCGGATGTTGACGTGGTTCGCGCTTCGGAGTCCGGTGACGGTGCTATAGTTCCGCGAGCACTCAACGGGAGGACACATGCCCATGGCCCATCTCCGCACCGCGCTTGCGGGTGCCCTGCTTGGCCTCGCACTGGCCTGGAGCCCGGCACCGGCGGCCGATACGCTGCTGATCGACGGCCTGGATGCGGCGGCCGAGACCGCCACCGACCGGCCGCGGCGCGGCATGAGCATGGCCGCAGTCGAGCGGGCCTTCGGCGAGCCGCTTGCCAGGACCCCTGCCGTCGGTCAACCGCCGATCACCCGCTGGGAGTACCCGGAGTTCATTGTCTACTTCGAGTACGAAGTGGTGCTGCACGCCGCGGTGAAGCGCGAGCAGCGCTGACCGAAGACCCGACTGCGCAGCCCCGACGAGGGGTGTAGAATCCGGCGCCTTTCGCAACTGCAGCATCGGTGCCGTGACCTCCATTGACATCCGCCAGAGCGTCCTGCCGGGCGCGCCCGGACAACGCGTCTCCTGGGGCAGCCTGCATGGCTCGGCCGACGCGCTGGCCATCGCCCATGCACATCGCCACGCCGCCGACCGCCAGTGGCTGGTGGTGTGCGCCAGTCCGGCCGAAGCCGACCGCATGGCCGCGCGACTGGCCTTCTACCATCGCGACCCCGGCGCGGTCAGGGTGTTTCCCGACGCCGAGACCCTGCCCTACGACAGCTTCTCCCCTCACCCCGATCTGGTCTCCGACCGGATCCGGCGGCTGGCCGAACTCTCCCGGGGCGAGCGCTCGCTGATCGTGATCTCGGCGGCCACGCTGCTCGCGCGGCTGCCGCCACCGGCCTGGGTGGCGCGCTCGCTGTCGCTGGCCCCGGGCCAGCGGCTCGACGGCGTGGCGCTGCGCAGGCAGCTCGAGACGGCCGGCTACACGCATGTCTCCCAGGTCATGGAGCATGGCGACTACGCGGTGCGCGGCTCGCTGATCGATCTGTTCCCCATGGGGGAAAGCACCCCGGTTCGTATCGACCTGTTCGACGACGAGATCGACTCGCTGAAGGCCTTCGATCCGGAGACGCAGCGTTCCACCGACACTCTGGCGCATCTGGAGATTCTGCCGGCGCGTGAATTCCCCCTGGACGAGGACGGCATCCGCGGGTTTCGCCGCCGTTTCCGGGAGCGCTTCGAGGGCGACCCCGCGCGCACGCTGATCTACCGCGAGGTCTCGGCGGGTAACGCGCCCGGCGGGATCGAGTATTACCTGCCGCTGTTCTTCGACCGCACGGCCTCGCTGCTGGAGTACCTGCCAGACGACAGCATCGTGTGCCTGCCCGACGGACTCGAGGCACTGCTGGAGGGGCAGTGGCGGCAGGCCGGGGAGCGTCACGAGCAGATGGCCGTCGACCCGGAGCGTCCGCTGCTGCGCCCCGAGGAGGCCTTCTGCCCGCCGGGGCCGCTGCTGGAGGCCCTGGCCGGGCGACACCGCTGCATCGAGCGTTCGCGGACCGAACTCGCCGAGGCCGATGGCCGGACGGGCGTGAACTATGCGACCGCGCTGCCGCCCCCGGTGGCCTTCGACGCCCGCGCCGAGGCGCCAGCAGCAAAGCTGGCCGGTTTCCTCGAGGACTTCGGTGGCCGGGTGCTGCTGGTCGCAGAGAGCGCTGGACGGCGCGAGATGATCCTGGAGGTGCTGCGGGCGCGCGGGCGCGCGCCGGTGGTCTGCGCCGACTGGCATGCATTCCTCGAGCGCTCCCCGGCGCTTGGCATCTGCGTCGCGCCGCTCGACAGCGGCCTGGTGCTACCCGAGGCCGGCCTGGCCGTCATCGCCGAGGAGCAGCTGTTCGGGGAACGCGCCCGCACCGCCGGGCGCGAGCGACGACGTGCCGAGCGCGACCCGGCCACCCTGATCCGCGACCTGCGCGATCTGCGGCCCGGCACCCCCGTGGTCCACCAGGACCATGGGGTCGGCCGCTTCCAGGGACTGGTGACGCTCGATATCGGCAGCGTCGCACAGGAATTCCTGGCCCTGGAATATGCCCGCGGTGACAAGCTCTACGTGCCGGTGCAGAGCCTGGACCTGATCAGCCGCTACACCGGCAGCGCGCCCGAGTCGGCGCCGCTGCACCGGCTCGGCAGCGAGCAGTGGACCAAGGCACGCCGCAAGGCGGCCGAGAAGATCCGCGACGTCGCCGCGGAGCTGCTGGACGTGCACGCGCGGCGCGCCGCCCGACAGGGCCATGCGTTCAAGCTGGACGAGGCCGATTACCGGGCTTTTGTCGCGGCCTTCCCCTTCGACGAGACCGAAGACCAGCTCACCACCATCGAGCAGGTGCTGGGCGACCTGCGCTCGCCACAGCCGATGGACCGGGTGGTGTGTGGCGACGTCGGCTTCGGCAAGACCGAGGTGGCGCTGCGGGCGAGTTTTGTCGCCGTCCAGGGGGGGCGGCAGGTCGCGGTGCTGGTGCCCACCACGCTCCTCGCCCAGCAGCACTATCAGACGTTTGTCGACCGCTTCGCCGACTGGCCGGTGCGCATCGAGCTGCTCTCGCGGTTTCGCACGGGCAAGCAGGCGACGCGCGTACTCGAGGACCTCGCCGCGGGCCGGGTGGACATCGTCGTCGGCACCCACAAGCTGCTCTCGGAGGGGGTCAAATTCGACCGCCTGGGGCTGGTGATCGTCGACGAGGAACACCGCTTCGGCGTGCGCCACAAGGAGGCACTGAAGCGCCTGCGCGCCGAAGTCGACCTGCTCACCCTGACCGCCACGCCGATCCCGCGGACGCTGAACATGGCCCTCGGTGGCCTGCGCGAGCTTTCGCTGATCACCACGCCGCCCTCCGAGCGCCTCGGCGTGAAGACCTTCGTGACCCAGTGGTCGCCGGCGGTGATCCGCGAGGCCTGCCTGCGCGAGATCAAGCGCGGCGGCCAGGTCTACTTCGTGCACAACACCATCGAGACGATGGAGAAGATCGCCGCGGAGATCGAGTCGCTGGTGCCAGAGGCGAACCTGCGCATCGCCCATGGCCAGATGCGCGAGCGCGATCTCGAACAGATCATGCTCGACTTCTACCACCGCCGCTTCAACGTGCTCTTGTGCACCACCATCATCGAAAGCGGCATCGACGTCCCCACCGCCAACACCATCCTGATCAACCGCGCCGACCGGTTCGGGCTGGCCCAGCTCCACCAGCTGCGTGGCCGGGTCGGCCGCTCGCACCACCGGGCCTATGCCTACCTGCTGGCGCCGCCGACGCCCGCGCTCACCCCCGACGCGGTCAAGCGGCTGGAGGCCATCGAGGCGCTGGAGGATCTCGGCGCGGGCTTCGCGCTGGCCTCGCACGATCTCGAGATCCGCGGTGCGGGTGAGCTGCTCGGCGACGAGCAGAGTGGCCAGATCCACGAGATCGGCTTCACCCTGTACATGGACCTGCTCGAACGCGCCGTGGCCGACCTCAAGGCCGGGCGGGAGCCGGCACTGGAACAGCCGCTGTTCCATGGCACCGAGGTGGACCTCGGGGTGGCCGCGCTGCTGCCGGAAGACTACCTGCCGGACGTGCACCAGCGGCTGGTGCTGTACAAGCGCATCAGCGCCTGTGCCGACGACGAGGCCCTGGACGAGCTGCAGGTGGAGATGATCGACCGCTTCGGCCTGTTGCCACCGCCGGCAAAACACCTGGTGCAGGTGACCCGGCTGAAGCAGCGGGCCAGCCGGCTGGGGGTGCAGAAACTGGAGCTTTCGGCCGAGGGAGGACGGGCGAAGTTCCACGCCGACACCCCGGTCGACCCGCTGGTGCTGGTCGGTATGGTCCAGCGTGAGCCGGCGGTCTACAGTCTCGACGGCGGCGCCCTGCTGCGCTTCCGCAGCCCATTGCCGGATGTGGAAGCGCGCTACGCCTTCGCGATCGCCCTGCTCGAGCGCCTGGGCGGGCCACCGGAGCCCGGGCGCGGCTGATCGCCTATAATGGCGCTTTTCACCGTTTCGCCCCGCTCTGCCGACCGGCCGACGGAGCGTGGCCTCAAGGACGCTGCACCGCATGGCATTATCGGCTCTCGGCCTCGCAACGCTGGCGCTGACAGGCGGGCTCGCCACGCAGACGTTGAGCGTGCAGACGCGCGAGACGCCACTGTTTCGCGTGGAGCTCGTCATCTTCGCGCATGAGCCGGGCGCAGGCGCGGCCACCGAGGATTTTCTCGCCGAGCCACCACCGGTTGCCACACCTGTCCTGGCGCCGATCGAACTGACCGTCAGTCCGCGCGGCGAGCTCGAGCCGCTGGAGGACGAGGCCTCCGAACCGCTGCTCGCGCCGGTGGAACTGCCCCCGCGGCTGCGTCCACCGCCACCGCTGGAGCCCATCGGGCTGCCGGCGTGGCGCCAACGACTGGACACCGGGGCCGGGGAACTGGCTTCGCTCCATCGCCGGCTCGCAGGCCGTGCGGAGTACCGTCCGCTGCTGCATGTCATCTGGGTTCAGCCCGCCGAGACGGACGGGCCCACACCGCTGATCGACCTCTCCGCGCTGCGCCCGGGCAGTGACGAACTCGTGGGACAGGTCCGGCTGTCACGCACCCGATTCCTGCACCTCCACCTCGACCTCGAGTTCCTCGCGCCAGACCGCGGTCCGGCACTGCCCCTGCCCGTAGGCGGCGGCGAGCTCCCCGAGGTCCGGCTGCTGGTCCCGCGCTACCGGATCGATGAATCCCGCCGCATGCGCAGCGGCGAGGTGCACTATTTCGATCACCCGGCCTTTGGAGTGATCGCGACCGTTCAGCCGGTGGAAAGACCGCCCGCGCCGGGCGCCACGACGCGCTGACCGGCTGCACCAGCCGTCTGCCGCGCCGCCGCCAGCCATTCCTCGATGTCGCCCGTGCCTTCCGGCACGCCCGCGCAGGCGCCAGCGGCCACCTGCACATAACGTGCGCCCGGCGCGCGAGGATGATGGATGCTGAGCGCGGCAACGGCGTCCGCGATGCGCCCGAGGTGCGCATCGACCTCTCCGGTCGTCATGTCCTCGGCCAGGGCCGCGAAAGTGGCGTCTCCGATGCGCGCCACCAGGTCGGTGGCCCGCCTGAGTCGCGATGCGATGCCATGGGCGACCAGCCGCAGACAGTTGTTCGCGGCATTGCGCCCGAAAGTCTCGACATAGATGTCGAAGGCCTGGATCTCGAACACCATCACCGCCAGCCGGCGGCCATGACGCCTGGCCCCGCCCATCTGATGCCTGCAGACCTCCAGGAACCAGCTGCGATCCAGCATACCGCTCACGGTATCGTCGCGCACCAGGCTGCGCCGTCGGGCCTCGGCAGCCGCGGCGCGCGCGCACTCCAGCAGCCAGCCCCCAGGCCGCCCGCCGGCCTGGGGTTCCAGCGTCGAGACGCGCAGGCGCCAGCGCACCGCCTGACCCGCCCCGTCACGCCCCTCCACGACCAGTCGCTGCTGCGGCGTGATGCGAGCTGCGCGCAGGGCCGCAGCCAGGGCCTCCGGGCGACTCAACCAGCACAGCGGATCGCGTTCGAAAGCGTCGCCCGCAAAGCCCGTGAGCCGCAGAAAGGCGGGATTCCAGTACAACGGCTCGGCGGCGGCGGCGTCGGGCCCCAGCACCAGAAGCGGCGTCTGCAGCCCATCGATCAGCTGGCGCGCCAGATTGGGCGCCAGCCGGTCAGCCATCAGGGTGTCGGAGCCGTTGACGGGGTATTCAGCCGGCACGACGCCCACCCTCCACGGCCCTGCCCAGGCGATCACAGCTCGCCACCAGCCGGGGCACGTCGATCGGCTTGCTCAGGTAGTCGTCGCAGCCGGCCTCCAGGCAGCGTTCGCGGTCGCCGCTCATGGCATGGGCCGTCAGGGCGACGATGGGACCCCGCCAGCCGGCGGTGCGCAGGGCGCGCGTCGCGGTGTAGCCATCCATCACCGGCATCTGCATGTCCATCAGAATGAGGTCGGGCGTGGCGTCTCCCCCGGTCACCGCGTCCAGGGCCTCGCGCCCGTTGACCGCGACGGACACCCTCGCACCGGCGCGCTCCAGATGGAAACGGATCAGCCGCTGGTTGTCCACGCCATCTTCCACCAGCAGGATGTCGATCCCGGCCAGGGCACGGCCGTCGGTCCGAGGGCGCGCACGGGCAGCCGGCAGGGGCGCCGCGGTGCCAACTTCACCGGCCGGGTGCAGGGCCACGCCGGTCACGTCACCCGTGCTGACGGTCACGGTGAAGGTGCTGCCGAGCCCCTCGCGCGAGGCAATCGTCAGGTCGCCACCGAGTTTGCGGGCGAGGGCGCGGGAAATCCGGAGCCCGAGCCCCGTACCACCGAAGCGCCGCGCCATACTGGCGTCACCCTGGGTGAAGGCTTCGAAACGCGAGATGCGCTCACAGGCCTCGGGGCTCATGCCGATACCGGTGTCGACGACGCGGCACGCCAGCCAGCGTGAACGCGCATCGAAGAGCAGGTGCACGGCAACCTCGCCCGTCTCGGTGAACTTGATGGCGTTGCCGACGAGGTTGAGCAGGACCTGACGCAGGCGCAGCGGATCGGAGGTGATGGTCTCCGGGACTTCGGAATCACAGACCAGCCGCAGCTCGAGCCCCTTGGCCGTCGCTTTCGGGCGCATCAGTTCGAACACCTCGCCGAGCAGCCGGAGTGGGGCGACCGGAACACGCTCGATCTGCAGCTGTCCGGCCTCGATCTTGGAGACGTCCAGAATATCGTTCAGCACACTCAGCAGATGCTCGGCGTTGTTACGGATCGTCCGGGCGGCGGGCAGCACCTGTGCCGGATCATGATGC
>SKYU01000016.1 GCA_007127715.1 Gammaproteobacteria bacterium | reverse complement strand
GAACTGACCAAGCGCTATGGCCAGCGCACGGTGCTCGACCAGGTGGACGTCGACCTCGCGCCCGGCGAGGTGGTCGGCCTGCTGGGGCCGAACGGCGCGGGCAAGACCACGTCCATCGGCATCATCACCTCGCTGGTCAACAAGACGGCAGGTCGGGTGGTGGTGTTCGGACACGACATGGACCGCGAGCGTGAAGCGGCCAAGGCCTGTATCGGCGTGGTGCCCCAGGAGGTCAACCTGTCGATGTTCGAGAAACTCATCGACATCGTCATCAACCAGGCCGGCTACTACGGTGTGCGTCCGGGCCTGGCCCGCCAGCGGGCAGAAAAATATCTCAAGGCCCTGCATCTCTGGGATCGCCGGCACGATATTGCCCGCAACCTCTCCGGGGGCATGAAACGACGGCTGATGATCGCGCGCGCGCTGATGCATGAACCGCGATTGCTGATTCTCGATGAACCCACCGCCGGGGTGGATATCGAAATCCGCCGCTCGATGTGGGAGTTCATGCGGGCGATCAACGAGGCGGGCGTGACCATCATTCTGACCACCCACTATCTGGAGGAGGCCGAGAGCCTCTGCCGTAACGTGGCCATCATCGATCACGGGACGATCGTGGAGAACGATCGGATGTCTCGGGTGCTGCGCAAGCTGCAGTACGAGACATTCGTGCTCTCGCTCGAACAGACGGTGGACGTCGCCCCGCTGCTGGAGGGCTATACCGTGCGGTGGCGCAACGAGCACGAAATCGAGGTCGAAGTCTCCCGCGAGCAGGACGTCAACCGGCTGTTCGAGCTGCTGAGTGCTCAGGGTATCCGGGTCCAGAGCATGCGGAACAAGGCCAATCGCCTGGAGGAGCTCTTCCTGCGCCTGACAGAGCGCGCCAACCCGGCCGAGGCCCGCCCGTGAGCACGACGCAGCGGACATCCGAGGACACGGCGGGGGAGCAGGAACGTCTCAAGCCGGGCACCGCAAGCGCCGGGGATTTCGAGCGCGCGGTGGGCGCGGCACCGGTCCAGAGCCTGCTGAGCGTCAACCTGGTCGGCCTGCGCACCATCATGCGCCGCGAGGTCAAGCGTGTGACCCGCATCTGGGTGCAGACCATCGTGCCGCCGGCGATCACCATGACACTGTATTTCGTGATCTTCGGCAGCCTGATCGGCCGGCGTATCGGTGAGATGGACGGCCTGCCCTATATCACCTACATCGCGCCGGGCCTGATCATGATGGCGGTGATCACCAATTCATTCTCGAACGTGGTCTCGTCGTTCTTCAGTGCGAAGCTGCAGCTGTATCTCGAGGAGCTGCTGGTCTCTCCGCTGTCCACGGCGACCATCGTGGTGGGCTACATGATCGGCGGCATTTTCCGCGGGCTCGCGGTCGGCGTACTGGTGACAGTGGTTGCGCTGCTGTTTACGCGTATCAGTGTCGAGCATCCGCTGATCACGCTCTCGGTGGTGGTGCTCGTGGCCGCGGTGTTCTCGCTGGCCGGCCTGCTCAACGCAATCTTCGCCAGGACCTTCGACGACATCTCCATCGTGCCGACCTTCGTGCTCACGCCGCTGACCTATCTTGGCGGGGTGTTCTTCTCGATTTCGCTGCTCGCGCCCACCTGGCAGGCGGCTGCCATGGCCAATCCCATCCTCTACATGGTCAACGCATTCCGCTACGGGGTGCTGGGGGTGTCGGACATTCCGATCGGAGTGGCCTATGCATTGATTCTTTCGCTGCTGGTGGCGCTGTTCGCGACGAACATGTGGCTGCTGTCCAGGGGCCGGGGTATTCGCAGCTGACTATGAGGGGGAGAGAACACATGGCCATCATCATCGCAGGCACCGTGGACGTCGCTCCGGAGACACGTGAGCGCACTCTGCTCGAGGCCCGGCCGCTGATCGAGGCGGCACGCGCCGAGCCGGGGTGCATCGCCTATGCCTGGACGGCGGATCTCAGCGAGCCGGGGCGGATTCATGTCTTCGAAGAGTGGGTCTCGGAAGCCGACCTCGCCTATCACTTCACCGCCGAGCCCTATCAGCAGATGCTCGCGCACCTGCATGGGGCGGGGATTGTCGCGGCAGTGACGCAGAAATACCGCATCGACCACGCCGAGCCGGTCTATGACCCGGAGGGCAGGCCGCGGGCGGATTTCTTCAGCGGCTGAGCCGGCACGGCCGGACTGGTCAGCCAGCCAGCAGGGCCGCCGCCAGCAGTCCTACCAGCCAGGCCAGCGAAAGCCTCAGCAGCCGCATGCAGGTGGCGCCATAGGCCTTGAGCAGCGGATCCTCGGCCTGCATCCATCGTCCGGTGATCAACCATTGCAGCAGGGCCGGAACTTCCGGGGCGCCCCCCTCGCCGGCACCGAGGTCCGCTGCCAGCGCCGGATGGTGCTCGGCGATCAACGCCCGCAGCGAGCTGAAACGACGCTGCAGGGCAAACCCGGTGACGATGAGACCGGCCAGCGCGATGATCCACAGATTGGCGATCAGCGCATCCATGTCAGGCGTCAGTCCGCCGCCTGCAGCGACACCACCAGAGTGCCCGGCCCGCCGTGCACCCCGAAGGCCGTACCGAGAGGTGCACGGTAGAGGGTCTCGAGTTTCGGCAGGCGATCGGCCAGCGCCCGGGCCAGAAACTCGGCGCCCTCGGGATCCTGGGCATCACCCACCGAGACGCGCCAGGGGCGCGAACGGTCGACCCGCTTGAGGACGTAATCGACAAACTTGGGCAGGGCATTGCGCCGGCCGAGGATCACGCCATTGGCTACAACCATGCCATCCGGTGTGGTCGAAAGCACGGGTGTGATTCTCAGCAGGTCGGCCACGACCTTGCGTGAGCGCGGGACCCGGCCGCCGCGTACGGCGTAGTCGAGGTTGCGCAGTAGCCCGAAGGAGTAGGTCTGGCCCGCCACCCGCTCGGTCTCGCGGATCACTTCCGCCGCGTCCATGCCGGCCTGCGCACAGCGTGCTGCATGCATCACCACCAGGCCCTGCCCGAGCGACACGTTGCGTGAGTCGACCACCGTGACCCGGCCTTCCGGCTTCACGCGGCTGGCGGCCGACTTCGCCGCCTGCAGTGTACCGCTGACACGCGTGCTGAGGTTCACCGAGACCACATGGTCGTAGTGCGAGGCCAGGAACTCGTAGAGCCGGCGGAAATCACCGGGGGCTGGCTGCGAGGTCGTGGGGTGGTTGGGGTTGGTGGTGAGTTCCTTGAAGAACTCTGCATTCGACAGGCTGATCTTGTCGAGGTAGCTGCGGTCACCGAACATCACGCGCACCGGTACCATCTGCAGATTCAGTCGCTCGAACTCCTCGTCGGGAATGTCTGCAGCCGAGTCGGTGATCACGGCCACGCGCTGGGCGGCCTGGTGATGCGCGCTGGCCTGCTGGCGGAACATGTCGTCTGCCTTCTCGCCGGAGACCTGCCCGAACTCCGCGGCCAGCCGGAACACCGCCTGGGGTTCATCGACATGGATGTGGATCTTGCACTTCGAGTGCGTGCCGGCGAGCACCAGGCTGCTGCCCAGCCGGGCAAGTTCCTCGCGCAGGCGCCGCCGGTCGATGTCGCTGCCGGTCACCATGCACTCGGTGCAGTAGCGATGGGTTTCCTCGCCGTGATCGATGGCGAGCTCCTCTTCGCTGGCCAGCAGGAGAGTCTGTGGCACCTCCGGCGGCTCCCGCAGCGAGCCGGCGGTCAGGAAGCGGTGCATGCCGGCCAGCAGCATCACGAAGCCTTCGGCGCCTGCGTCGACTACGCCGGCGCGACGCAGCGCTTCCAGGCGCTCGGGGGTCCTTGCCAGCGAGTCGCGCGCGCGCTCCAGTCCGCGGCCAAGCAGGTCGCCGAAGTCCCGGGCGCCGTCCGCGACGTGCACCTGCACTTCGTGAGCAAAGTCGCCCAGCACGGAGAGCACCGTGCCCTCCCGGGGTTCGGTCAGGGCTTCGCGTGCGTATTGCGCCCCTGTGGTCACCGCGGCGGAGAAATCGCTGGGACGCAGGCGCGACAGGTCCACCGTGGCGTCTGACAGACCCTGGAAGAACTGCGCGAGGATTGCGCCTGAATTACCTCGGGCGCCGTCCAGGGCGGCATCGGCGATGGTGCTCAGGGTGCGGCCGGCGTGACGCTCCCGGCAGCGCTCGAGTGCCTGCAGCACCGAATGCATGGTCAGCGCCATGTTGGTGCCGGTGTCGCCGTCGGGTATCGGAAAGACGTTGATCTTGTTCAGGTGGTCCTGCCCGGCCATCAGCCGCGCGATGCCTGCGCGCAGCGCGCGCCGAAGGCGGGCGCCGTCGAGGTAGGCCACGCCCTGAAGGGTGGGGTCGCCCGGGTCTTCCATCTCCAGGGATTCTGCTGTGGTGTTCATGGGTCTCAGTCGCGGGGCAGGACGAAACGCCTGCCGTCATGTTCGAGGATGACGCCATCGGCGAGGATTTCGATGACCCTCAGGCTTCCGGCGAACTCGTCGCCATGGCGCAGCCGCCGACCGTTGATGAAAACGAAGCGTTGTGCGGGGTCGGTCGCGTATACGTGCAGGTCCATGTGCAGATCCGGCACGCTGAACTCCCCCATGGCAGTCAATTCGTCAAGCGAAGGCAGATCGGATGCGTCTGCCGAAGGCTCGGTCGCCGCAGGTCGAGGGGTCGGGGCCGGCGGCACTTCCCGCGACAGCGGCCGGGTGTCGGCGACCGGCTGGGGGTCAGGTGGCGCCGCAGCGGCAGGTTCCACGGGATCGGCGAGCGCCATCCGCGGCGCTTCGGCAGTGGCCGGCACCGGGGTGGCCGGCATCGGGGCGGGCGCCGCCACCGGAGTGTCGGCCGGGTCGGACGACAGTCGCCAGAAGGCGATCGCGAGTACCACGACCAGGGTGGCCAGCGCCCCCAGCGTGGTGAACACCCATGCCGGCACCGTCGGCCGGGGCAGCGCCGGCGGCAGCTGACTCAGACCGGGGCGCTCCTGGCGGCGGCGTTCGTTCTCGGACTTGCGCAGGGCATCGAGGATGATCGACATCTCATCCGCTCCCGCCCAGGCGCGGCCCGGCGTCAGCCGCGAGCTCGCCCTGGATGATGAGCAGGGTCCGGGGGCCGACCAGGCCGTCCACCGTCAGCCGCCGGGTGCGCTGATATTCACGCACGCGGGCCTCCAGCGCTTCGTCGAACAGCGCCGAGTCCTCGGGGGGCAGCGGGTCGCCAGTCAGCTCACCGAGTGCGCGGCGCAGCCATACGACGCGTGAATCGCGCATGCCGGCCCTGAGCGTCTGGCCGGGATCGCCGTCCGGACGCCATAGCAGCAGATAGTCACCGAACCAGTAGTCGGAGAGTTCCGGGACGCTGACCCAGAAGCGCTCGCCCCCTATGCCCACCTCGGCGGCCTCGCCCTCGACCGCCGTCAGGACTACCTGGTGTGCGGTACCGTCGCTGTCCACCAGGTTGAGGATCGACGGTCGGCCGAGCTTCATCAGGTGACTGAGCGAGCCACGCTGGAACAGGCAGGCCAGGCCGTGGCGATCCGCCTGCTCGCAGGCGAGGCCCTCGCCGCGGCGATAGGGGGTTTCCCAGAGTTCGAACAGGGTGGCGAACGCGCCGTCCGTACTGGTGTCCATCCCCAGCCCCAGCAGCTGGTCTAGCGTGACCAGATCGACGCCGGGCGGCGGCGTGGGCACTGCTGCCGGCGTCATGCCGGCCAACCGGATGGGATGAATGGTTTCGGACTCCACGTCTGGCCCCGGTGATCCCGGCCGCTCCAGCATCTGCCAGGCGGCCAGGGCCGCGAGCACGAGCACCAGTGCCCCGGGCGCGGCCAGCCAGCGGCGCCCCATCGTCCCGTTGCGGCCCCGTCCGAAGACTTCGCGGGCCGCTTCGCGCACCAGTCGCCGGTCCACCTGCGGCAGTTCACGGCTGTAGGCGCCGAGCAGCGCCCGGTCTGCCAGCACGTTGATCAGTCTGGGTACGCCGCCGGCGCGCGCGTAGAGCTCGCGCAGCGCCGGCGGGGTGAACAGCTGGGCTGGCGCGCCGGCCACCCGCAGGCGGTGATCGACGTAGCGGGCCGTGTCATCGCGGTCGAGGGGCTCGAGGTGATAACGCCCGGTGATGCGCTGGGCCAGCTGGCGGAGATCGTGACGATCGAGCAGTTCGCGCAGCTCGGGCTGCCCGATGAGAATGATCTGCAGGAGCTTCTGGCGCGCGGTCTCGAGGTTCGTGAGCAGGCGGACCTGCTCGAGGACCTCCGGCTTCAGGTTCTGTGCCTCATCGACCACAAGGACGGTTCGCCGGCCGCGCGCGTGGGCGGCAAGCAGGTGGGTATTGAGCGTGTCGACCAGGGCCTTGGTGCTCCCGGAGGTCTCCGGGGGCGCAACCCCGAGTTCATCGCAGATGCCCTCCAGGAACTCCAGCGCCGACACCTGCGGGTTGAGGATGAGGGCGATATCGGCGTTCTCCGGCGCCTGCTCCAGCATGCTGCGCACCAGCGTGGTCTTGCCGGTACCGATCTCGCCGGTGAGCTGGATGAATCCGCCACTCTCGGAGATGCCGTAGAGCAGGTGCGCGAGAGCGTCGGCATGCCGCGCGCTCATGTAGAGGTAACGCGGGTCCGGCGTGATCGAGAACGGCTTCTCGTTGAGTCCGAAGAACTGTAAGTACATGACGGGCGTTACATTAGCATGCGCCCGTCCCGCCCCAAACCGCCGCGGGTCGCCCTCGGGTTCGGGCGGTCATCGCAGGGTCCGCGCCCGGGTCAATGCGGTGGTGCCGAAGCGCTGGCGGATGCTGTCGGTCGCGTGGTCCAGGCGACCGCGCGAATGCTCCTGGAACAGCCCGAGCTGACTGGCGCCTGTCAGCCCGGTGACACCCACCCCGAGCAGCCGCACGCGAACCGCAGGCTGCGCCGCGACCCAGATTCTCAGCAGCGAACGCGCGGTGGCCGCGATCACGCCCGTGTCATCGCTGGGCGCGCCCAGGGCCTGCTGCCGCGTACTGGTCGTGAAGTCCGCCCGGCGAACCTTGAGCACGATCGTTCCGGCCAGCAGCCCTTTCGCGCGCAGGCGGCTGGCCGTGCGGTCGGCCAGCCGTGCGAGCTCGCGCTCCAGTTCGGCTCCCGGTGGCAGGTCCTGGTCGAAGGTTTCCTCGCTGCTGATCGATTTTTCCTCGCGCCTGGTGACCACCGGCCGGTCGTCCTCGCCCGCTGCGCGGCGGCACAGACTTTCCGCGCTGCGCCCCAGTACGCCGTACAGGCGCTCCGGCGAGGCGGTGCGGAGCTGGCCGAGCGTGCGGATGCCAAGTCGTGACAGCCCCGGCTGACTGCGGGGGCCCAGCCCCGGCAGCACCGCCACCGGCAGGGGGTCCAGCACGGCGTGGAGGTTCTGCGGCGTGACCTGGCAGAGGCCGTCGGGCTTTTTCAGGTCCGAGGCGATCTTGGCGACGAGCTTGTTGGGCGCGATGCCGACAGAGGCCGTGAGGCCTGTCTCCTGAACGATGTCCGCTTTGAGCTGGGCTGCCAGGGTGACCGGGCAACGGAACAGCGACAGGCTGGCGGTCACGTCCAGAAAGGCCTCATCCAGGGACAGTCCCTCGATCTCCGGTGTGTAGCGGCCGAATATTTCGAAGATCCTGGCGGACTCGCTGCGATACAGCTCCATCCTGGGGCGTACGCGGATCAGATCAGGACAGCGGCGGAGCGCCTCGCGCACCGGCATGGCGGAGCGCACGCCGAACCGCCGCGCCTCGTAGCTGGCGGCGGCCACCACGCCGCGCTCGCCGGTGCCGCCGACGGCCACCGGGCGGCCATGCAGGGCCGGGTCGTCGCGCTGCTCGATACTCGCGTAGAACGCATCCATGTCGACGTGCAGGATGCAGCGCGCGCGGGTCATACCACCATCGCCGTGAATACCAGCGTACCGACCGTGAGCAGCACCAGCAGCACCAGATAGGTCGTCAGCAGCATGAAGTACTTCAGGAATGTCACCAAGCGGCCGTTGTCGTAGACGCGGCGCATGGCCCGGTACGGATAGTAGAGCGAGTACAGCCAGGCGGCGAAGACGCCCACACCGGTGATCCAGCCGGGGACCGGCAGCGGAACGAGCAGCCGGCTTGCCCCCAGCACCAGCATGACGAACAGGAACAGGAAACTGTGGTAGTGGACGAAGAACAGCAGATGCTCGACATAGTACCGGCGACTGAACGGATACAGCAGCTTCATTGCGAGGGCGAGCACTGGCAGCGTCAGCAGCAGTGAGACGGGCAGGGTATCGAGCACCCGCCGTGCATAGTCTTCCGGGCGTTCGACGATGCGCAGGCAACGGTCCCGAAGCCGCTCGGGGGTGAGGTAGCTGCGCAGCCAGTCCGGCCCGACGACCACCATGTCCTCGAAGCGGCAATTCTGCTCGGCGAAATCACGACGGTCGCCTGCGGAGGCTTGCCAACGCTCAGCACCAAACTCCGCGGAGGCCGTCAGTCCATCGCTGTTGACCTGAACCAGGCCGCCGCCGTAGCCGATGGTGACCAGCAGGAAAAACGCCAGTGACAGCACGAGGTACATTCGAAACGGCGGCATGTAGCGTGCCTGTCGCCCGGCCAGGTAGTCGGCGGTGAGCCGGCCGGGGCTGAGTAGCAGCGGGCGCACGCTGCGCCACAACCGGGACTCGAACTGGAACAGGTCGGTAGTCAGACCGCCGATCAGCTCGCCCATGGTGATCATGCGCTCGCGCACCCGCTGTCCACACTGCCAGCAGTACTGGCCGGCGACTGGCGCCTCGCAGTTGCGGCAGCGCGGGAGTGTGCCGCTGCGAGGGGCGGCGTCGCCCTCCAGCCAGCGGCTGACAATGCCGAGCTGCGCGCCCCAGCGCTCGCGCAGCGTCTGCTCTGCGTCTGCCAGCGTCTGTGCGAGCGAAGGTTCGCCTGGCGCGGCGTGGTCTGCGAGTACGAACCGAAGAAGGCACTGCCAGCGCTCTGGTGTCGAGGCCGTATCCGCCTCTGCTTCCGCCGGCGCGTCGACCTGGCGATACCGGCGGGCCGACACCACCCCCGGACTGGTCAGCACCGTGGTCAGAAAGTCCTCGAGCGCGCGCGCCTCACCCGGCCCGTCGGACGCGGACAGTTCGATTTCCAGTACGCGTCTTGGCGGTGTCGTGGGTGCCGGCGTCAGAGCCTCGGGCGCGGCCACGGTGGCAGGGTCAGTGCACGCTGCTGCTTGCCGCGCTCTGGCGCGCGGCGGCGCGTTCCACCGCGGAGGGCCGGTCCGCCGCAGCCTGAGGGCCCGGCCGACTGGCGGGTTGCGTGCCCAACGCGTCGTGCGGGAAGTCGTCAACGCCAATCAGCTCGAGCACTTTGCGGTCGAACTCGCGCACCTTGTCGGCTTCGCTGGCCGTGAGTACGCCGAGGTGCTCCGCCTGGTCGATCTGCGCGGGCACTTCTTCCGCGGTGATGCGCCCATCACGGATGGCATCGAAGACCTTGCGCTCGAGGTCGCGCACGGCATAGGCCATCTCCAGGGCCTCCTGCAGCAGGCCCAGCGGATTGCCAGGTTCCACCGTGCTGTAGATGCCCGCACACAGGCGCTTCCGCGTCTCGCTGGGGCTGATCAGCAGTTCGACCATCTCCTGGCCGAGCTCATCGGCTGGCGAGGAGTAGGTCCGGCCGCGCGGGAACACCAGCGCGCGGAGAATCCACGCCACCCAACGCACCGGAAAGTTCCTGAGGAAGCCATGCAGCTGTTCCTGCGCGCGGTAGAGCAGATGACGGCAGGCCCACTCGACCAAGGGCAGATCTGCGGCATGACGGCCCTGGTTGTCGTAGTGCTTCAGCACCATCGAGGCCATGTACAGGCTGGCCAGGACATCGCCCAGGCGCGCCGAAAGGAGCTCCTTCCGCTTGAGCGCGCCGCCCAGGGTCAGCATGGCGGCATCGGCGGTGAGGGCGAACGATGCGCTGTAGCGGGTGATGTGCTGGTAGTAGCGGCGTACCGGACCATGGGCCGGCACGTCGGTGAAGCGGGCAATGGTCAGTGCCATCACCAGCGACCGCGCGGCGTTGCTGATGGCGTAGCCGATATGCCCGAACAGTGCGCGATCGAAGTCCGCCAGCCCCTGTTCCTCATCGGGGTTGGAGGCTGCCTGCATTTCCTCGAGCACCCAGGGATGACAGCGGATCGCGCCCTGGCCGAAGATGATCAGGCAGCGCGTGAGGATGTTGGCGCCCTCCACCGTGATACCGATCGGCACGCCCTGGTAGCCGCGGGCCAGATAGTTCTTCGGCCCCAGCATGATGCCCTTGCCGCCATGCACGTCCATGGCATCGTTGGCCACGGCCCGGCCCATTTCCGTGTTGTGGTACTTCAGGATGGCCGAGGGTACGGCGGGCTTTTCGCCACGGTCGATGGCGCCGGCGGTGACTTCGGTGTTGGCGTTCATGATGTAGGTCATGCCCGCCATGCGCGCAAGGGCCTCGCCCACACCATGGAACTTGCCGACCGGAAG
Organism: Gammaproteobacteria bacterium; assembly: GCA_007127715.1. GTDB lineage: Bacteria > Pseudomonadota > Gammaproteobacteria > Steroidobacterales > PWYM01 > PWYM01. Next base: position 14,016 of record SKYU01000016.1, on the reverse strand, counting down.
GCCGAACTGACGGCGGATCCGCGAATAGGCGCCCGAAGCGTACACGGCCGCCCGGGCGCCGCCCATGGCCGAAGCCGGCAGGGTGATGGCCCGCCCCACCGACAGCTGCTCGACCAGCATCTTCCAGCCCTGGCCGGCCATTTTCGGTCCGCCGATGATGGCATCGAGCGGTACGAAGACATCCTTGCCCTGGGTCGGGCCGTTCTGGAAGGGCACGTTGAGCGGGAAGTGGCGCCGGCCGATGGTGATGCCCGGGGTGTCGGCCGGGACGAGGGCGGCGGTGATGCCATACTCATCGGTATCACCGATCAGGTGGTCGGGGTCGTACAGCTTGAAGGCCAGCCCGATGACCGTGGCCACAGGCGCGAGCGTGATGTAGCGCTTGTCCCAGTTCAGTCGGATGCCGATGACTTCGCGGCCCTGCCATTCCCCCCGGCAGACCACGCCGGTGTCGGTGATGGCCGTGGCGTCCGAGCCAACCCGCACTGAGGTCAGGGCGAAACAGGGGATGTCCTGGCCTGCTGCGAGCCGTGGCAGGTAGTGATCCTTCTGGGCGTCGGTACCGTAGTGGAGCAGCAGCTCCGCCGGGCCCAGCGAGTTCGGTACGCCCACTGTCGAGCCGAGTACCATGCTGCGGCTGGACAGCTTGGCGAGCACCATGGCGTTGGCCAGCGCCGAGAACTCGAGCCCGCCGTACTTCTTCGGGATGATCATCGCGAAGAAACGCCGCTCGATCAGGGTGTCCCAGACCTCTTTCGGCAGGTCGGCGAGCTCATGGGTGACCTGCCAGTCGTCGACCATGCGGCAGACCTCTTCGACCGGGCCGTCGAGAAAGGCCTGCTCTTCCTCGGTCAGCCTGGGGGCCGGCTGGTCGACCAGCCGCTCCCAGCGCGGGCTGCCGGAGAACAGCTCGCCTTCCCACCACACCGTGCCGGCTTCCAGCGCCTCGCGCTCGGTCCGGGACATCTGCGGCAGCATCCGCCGGTAGATGGTGAGCAGCCGACGCGTCAGGTGCTCGCGCCGCTGGTCCTCGAAGTTGAGGAAGACCATGCCACCAAACAGCACCCAGAGGAGCAGCGTCCACAGGACGCCGCCCGACCCGAAGACGGTGTAGGCCAGCAGTGTCACGCCAAGCACGATGGTCGAGGAGCGCAGGTCCACCCGGCGGTAAGCCAGGGTGGTCGCGACGACGACGAGGGCGAACAGCCAGAACAGACTGTAAAGCATGGGGTTCCCCGCGGAATTCAGATGGCGTCAGTGTACGCCAGGACCGCGGGGCTGACACCCCGGCTGGCCGCCTGCAGGACACCGGCCGGGCCTGCAGGCAGCGTGGTGCTCAGAGCAGGTGGGCGACCCCCTCGCGTTCCTCGCGCAGCTCGGCGTCGGTCGCGTCCATCTTGGCCCGGCTGAACTCGTCGATGTCCAGCCCCTGCACGATCTGGTAGGCACCGTCGCGGCAGGTGACCGGGTAGGAGTAGACCACGCCCTCGGCGATGTCATAGCTGCCATCCGAGGCGACCGCCATGCTGACCCAGTCGCCCTCAGGCGTCCCCATGACCCAGTCGCGGATGTGATCGATGGCCGCCGAGGCCGCCGAGGCCGCGGAGGAGGCACCGCGTGCCTTGATGATTGCGGCGCCGCGCTGCTGCACGGTGGGGATGAACTCGTCGCGGTACCAGTCCTGCGCGACCAGCCCGGCAGCGGGTTGGCCGCCAACGGTGGCCTGAGAGATGTCGGGGTACTGCGTGGCCGAGTGGTTGCCCCAGATGGTCAGTCGACGGATGTCGCGCGCGTGGCTGGCGGTCTTTGCGGCCAGCTGGGCCAGCGCGCGGTTGTGGTCCAGACGGGTCATGGCGGTGAAATTGCGCGGGTCGATGTCCGGTGCGTTTTCACGTGCAATCAGGGCGTTGGTGTTGGCGGGGTTGCCGACCACCAGCACGCGCACGTCGCGGCTGGCCCTGGCGTTCAGTGCCTTGCCCTGAGCCGAGAAGATCTTCGCGTTCTCGGTCAGCAGATCCTTGCGCTCCATTCCGGGGCCGCGCGGTTTGGCGCCCACCAGCAGCGCAACGTCGGCATCGGCGAACGCGACTTCCGGATCGTCGGAGAGCACCAGTCCCGACAGCGTGGGGAAGGCGCAGTCGTCGAGTTCCATCGCCACGCCCGAGAGTGCACCCAGCGCCGGGGTGATCTCCAGCAGTTGCAGGATCACCGGCTGGTCCGTGCCCAGCATCTGGCCGGAGGCGATGCGGAAGGCGAGCTGGTAGCCGATCTGGCCGGCGGCGCCGGTAATGGCGACTCGGACGGGTTTTTTCATGTCGTCTTTCCTTCGGAGCGTGAGCCGGGTGCCGTGTGTTCGGCACGACGGGCGCGGATTGTAGCACCCGCCTGAGCGGCCTGGCGGGCCCCGCCGGTGGCCTGTGGAGGATTTCCGGGCATCCCGCTTGCAATTCCCGGTTTTAGTGTTATAGTTGACTACAACACCAGTTCAGCAACATCGCCCAAGACAACGATACATAGGAGAACGACATGAATCCCCGTACCCTGCCGCTCACGCCCCGTCCTCTGCGTGCCTCGCTGTTCGCCGTGTTGGCCGCGGCTGCGGCCCTGGTCCTCATGACGGGCAGCCCGGCCCACGCGGGCGGGACGCTTGCGGCGCATGCATCACCCGCCAAGGTGGCGGCCGACTACGCGGCCCTGCGCGCCGACACGCTGGCGCTGCTGACGCCCGCGTCGGTGTCGCTGCCGCCCGTGGCGGGTCTTGTCACCCATAAACTCACCGGTCGCCTGCTGGCCGATGCCGCGACACGCTTCACCGTCGAGCCCCATGACAGCCTCGCGAGTGCGGTAGTCTTGCGCGAGCGCGAGAGCGTACTCGCGGCACCCGCGGGCCGTCGCCTGGGCCCCGTGCGGGTGTCCGGTGCTGCAGCGACCCGGGTGACGCTCTGACGCTCGCGCCACCACGGGCAAGGACAAGGTGACGGATGGACCCCGACTGGAATGACCAACAGCCGATCTACCGGCAGCTGCGCGACAGGGTCGTCGCCATGCTGCTGGAAGGCGTGCTCGGCGATGGCGATGCGCTGCCTTCGGTGCGCAATGTCGCCGCCGAGTACCGTGTCAACCCGCTCACGGTCCTGAAGGGCTATCAGGAGCTGGTGGACGAGGGCCTGGTCGAAAAACGCCGCGGACGCGGCATGTTCGTCATCGAGGGTGCACGCGAGCGCCTGCTTCGCGCCGAGCGCGAGCGGTTTCTTGCCGAGGAATGGCCGCAGGTGGTGGCCACCATCGAGCGCCTGGGTCTCGACGTCGGGCGGCTGCTGGCCGCCACTGAAAAGGAGCACGGCAAGTGAACGAGCTTGTGCACGCCCGGGGGCTGGTGAAGCGCTACGGCCGCAACCGGGCGCTGGACGGTTTCGACCTGTCGATCGGCGAGGGCCGTATCCTCGGCCTCATCGGTCCCAACGGTGCCGGCAAGACCACGGCGCTGAAAGCCCTGCTCGGGCTCACGGCCTACGAGGGCGAGCTGCGGGTGCTGGGGCTTGATCCGGTCCGCCAGCGCCAGCGACTCATGCAGGACGTCTGCTTCATTGCCGATGTGGCGGTGCTGCCGCGCTGGCTGAGGGTGAACCAGGCGCTGGATTACGTCGCCACAGTCCATCCGCGATTCCGGCGCGAGCGCGCCGAGGCGTTCCTGGCGACCACGGAGATCCCGTCGCGCGCCCGCGTGAAGACCCTCTCCAAGGGCATGATCACCCAGCTTCACCTGGCCCTGATCATGGCCATCGATGCCCGGCTGCTGGTGCTGGACGAGCCGACGCTGGGGCTGGATATCCTGTTTCGCAAGGCGTTTTACCGGACACTGTTGAATGATTACTTCGACGAACACCGGACCATCCTGGTGACCACCCACCAGGTCGAGGAGATCGAGTACATCCTCACCGATGTCGTGTTCATCGACCATGGCCGCGCGGTACTGGCCGAGCCGATGGACACGCTGGGAGATCGCTACTGCCAGCTGGTCACCCGGCGTGAGCACCTCGAGGCCGCACGCGCGCTCGGGCCACTGAGAGAGGAGGAGGGTTTCGGGCGGCACGCCTTCATTTTCGAGGACGTTCCCCGGGAACGGCTGGCGCCGCTCGGTGAACTGCGGACGCCTTCGATCAGTGATCTGTTCGTGGCCAAGGTGGGAGGGTCGCGCAAATGAATACCCTCAGGGTGTGGTTGATGCTGCTGCGCCGCGAAACCTGGGAGCACCGGGCCATCGTGCTGGCGCCGGCGATTGTTGCCGGGCTGACCGCGTTGCTGATGCTGGCCGGACTGGTGCAGGGCCGGGGGCTGAGTCGTGACGGTGCAGGCCTGTATCTCGTCCAGGGGCTGGGGCTGATGTCACCCGACCAGCGCGAGGCCTCGCTGACGGTGCTGCTGACCGGCGTGGTCCCCCTGTTTGCGCTGACCATGGTGATCGTCATCCTGTTCTACGCCGTCGACGCCCTGTATTCGGAGCGCCGCGACCGCAGCATCCTGTTCTGGAAATCCCTGCCCGTGACCGATACCGCCACGGTGCTGGCCAAGCTCGTCACCGCGACGGTGGTCATTCCGCTGGTCACGGTGGTGTTCGTCGCCATCACCCAGGTCGTGACCCTGCTGATGGCGACGATGATGGTCTGGGGGGCCGAGGGCGATGCCTGGTCGCTGGTGTGGGTGCCGGCGCCGCTGTTCAGCCTCTGGACGCTCCTGGGGTACTTCATGCTGGCCGCTGCATTATGGTGCGCGCCGCTGATCGGGTGGTTGCTGCTCGCCTCCGCCTGGGCGCGCAAGGCCCCGCTGCTGTGGGCAACGCTGCCGGTCGTGATTGCCGGTCAGCTGGAGTTGCTGGCCTTCGGTACCACGGGCATTTACGGGCTGGTGGGGGATCGGGTGGTCGGCGTATTCCGCGTTGCCTTCCGGCCCGATATCCGCACGCTGATGCAGGTCGATGGCGAGGGTGGCGTCCAGGCAGTGGCGACGGATCGCCTGCTGGCGCTGATCGATCTGCCTGGACTGCTGTCGGCGCCAGGCCTCTGGTTCGGGCTCGCGGTTGCCCTGGTCCTTGTCGTCCTGGCCATCTTCATCCGACGTTATCGTGACGAGTCCTGAGCCGCGTCTTCGGCTGCCAGGGCGGCCGCCAGCAGGGCGCGGAACCGTTCGCGTCTCGCGGCCAGTTCGGGGGCCGGACGCGGGCTGAAGCGTGTTGTGGCGGCCGCTGGCGGGCAGGCATGGCCGGTGAGCAGCCAGGCCAGCCCCGCGGCCGTTGCCTCGGTTTCAGCCGGACGTTCGACCACCAGGCCGGCGAGGTCGGCCAGCCGCTGACACAGGCCGTCCAGCCGGGAAAGACCGCCACTTGCGACAATCCGCGTCCCCGGACCCAGGGCGTCAGTCATCAGGTCCATGTTCTCGAGCAGCAGGAACACGATGCTCTCGAGGACCGCGACCATGCAGGCGGCGTCACTGTCAGCCCGGCCCTCGAAGCGCACGGGACAGTGCGGCGCCCAGAAGGGGGCGCCGAGCCCGCCGATGCCATTGAGGAACAGCGGCGGCTCGTGGATGTCGCGCAGCCAGGTCTCGGCCCGTCCGATCAGGTGCTCGGGGTCCGTGTGCCGCGTTGCAGCGAGCCACTCGACCGCCGCGGCGGCACCGTTCACCGTGCCCTCCAGGACATCGAGGCGACCTGCTTCGTCCTGCCAGGTCACACTGCGCAACAGGCCGGCGGGCGGGGCGGCCGCTGTGGCGTTCGCGGGGCGCTGCAGGAACGCACCGGTGCCGAGGTTGACGTAAAAGGTGTCCTGGCGGGGTGGCCCGTGCGCGAACAGCGCCGATGACTGATCGCCGGTGCAGACCTCGAGGGGCACGGACACGTCCCCGAGCCGCAGCGCGCCGAATGGGTGACGGCTCGGCACGGGTCTCGGCAGGGCATTCTGCGGGATGCCGAACAGCCGCAGCAGCGGTGCGGACCAGCGGCCGGTGGCCAGGTCCCACAGCAGGGTCCGGGATGCGTTGGCGGGATCGACCTTGCAGGGGTGTCCCTGCAGCAGTCTGGCCAGCAGGAAACTCGCGATCGGACCCATGCACAGGTCGTCCGCAGCGAGCGCGTCACGCACGGCCGGCAGATGATCGAGGCACCAGCGCAGTTTGCTCGCGCCGTAATGCGGGCTTGGCACCAGGCCCGTGATGCGCCGCAGCTGCTCGGGGTCCGGCGCCAGGGCCGCCAGCCAGTCGGCGGCCCGCCGGTCCTGCCACGAGAGCATCGGCGAGAGTGCCGTCGCGTCGCTGCGCCGCCAGCAGGTGATGCTGGAGCGCTGGGTGGCGAGTCCGGCTGCGGCGAGCGTCGAGGCGGCGATACCGCTCTCCGACAGGGCCCCGGCAATGGCGGTCTGCATCGCCTCGGCGAGCTCGTCGGGGGCCTGTTCCACCCGCTCGCCGTCGACATGGCTGACCACCGGCACAAGACAGCGCCCGAGCAGACGACCCCCCCGCTCGGCGACCAGTGCCCGGCAGGCATGCGATCCCTGGTCGAGCAGCAGGACAGCGGTGGCATCGGCGCGGGGCTTGAGGGTCGACCCGGTCATGCATGCAGCATAGCGGTGATTACTGATGGAGTCGCCCGGGACGTGGGGCTAAGGTGACGAGATGAATACGGTTTTCGTCATCTCCGCCCTGGTCCTGTGTATCGGCCTCGCGGTGCTGCTGCTCGCTGGCGCGGAGCGTCTGATGGCGAGCACGGCCGGCAAGCTCGTGGTGCTGGCGGGTATTGGGGTGCTGCCCCTGGCGGTGTCCACCGGGGGGCTGGCGGTGGGGGTGGTCAACTCCAGCCAGACCTCCTTCTGCCTCAGCTGTCACGAGATGACGCCTTACGGTCAGAGCCTGTTCGTTGATGGCGACTCTCTGGTGGCCGTGCATTTCCAGGACCGCCTGGTCGATCGCGATTTCGCCTGCTACGTGTGCCACAAGGACTACGCGATGTTCGGCGACGTCCGCACCAAGCTCAGCGGCCTCAACCACCTGCTGGTGCACTACTTCGGCGAAGCTCCCGATCCCATCGAGCTCTATGCGTCCTATCCCAACGCCAACTGCCTGCACTGTCACGATGATTCCCGACGCTATCTGGAGGTCGACGTGCATCGCCGTTTCGCCGCCGAAATGGCCCGAGACGAGCGCTCCTGTCTCGACTGCCATCGCAGCAGCCATGACCTGGAGGCGGTGCACGAGGGCCTGTTCTGGCAGGCGGTGGCCCGATGAACGCGCTGCGCGCCGTCCGCCTGGCCCTGCTGCTGTGCCTTGCGGGGCTGCTGGTGCAGCTGGTCACCAGCCTGGCGTGGTCGCCCATCAGTTTCATCGTGTTCGCCAGTGTCGGGGTGCCCCTTGTAGTGGCGGGCACACTGGTGTTCATCTGGACGGTGCTTCGCGAACTGCGCAGGGCCGGTGCCCTGTAAGGAGGATCTGATGCCACGACTGCTCTGCGTTGGTCTGTCCATCCTGCTGCTTGCACCGCTGGCCGCCTGCGGCGGCACCCAGGATGAGCAAGCGCGCCGCCACGCGCTGATGGCGCAGGCCGGTCTCGAGCCGGCCCGCGATGAAAACAGCGCCGAGGAGGCTGCCGTGGACGCTGCGGAGGCGCCGGAGGGTGAGGCCGGTCCCCCCGTGGTGTTTGTCCCCGAGGTGCATCGGCTGCTGGTCGAGCGTTGCATGGCCTGCCATTCGGGCGAGAGGAATCCTGGCAGTGGCTTCCCCCTCTACGACGATGCCGAGCGTGATTTCGAGACCGCCCGCGCGCAGGTGGATACCGACGACCCCGAGGCCAGTGCCCTGCTCGCGCTGAGTGCCGGCGAAGGGCATGTCGCCGGTCCGGTGTTCGCGCGCGAATCGGATGCCTACGCCACGCTGCTGGCCTGGATCGACGCCGGCGCCCGGTTCGACGCCGAGCGCGCGGCCCCCTGAGGGGCGGCACGCGCCAGGCACACAGGGTTGCCAGGACGGCATGGCACGGCACGGGACGCCGGGTAGAATCCCCGGAAAGACAACAGGCGCGGCGGTCTGCCGGGCGAGCGCCTCAACGCGGATTTCGGGGAGTCAGCACGCGTGAATGCCAGAACTGACCGACTCGGTGGACGGTCGGCCGATCGTATGGCACGACTGGCGATGCGGGCCTATGCCCGCATGGCCACGCGCATCCAGCAGGCGTTCGGCGAGCGGCAGTCCACCGCCAGGTTGGGCCCGATGCTGCGCCTGGAAGTGGCGGCCGATGGGCTCGAGCCCCTGGCCTGGCTGGCCGCACAGGACAAGCTGCCGCGGCTGTACTGGTCGGACCGGGCGCAGCGTCGTGGCGTGGCCGGGGTCGGTCTCGCGGATCGCCTGGTGCTGGATGATGACATGCGTCCTGCGGACCTGGTGGCGCGGGCGGCGTCGAGGCTCCAGGATGCGTCGCCCGGGGTGCGCTACTACGGCGGTTTCCGTTTCGATCATGGCCGCGCCGTTGCGCCGGAGTGGCAGCCTTTCGGGCCGGGATGGCTCGTATTGCCACGGTTCGAACTGGTCAGTGAGCAGGGTCGGGTGCACTTCGCCTGCAATGCCTTTCCGGGGAGGGATTCCTGTGCGCGGCTGCTCGAGGAACTGGCGGGGCTGGTCTGCGATATCGAGCCGCTCTCGCCGGTGCCCGCCCCCGTGCGCAAGGCCGACCTGCCGTCGCGTGCGCCCTGGGCCGAGCTGGTACGCGCGGTGACCGACAGCCTGGCACGGGGTGAGGCCTGCAAGCTGGTGCTCGCACGGCGCACCGACATGGCCTTCCCGGAGCGTCCCGATCCGCTGGCGCTGCTGGCAGCGCTGAGCCGGCGAAGCGGCCCCTGCTTCCACTTCTACTTCAATCCTGGCGGGGAGACGTCGTTTCTGGGCGCGAGCCCGGAACGACTGTTTCACCGACACGGGCGCCACTTCGGTACCGAGGCGCTCGCCGGTACGCGGGCCCGCGGTTCGACCGGCGCGCAGGACGACGCACTTCGCGCGGAGCTGCTGAACTGTGGAAAGGACGGGCGTGAGCATGCCTGCGTCGTCCGCTACCTCGAGCAGCGGCTCGCCCCGCTGGCGGCCGGTCCCACCCGGGCCAAGGCCCTGAAGGTGCTCGGGCTGCCGCATGTCCAGCATCTCCACGTGGGGCTCAGTGGCGAACTCGAGCACGGCGTTGATGACGCCGCGCTGCTGAACAGTCTGCATCCCACGCCGGCCGTCGCGGGCGATCCGCCGGCCACCGCGCTGCAGCGCATCGCTGCCCTGGAGCCTTTTGATCGCGGCTGGTACGCCGGTCCGGTCGGCTATGTCGGCGCCGAGGAGAGCGAGTTTGCCGTAGCCATCCGCTCCGGTCTGCTTCGGGGCCGCGAGCTCTCGCTGTTCGTGGGTGCCGGCATCGTCCAGGGGTCGGATCCCGCCAGCGAGTGGACGGAGCTCGAGAACAAGATGGCCAGCCTGCAGGCGGCCTGGGCCGATGAATGAACACTGCCACGGCAGCGCTGAACGGCCGTTGGGCCGGGCTGATCGTTGAGGAGCTCGTCCGTCTCGGTATCCGTCATGCGTGCATCGCACCCGGGTCCCGCTCCACTCCGCTGACCCTGGCGGCCGCAGCGCATCCGGCGCTCGTGTGCACTGTGCATTTCGACGAGCGCGCGCTGGCCTTCCACGCGCTGGGGCTGGCCCGCGGGGGCGGCCGGCCCGTGGCGGTGATCTGCACCTCGGGCAGCGCGGTCGCCAATCTCCACCCGGCGGTGGTCGAGGCGGCCATGGACCGTATGCCGCTGGTGCTGCTGACGGCCGACCGCCCCCCCGAACTGCGTGGCTGTGGTGCCAACCAGGCGATCGACCAGGTCGGGCTGTTCGGCGTCCATGCGCGTTCCAGCATCGATCTGCCGGTGCCGGCGGAGGACTACCCGGCCGAGGCATTGCTGCGCACCCTGGACGAAGCCCTCTGGTGTTGCCGGTATCCACTGCCCGGGCCGGTTCAGATCAACGTGCCGTTCCGGGAGCCGCTGGTCGCGCCGGAGGACCCTGTCCCCGGCATCCCGGCCGCGACCTGGCCCTCCGACGGCCGGCCCTGCACCGTCTGGCATCCGGCGCGCCGGGCCGCTGCGGCGCCCACGCTGGCCGAGGTCTGTCGGGCGCTTGCGCCGATGGAGCGCGGGCTGCTGCTGGTCGGGCGCCTGCGCGATGAAGCCGAGCGGGTGGCCGCCGAGCGGCTGGCGGGCTGGCTGGGCTGGCCGGTCTGCGCTGACATCACCTCCGGTCTGCGGGCCAGTCGTGTGCCGGCACCATGGCTGCGTCACTACGAACTGCTGCTCGACGCCGATCCGCAGGGCCTGGACAGCCCGGATGGCATTCTCCATCTTGGTGGTGAGTTCGTATCCAAGCGACTTCTCGGCCGGGTGGCGCACTGGCGCGTGCCGGTGGTCCGCGTCACCGACGATTCCAGGCGACTCGATCCGGCCCACCGGGTCAGCCTGCGCGTGGACGCTGCGCTGGAGGCCTTCGTCGAGGGGCTCATGGAGGTCTCGGGCGTCGAGGCGGGGCCTCCGCGCCCGTCGGCCCCGGCGTGGACCCGCCGCCTGCTCTCCGCGGAGGCGCGGATTGCCACGGCGCTGACCGCGGCGCTCGACGGTCCTGGGGAACTCGACGAACCCTCGGCCTGCCGCATGGTGTCCCGCGGGTTGACCGGCGAGGTCGGGCTGTTTCTCGCCTCGAGCATGCCGATCCGGGACATGGACAGGTTCGCTGCACCCGACGGGGCCTGCGTCCCGGTTTACTGTAACCGCGGCGCCAGCGGCATCGACGGCACCCTCGCCACGGCCTGCGGGGTCGCGGCCGGGAGCGGCAGACGGGTGGTTCTGGTCTGCGGCGATCTCGCGTTTCTGCACGACCTGAACGCGCTGGCCCTGCTGGCGCGACAGCGCCCGGCGGTCACCGTGGTGCTGCTGAACAACGACGGCGGCGGCATCTTCTCCTTCCTGCCCGTGGCCGGTGTGGGTGAGGCGTTCGAGCCCTACTTCGGCACCCCGCATGGCCTGGAGCTCGGCGCCCTGGCCCGGGGCTTCGGCCTGGCCTGCAGTCAGCCGACGTCGCGCGAGGCGTTCCGCGCAGCCCTGGCCGAGGCGCTCGCGGCCGACCAGTCCTCGGTCATCGAGGTGCGCAGCGATCGTGCCGCCAATGTGCGGCGCCACCGCGAGTTGACCCGGCGCCTGACTGACGCGCTGGACGTGGGCGTCACCACGGGGTGAGCGGGCGCCGATGACCGAGGGCTGGCATGTTCACGCGGCTGGCGATCCGGCGCTTCCGCCCCTGCTGTGTCTGCACGGCTTCCTGGGCAACGGCGGAGACTTTGCCGGACTCGTGGCGGGACTGACCGACCGTTTCCGGCTGTTGGCGCCGGATCTGCCCGGCCATGGCCGCAGCCGCCTGCCGGGCTCGGTCTGCACGATGGAAGGCTGCGCCGCGGCACTGGTCTCGTGGCTGGACCGCGAAGTCGGCCGTCAGGCGCTGCTCTACGGCTATTCCATGGGGGGGCGACTTGCCCTGTATCTCGCCCTGCGATACCCCGGGCGGTTCGCGGCCGTGGTTCTCGAGTCGGCCTCGCCCGGGCTGGCCGATGCCGGCGCACGGGCGGCCAGACGGCAACATGACGAGGCGCTTGCCAGGCGTCTGGAGCGCGAGGGCACGGCGGCTTTCGTGGCCGCCTGGTATGCGCAGCCACTGTTCGACAGCCTGCGCAGTGCGCCCGGTTTTGCCGAGCTGCTGGCACGGCGCCAACAGCAGCCGGCTGCGGGCCTGGCCGCATCACTGCGGGGCATGGGCACGGGCAGCCAGCCGTCCCTGTGGTCTGAACTGGCCCGGCTGAGTCTGCCGTTGAGCGTGATCGTCGGTGAAAACGACGCTAAATTCAGGGATATCGCGCTCAAGATGATGACGTATCAGTCGGCGATCGACGTACACGTGGTTCCCGGGGCGGGGCATAATGTGCATCTGGAGCAGGCCGAGGCGTTCACTGCCCGACTGCGGACATGTCTACAGGCAGGGGTGACGGCAGACTCATGAGCGACTTCGGCTGGGCCAGTGCGGGCGAGTATCAGGACATCCGCTACGAGAAGGGGACGCGGGACGCCCAGGGTATCGCCAAGCTCACCATCAACCGCCCGCAGGTGCGAAACGCCTTTCGACCGCTGACGGTACGTGAGCTGATTGCTGCACTCGCCGATGCCCGCGAGGATCCGGATGTCGGTGTGGTGATCCTGACCGGCGAGGGCGATCTGGCCTTCTGCTCTGGCGGAGACCAGCGTGTGCGCGGCGACGCCGGCTATCGTGACGACGGCGATGTCATGCGCCTTAATGTGCTCGATTTCCAGCGCCAGATCCGTACCTGTCCGAAACCGGTCATCGCCATGGTGGCCGGCTATGCCATCGGCGGTGGTCATGTGCTGCATCTCATGTGCGATCTGACCATCGCGGCCGACAACGCCCGCTTCGGCCAGACCGGTCCGCGTGTCGGCTCCTTTGATGGCGGCTATGGGGCAAGCTACATGGCGCGTATCGTCGGCCAGAAAAAGGCCCGCGAGATCTGGTTCCTGTGCCGGCAGTACGATGCGCAGCAGGCGCTGGACATGGGCCTGGTCAACACCGTCGTCCCGCTGGCGCGCCTGGAGGCCGAGACCGTGCAGTGGTGCCAGGAGATCCTGGCCAACTCGCCGATGGCGATCCGCTGCCTCAAGGCTGCGCTCAACGCCGACTGCGATGGCCAGGCGGGCCTGCAGGAGCTGGCCGGTAATGCGACCATGCTGTTCTACATGACCGAGGAAGGGCAGGAAGGGCGCAATGCCTACGTCGAGAAGCGCAAGCCCGATTTCAGCCGGTTCCGCCGCCAGCCCTGAGACGCCGGCCCTGCGTGCCCGCACTCCAGCGCTCCACCCGAGTCCGTCTGCGTGAGCGTGTCCCGACTGCGGCTCTGGTGGCTCGCGGCCCGGCCGAAGACCCTGCCGGCCGCACTGGCACCTGTTCTTGTCGGCACGGTGATGGCGGCCTCCGCCGGGCTTGCGCACTGGCCGGCAGCCTTCGCGGCCCTGCTCGGTGCGCTGCTGATCCAGGTCGGCACGAACTTCGCCAACGACTATTTCGATTTTCTCAAGGGCGCTGATACCGCGGCGCGAGCGGGTCCGACCCGGATGGTGCAGGCTGGCCTGATCAGCCCGGCGGCCATGCGTCGGGCGGCGGTGGTCACCTTCGTGCTGGCCGTGCTGGTCGGTGCCTTTCTTGTGTGGCGCGGCGGCGTGCCGATCCTCATCCTCGGGCTCGTCTCCATCGCCAGCGGCGTGCTGTATACCGGCGGGCCCTGGCCGCTGGCCTACAAGGGGCTGGGCGATCTGTTCGTACTGGTGTTCTTCGGCCCTGTGGCGGTCGGCGGCACCTACTATGTGCAGGCGCTGACGCTGGACGGCTGGGTGCTGCTGGCCGGGCTGGGTCCGGGGCTCGTGTCCGTGGCTATCCTGACCGTGAACAACCTGCGTGACATCGACACCGACGCCCAGGCCGACAAGCGCACGCTGGCGGTCCGCTTCGGCGCCCGCTTCGCGCGCTGGCAGTACCTGCTCGCCCTGCTGGCCGCGGCCACTTTGCCGCTGGTCTTCCTCGCCGCCGACCGCGCCGGTCCGGCGATCGCATTGACCCTGCTCGTGCCGCTCGCGGCCATCCCGGCGATCCGCCGGGTGTTTGCGGCGCACGACGCGGCGGTGCTCAACCGGACGCTAGCGACCACGGGCCAGCTGTTGCTGCTGCACGCCGTGCTGTTTTCGATTGGCTGGGCCTTGTGAAGATCGCGGCGCTGCGGCGTCATCGCTACAGCATTCCGCTGACCCGACCCTGGCAGGATGCCCGCGGGGTCGTGACCCGCCGTGACGGCTGGCTGGTATGCGTCGAGACGAAAGACGGCATGCGCGGCTGGGGCGAGGCGGCCTG
>SKYU01000015.1 GCA_007127715.1 Gammaproteobacteria bacterium | reverse complement strand
GTCTGTCGACCTCAGGCTGCGTGCGGGCCTCCACCGTCGATGCCGTGCAGCACGGATTCATCCCGGTCGTGGTACGCGAGGCCGTCGGCGACCGGGACCCTGGGCCGCACGAGGCCAATCTCTTCGACCTGCAGGCGAAGTATGCCGAGGTCAAGGGGCTCGACGAGGTGCTGGCCTACCTGGAAGCCCTGTCGGCATGAGCGCGTCTGCAGAGCACGCCATGAGCACGCCCGACCTCGGCCCGATCCGCTGCGTGACCGTGACCGCCGAAGATCCCGACGCACTGGCCGCGCTGTACCGCGAGTGGCTGGACTACCGCGACGTACCGGGCAGTGACGGGCCGGTCAGCCAGGCGCTGGCCGAAAGCTGGGCAGCACCCGCGCAGGCCGGCGCGAGGTCGATTCTGCTCACCCCGGCCCATGACAGCGGCTACTGGTTCCGTTTCGTCGCCGGTCCCAGCGACGACTACCGGGCCCTGACGACATGGGGCTGGAACGCCACGGAGCTGATCGTCCAGGACGTCGACGACCTGGCAGCCCGGCTGGCCGACTCGCCCTTCCGGATCATCGGGCCGCCCGAGGATCTCTCGTTCACCGACGCCATTCGTGCGATGCAGATCGAGGGGCCGGCCGGCGAGGTCGTGTACCTGACGCAGTTCAAGCGTCGCCTGGAGGAGTTCGATACGCCCGAACCCCTCTGCCCGGTGGACCGGTGCTTTATCGTCATCCTCGGCGGGCCGGATCTCTCGGCGTTGCGACAGTTCTATCAGTCGCGGTTCGCCGTGCCGGAAGCCCCGGTGATGCCGGTCAAGATCACCGTGCTGTCCGAGGCACTCGGACTGCCTGCCGATCAGCTGCACGAGCTCTCCGCACTGCCGCTGGCCGGCCAGAGTTTCATCGAGGCCGATCAGTACCCTGCGCAGACCGTCGCCAGGACCGTCCCGACGGGCAGCCTGCCACCGGCCATGGCCATCGTCAGTTTCGAGGTGCCCGATCTCTCTGCGCACCTGTCGAGCGCGATCGGGCCGATCTACACGAGTGAGCTGCCTCCCTACCGCGGTGCCCGTGCGATGACTCTGCGCGGTGCGGCAGGTGAGCTGATCGAGCTGATCGAGCGGAGCGGCTGAGGGGGTTCAGCGCTTGCGCGCCAGGGTCAACCCGTCGCCAACCGGCACCATGCTGAGATCGATACGCGGGTCTGCGTGCAGCTGGCGGTTCAGGGCTCGCAGCGCCAGGGTATCGGCGTCCTGACGCTGCGGATCGGCGACCGCACCTGCCCAGAGCACGTTGTCGAACAGGATCACGCCGCCAGCGCGCACCAGCGCCAGGCACAGTTCGTAGTACTCCGCGTAGCCTTCCTTGTCGGCGTCGATGAACGCGAGATCCCACTGCCCGGCCTCACCGGCAGCCACGCGCGCGCGCAATGTCTCCGCGGCAGGGGCAATACGCAGGCTGATGCGGCCTGCCACGCCCGCCTTGGCCCAGTAGCGGCGGGCAACGCCGGTCCATTCGTCGTTCACATCACAAGCGAGGAGGTGGCCGTCCGGGGGCATCGCCAGGGCCATGGAGAGACTCGAGTAGCCCGTGTACACGCCCACCTCGATGATGCGCCTCGCGCCCGTCAGCCGAACCAGCATCTGCATGAACTGGCCCTGCTCCGGGGCGATCTGCATGTTCGCACCCGGCATCCGCGCAGTCTCCTCGCGCAGATGCCGGAGCAGGTCTGGTTCCCGTAGCGAGACTTCCAGCAGATAGTCGTACAACTCGGGGGTGAGATTGAGGGTCTTTCTCGACATCGTCGCATCCCGGGTGCAAGGGCTGCGTCATGCTACTACGCAACGCACGTACAATGCCGCGAACCGCATGGAGCACGGCATGACTCTCGACCCACAGCAGCTCGTCTGGCTGGTGACCGCCCTTGTGATCGCCGGTCTGCTGGCCGGTCTGCTGGCCGGCCTGCTGGGCGTGGGAGGCGGACTGGTCATCGTCCCGGTGGTCTACCAGGTCCTGCTGATCGCCGGCGCCACGGAAACCCACCTCATGCAGGTCTCCGTCGGCACGTCGCTCGCGCTGATCATCCCGACCTCGCTGCGCTCGGCGCTGGGGCATCATCGCCGCGGTGCCGTCCAGGGATGGCTTCTGCGTCGCTGGAGCACAGGGTTGGTGGTCGGTGTCGTCGCAGGCGTGATCGCCGCGCATACGCTCACCAGCGATGCCCTGGCGCTGGTGTTCGCCATCCTCGTGCTCAGCATGGCCGCCTGGCTGGCGTGGGCACCGGAAACCTTCCGACTCGGCGACCGCCTCCCGGCCGGCGCCGCCGGTCACGCCATTCCAGCAGGCATCGGTGGCCTCTCGGCGCTCATGGGCATCGGCGGCGGCTCGCTGTCGGTGCCGGTGATGACCGCGTACGGCATCCCTCTGCTGCGCGCCGTGGGCACCTCCTCGGCCCTCGGCCTGATGATCGCCCTGCCCGGCGCCGCAGGCTTCGTCATCGCAGGGTGGCAGACCGCCGGTCTGCCGCCGTATTCACTCGGCTACGTCAACCTGCTGGCGGCCGCCTGCGTCCTGCCCACCATGCTGCTCGCGGTACCGCTGGGCGTCCGCCTGGCACACCATCTGTCGTCGCGAATGCTGCGTCACGCCTTCGCGCTGTTCCTGGTCATCACCGGCGTGCGCATGGCGTGGGCTGGACTCTCCGCGTGAGCCCGCCGGTGAGGCTCAATGCTCGTTTTGCGCGACGTGCACCACCAGCCCGTCCAGCGCCTCCGTCACCTCGATCTGGCAGGTCAGCCGGCTGGCGTCGTTGCGCTCATAAGCCGCGTCCAGCATGCAGTCTTCCATATCGTCCATAGCAGGCATTCGATCGAGCCAGGCCGCATCGATATGGGCGTGACAGGTCGCGCACGCGCACGCCCCACCGCACTCGGCGACGATGCCGTCGACGTCGTTGTTGACTGCGCCTTCCATGACCGTCAGACCGGCCTCGACTTCGATCTCGCGCCGGCTGCCGTCCGGCTGCACGTAAATGACCTTGGGCATGCTGCTCACTTCAAGTTGTGGAAAAACCGCGCGATTCTAGGGACTGGCGGTGCTGCGCGCAAACCCGCTGCGCGCCGTTCACCCCGTGGTGGCCGCCCAGACGAAAACGGGCCCGCGACTGCGGGCCCGTTCATTCCGTAGGATCCCAACACTGCGGCACGTCAGCGGCCGCTCGCGACAGGTTAGGCGATGGCGCGGTACTTCAACTGCGCGCCATCTGGCGCCGCAGATCCTCCCGACGCGCGACTTCGCGATCGATGAACTCGATCCACTGGTTCGCGGTCCGCCGGCTGCGATCGTCGGTCCTGGCCGCACGGAACGCCGCCTTCGCGGGCTCGTACTGCTGCATCTCGTACAGGCACATTCCCAGTACGACATTTGCCGTATCGGGGCGCCGCAACCCGCCGCGATTCAAGCCGGCCCTGGCGGCCTCCACGCACTCCTGATGCTGGTCGAGATTCAGGTGAGACTGTGCCAGCTGCAGGTAAAGCTGTCCGTCGCCTGAGCGTCGCGCCGCTTCCCGCAGCGGCGGGATGGCCCGACGGTCGTCCTGCGCCATCATCCACGCCTGGGATAGCAGACGATAGTTACGCTCGTTACCCTCGACGATGCCGTCGTTCATGCCCCGCTCGAGGATTCTCGCCCCCTTGTAAGGCCCTCCGGACTGCATATAGAGCTGCGCCAACTGCACGATCTCGTTTTCACGGTCCATGAGACCGTCCTCGTAGATCGCCTCCAGCACCGCCACCTGCCGGCGCTGCAGCCCGAGCTCGCCATACACCGCCGAGAGATGCGTCCAGTACTCTTTCTTCGGCCAGCGCGTCACCATCAGCTCAAGCACCTCGCGCAGCCGCGCCGTGTCTTCGAGCTGGAAGTAACCGGCCCGCAGCAGACCGAACCATTCCTCACGTGCGCCCCCATCGCGATCGCGCTCGGCGATCTCGATGGCCCGATTCAGGTAGTCCACCGACTGGCGATACTGCTCGAGCTGGTAATGCGCCACAGCCAACAGGTAGAACGGATCACCGCCGGGGTTCGTGGCCGTCTCCAGCCACCGGTTACCGTACTCCAGCGCCTTCTGGTACTGCTCCGTGGCCATCGCCAGCTGTACCAGCGTCCAGAGTGTGTCGTTCAGGAAGCCCTGCGGCAGATCCGGGAGAGCCACGACCTGCTCGAATGCGCTGACCGCAGCGAGCAGGTTTTCCTGCTGGTAATCGACCAGACCGGTGAAGTACAGGATCTGGCCACGCTCGTAGCTGTTGAGATCTGCGATCGTGCGGATGCGGTCGAGTTCGCGCCGCGCGCCGGCATAATCCTCTTCTTCCAGACGCTCCTGCGCGGCCGATAGGCCCTGGAAGACCCGCTCACGCAGGGCCTGAACCTGACGGGTTTCCTCTTCTTCCTGCGCTATCGCACTGCCCGCCGGCACAAGACTGCCCGTGCCAACGCCCAGTGCCAGCACGAACGCCGTGGCCACCGCAGCAGCGATGGGCCGCGTCCGGCTCCGGGGGGTTGCTGAAGTGTCCATTTCTGCCGCCTCCTCGCGAATCGTTCGTCGCACCTGTACTGCCTCAGTCTTCCAGACGGAAGGTAATACGGAATCTGACCCCCGGGACATCCACGGGTTCACCGTCGATCACCCTGGGCCGGTAGCGGAAACGCATGACCGCATCGATCGCGGCGCTTTCGAAAATCGAGTTCGACGACTCGACCACGAAGGGATCGCGCACCGTACCCTGCCGAGTCACCACGAACTCCAGGGTCACCCAGCCTTCGAGGCCTCGCATCTGAGCGCGACGCGGGTAGTTGGGGGCCACCTGCACGATCGGCATGTATTCGCCGTCACTGAAGAAGCCATCGCGGCCGATGTCCATGTCATGGGACACCGTCGGCGCGCTGACGCCGACTGCAGCTGCTGCCATGTCCATGTCATCCATCTGCCGATCCGGCTGGTCAGGCGGTGGGGCATCCGGCTCCGGCGGCCGCTCGGGGCGGTCCTCGCGGGTTTCCGTGCGCTCCTCGCGCTGCACACGGACGAAATCCACAAACCGGAACGTACGGTCGTCAGTCAATGCCGGGACGCCCATCACGATCAGGTACTGCATGACCCACAGCAGCGTGAAGGTGACGAAGGTGCCGACTACCACGGAGATCAGGATTCTCACCATGTTTCAGTCCTCCTGCTCGATACCCGTTAAGTGACGGGCACCAGGGGCCGGATACGCACCACACGTACCCGGTCCGCGCGCTCCCGGGCTCAGGTCTCCTGAGCCGCGATCGAGACGTTGAACACGCCCGCCTGCCGAGCGGCGTCCATGACCTGGATCAGGGTCTCGGTCACCGCCTTCTTGTCCGCCTGGATCACCACGGACCCTTCGGGATTTTCGGCATGCAGCCGCTCGATGTTCGCGCGCAGAGCGCGCGGATCCACCTGGCGACGGTCGATCCAGATCTCGTTGTTCTCGGAGATCGCGATCAGGATGTTGGCCCGCTCCTGACGCACAGCGGTCTGTGCATCCGGACGGTTGACATCAATACCCGCCTCCTTGACGAACGATGCCGTGACGATGAAAAAGATGAGCATGATGAACACCACGTCAAGCATCGGCGTGATGTTGATTTCATTCTCTTCCTCTTCGGTCGCGGCCCCAGCGAAATTCCTGCGCATGGCTTGGTTCCTCAGTGATCCATCGTGAGCTCGTCTTCGAGCAGTTCAACTTCACGGTTGGCACGGTTGGTCAAGATGGTGGCGAACAGCACGCCGGACAGCGCCCCGACCATGCCGGCCATCGTGGGGATGGTGGCCTTCGATACGCCGGCAGCCATCGCCCGGGCGTTGCCCGTGCCGGTGACTGCCATCACATCGAAGACCTCGACCATCCCGGTCACGGTACCCAGCAGGCCGAGCAGCGGACACAGGGCCACCAGCGTCTTGATCATCGGTAGTCCGGCATTCGCAGAAAGCCGGACCTCCGAAACCAGCGCCTGGCGGATGTTTGCCGCCTCCCAGGACCGACGTTCCGGGCGCGCCTCCCACTTGCGGAAGACCTCGCGGCTCTGCTGCTTCAGCCCAGTGCTGAAGAAGATGAAGCGCTCGAGGATCAGAACCCACATGAAGAAGATCGTCCACCCGATTATGACCAGTACGTCTCCCCCGAGTTCAAGGAAGTCACGTATCGGTTCCCACATGTCAATCAGCAGTTGCATGGACTACCTCTCGCGTGGCGTCGACAGGAGGTGACGGCGGCCTCAGGCCGCCGCCCCCTTCTTCTCGGCTTCCGAGTGCTGCGCCACGATGCCCGCGCTCTGCTCATTGAGAATGTGCAGGATGCGCTTGCTGCGGCCGCTCACAACGGTGTGCAGCAGCACGATCGGGATGGCCACGACCAGGCCGAGCACCGTAGTCACCAGCGCCTGCGAGATACCGCCCGCCATGAGCGTCGGATCACCGGTGCCAAACAGCGTGATGGCCTGGAAGGTCTGGATCATACCGGTGACGGTACCGAGCAGACCCATCAGCGGCGCGACCACGGCAATGATCTTCAGGAACAGCAGGAAGCGCTGCAGACGCGGTGTCTCCTTGATGATCGCCTCGCCCAGCTTCAACTCGAGAGTCTCGGTATCGACACCCTTGTTGGCATGATAGACCTTGAGCACACGGCCCAGCGGGTTGTCTTCACTCGGCTCCGAGCTCTTCAGCTGGCGTGTCACCTTGCCGCTGATCAGGCCGAGGGTCACGAGCCGCTCAGCCGCGAGCAGCAGGCCCAGCAGACCCAGTGCGATGATCACGTAACCGACCTCGGCACCCTGCTGGATGCGCTCGACAATTGACGGATACTCGATCAGCAGCGCCAGCAACTGGCCGCGCGTCGGGTCCAGCGCGAAAGCCGTGAACCCATCGGTCGCGTTGACCAGCCGCGAGGTGCTGGTGATGAAACGACGCTGATCGGGCTGACGGGCAAGCTCGCTGATGCTGCGGGTCGCCGGCTCATACGTCAGATAGGCACCATCGGCCACCAGGTTGAACGCGCCCACCCGGACCACGTTGCGGGTTTCCCGATCACCGCTCGCGGAAACGACCTCCATCGGCATGCGTGCAACGCGCCCGAGCTCGGTCGCCTCGCGCTGCAGCTCAAACCACAGGCGCTCGATCTCATCGACCGAGGCGATACGTGCGGTCTGGCCCATACGCTCCGCCAGGCGCAGCAGGAACTCACGACGCTCCGGGTACTGGATGGCGGTGAGCGAGTTGTCGAACTGACCTGCGGCATCGCCAGCGACCAGCTGGACGACACCGAAGAGTTCGCGCAGCTCGCCAAGGCTTTCATTGAGCTCGGCGTTCAGCTGGGAGATTTCGCGCTCGTTTTCAGCGAAGGTGTTCTCCAGCGTTTCGCTGCGGCGCTCCTCGCGCTGCTGGCGCTGGCGCGCCTCGCGCAGCAGACGCTCCTGCTCGCCGCGCTGGGCTGCGAACTCCTGCTCACGCTGGCGGGCTTCTTCGGAATCCCGCGCGCGACCCTGCTCCACCAGCCGGAGAAGCTCTTCCAGGCTGCGCGCCTGGGCGTTGGCATCGGCCGGCGCCAGAGCGCCCAGACCGAAAACGACGGCGACAACCGCCGCCAGTGCAAATTTGACTCTCATTGTCAGATGTCCTCCGGAGCGGCGATCGGCATCATCAGCAACTCAGGCGCGATCTGGCGGCGCGCGACCCGCAGACCCTGGCGGATGCGGTTGCGGTAGTCACTGCCGAGCTCGACCCACTGACCGGCACGCTGGTCCCAGACACCCTGGCGCTGACCGTCCGCGGTCTGATAGACCAGCGCGACGCGCCCGACACGCAGGAAGTCGACTTCCCGCTCGACCCCGCCGACCTCGAGCATGCCCTTGTAGTACTCGATGGTGCGGCCGTACTCGTTCTCGATCTGGTAGGCCTCCATCACGCGGCGGAACTTCTCCGCCACCGACACGTCCTGACGCTCGAGGATGTTGCGCAGCTCCTCGACACGATTGCGCCGTTCCTCGGCGAGGAACGGGACGTCCAGCGCGACGAACTGATCGAGACCTTCGATCATCCGGTCCATCAGAGGCACGATCTGTCGCTGGATGACCGTGACCTGGTCGATCGAGTTGCGGATGTCCACCTTCTGGGACTCCTGACGCTCGACCTGGCGCTCCAGCAGTGCGTTGTACACCTCAAGCCCCTCGATCTCCCGTGAGACCTGACGGAACTGGTCGGTGAGACTGCGGGTCTGGTTGACGATGTCGTCGACCCGTTGCTGCGACTCCTGGGCGATCGTGATGCGACGCTCCCCCTGGGTGAGCACCTGGTCCAGGTTCTGCGCGGACACGGCGGTGGCCAGCAAGCTTCCCGCCGCGCCAGCGCAGACGGCGGCGAGCACGCTCCTACGCTTGGGTTTCATTGACTCTCCTCGGTCCGGTCATTGATGTCGGATTCTGGAATGGATGGCTGTAAAACGAAAAATCGAGGATATGGGGAACCCCATTCCGGACGATCCCGGCTTCCCTGCCCCTCGCCTGTGCTGACGACATTGTCCGGTCAGCATCCCCCTACTACAACGGCTCAGCGGCACCAAGTCAATCCCGCCGGCCGATCCCGAAGGTCGTGTCCCACCTCCCGAGCCGGACCGCCCTCCTGCCTGAACTGCGTCATTGCAAGTGTATAAACACGTACCTGCACAGCCTGACGTCTGTATACAAGTTCAGCCACGCGATCACAAGTCCCGAGTGGCCCGACCAGGCCCGCGCCGGGCGATTTCCGCGCGGCCGACAGTGCGCAGATGCACCTCATCCGGGCCGTCGGCAATGCGCAGTGTTCGCGCCTGCGCCCAGAACCAGGCCAGAGGAAAATCCTGGCTCACGCCGGCGCCGCCGTGCACCTGAATGGCCCGATCGATGACCGCAAGCGCCATCCGCGGTGCCACCACCTTGATCATCGCGATTTCGCTGCGCGCGCGGCGATTGCCGTAACGGTCCATCATGTCAGCGGCCTTGAGGGTCAGCAGGCGTGCCTGCTCGATCTCCAGCCGGCACTCGGCAATCTTCTCGATCGTTACGCCATGACCCGCCAGCGCCTTGCCGAAGGCCACGCGCCCGGCCGCGCGGCCGATGGACATCTCCAGCGCGCGTTCCGCCAGGCCTATCAGGCGCATGCAGTGATGGATCCGTCCGGGCCCGAGGCGCCCCTGGGCGATCTCGAACCCCCGACCCTCACCCAGCAGCATGTTGCCGGCCGGCACGCGCACCTGCTCGAATCTGACCTCGGCATGGCCGTGGGGTGCGTCGTCATAACCGAACACCGTCAAGGGCCGCTCGACCCGGACACCAGGGGTGGCGCGCGGCACGAGAATCATGGACTGCTGCCGGTGACGCTCGGCCTCGGGGTTGCTGCGGCCCATGAAAATCATGATCTCGCAGCGTGGATCCATCGCCCCGGAGGTCCACCATTTGCGTCCGTCCAGGACATATTCGTCGCCATCGCGTCGGATGGAGGCGCAGATGTTGGTGGCGTCCGAGGAGGCCACGGCAGGTTCGGTCATCGCAAAGGCCGAGCGGATCCGCCCTTCCAGCAGCGGTACGAGCCAGTCACGCTTCTGCGCCTCGGTGCCGTAGCGCACCAGCACTTCCATGTTGCCGGTATCCGGCGCACTGCAGTTGAAGACCTCCGGGGCGATCGGCGAGCGCCCCATAACCTCGCACAGCGGCGCGTATTCGAGATTGCTCAGCCCGGCACCGTATTCGCTGTCCGGCAGGAAAAGGTTCCAGAGTCCTGCGGCCCTTGCGCGGGCCTTCAGGGCCTCCATCACCGGAGGCACGGCCCATCGGTCGCTTGCCGCGGCCTGCTCGGCGGCGTAGGTGGCCTCGGCGGGATACACCTCCTCGGCCATGAACGCTTCGAGCCGGGTCAGCAGGCGGCTCACCTTTGAACTGTGTTCGAAATCCATGCCGTTGTGTCGGCCCTGGCGTGCGACGGGCGCGACTATAGCATGCCGCCCGCGTCGCGCCGTCCGGTCCGCCCAGTCCGTCGCCATGACGGGACTGCGCTGCCACCTCGGGATCGCCGTCGCCAGCACGAGGCGCTAGACTGGCGCCCTGTCAGGGCGGCCTGGAGAGGAGTGCGCATGAGTCTTTTCGACCTCAGCGGAAGGGTCGCGATCGTCACCGGCTCGAGCCGTGGCATCGGTCGCGCCATCGCCGAGCAGTTGGCTGCGCATGGCGCCCGGGTCGTGGTTTCCAGCCGCAGCGCGGAGAGCTGTGAGCCGGTCGCCGAAGGCATCCGGCAACGCGGCGGCGAGGCGCTCGTGGTGCCCTGCAACGTTGGCGATGATGCCGCACTCGACGAACTGGTCGCGCGCACACTGTCCAGCTGGGGTCGCGTCGATACGCTGGTCTGCAATGCTGCAGCCAATCCGGTGTATGGCTCGATGCAGACAGTGGACGACGCGGCATTCGACAAGATCATGCGGGTCAACGTCCGCGCCAACATGAAGCTTGCGCACGCGGTCCTGCCGCAGATGGCCGAACGTGGCAATGGCAGCATCATCATCGTCTCCAGCGTGGTCGGGCTCACCGGCACCCGACTGATCGGCACCTATGCCATGTCCAAGGCGGCCGACTTCCAGCTTGCCCGCAACCTCGCCGTCGAGTGGGGCGACCGCGGCATCCGGGCCAACTGCATCGCGCCCGGCCTGGTGCGCACGGACTTCGCAAGGGCCCTGTGGGAGGATGAACGCCAGCGCCGCCATGTCGAGCGGGTCACGCCCCTGGGCAGGATCGGCGAACCGGACGACATCGCCGGGGTCGCGGTCTTTCTGGCATCCGACGCCTCGAAATTCATCACCGGTCAGGCTGTCGTCGCCGACGGCGGCCTGCTGATCCGCGAGAGTCTCTGATCATGCGCGCCATGCTCTGTCACCGACACGGGGGTGTCGAGGTGCTGGAACCAGGCCAGCTGCCCGACCCGGTGCCCGCCGCCGACGAGGTCGTCATCGACGTTCGGGCCTGCGGCCTCAACTTCCCCGACGTGCTGATGATCGCCGGCAAATACCAGGTCCAGCCACCGCTGCCCTTCGCGCCTGGCGCCGAGGTGGCAGGCGTGATCACCAGCTGCGGGAGCGCAGTGACGGCGTTATCGCCCGGCCAGCGCGTGCTGGCCTACTGCGGTCACGGGGGGCTGGCGGAAAAGGTGCGCGTGCCTGCCGCGCAGGTGCTGGCGATTCCGGACACCATGCCCTTCGAGGAGGCTGCGGCCTTTCTGCTCACCTTCGGCACTTCGTGGCATGCCCTGAAACAGCGCGCTGCGCTTCAGCCCGGCGAGACGCTGCTGGTACTGGGTGCGGCAGGCGGCGTCGGACTGGCCGCGGTTGCCCTCGGCCGGCTGGTCGGGGCGCGGGTACTCGCCGTGGCCAGCAGCGCGGAGAAACGCGCGCTGGTAAGCGCACATGGCGCCCACGAGGTGCGGGATTACGACGACCTGCGCGGCAGCATTGCCGAGTTTACCGGGGGTAAAGGCATCGACGTGGTGTTCGATCCGGTCGGCGGCCCCCTGTTCGAACAGGCCCTGCGTTCCTGCGCCTGGAACGGGCGCGCCCTGGTCATCGGCTTCGCCTCGGGTGAGATCCCGAAGATCCCGATGAACCTCCCGCTGCTCAAGGGCGCGAGTATCGTGGGCGTGTTCTGGGGCAGTTTCGTGGGCCGCGAACCGGGCGCGGCGGACGAGAACCATCGTGAACTGCTCGAGCACTACGCCGCGGGCAGACTGCAGGTTCACGTCGGTGCCAGCTACCCTCTGGCCCAGGCGGCCGAAGGCCTGGCCCTGCTGTCGGGACGTGGCGCCATGGGCAAGGTGGTGATCACCCTGTGAGCCGGCTGCTGCTGGTCAGGCACGGGCAGGCGTCCTTTTTCGGGCAGGACTATGACCGGCTGTCGGCCCAGGGTGTCGTCCAGGCGCGCCGGCTCGGTGAGCATCTTGCCCGCACGGGCGTGCAGATCGATACAAGCTATGTAGGCCCGCTTCGACGCCATCGGGAAACCGCAGACGCCGTGGCCAGCGCCTATCGACACCTGCGCGATGCCTGGCCGTCCAGCCATCCCGTCGACGCGCTGGCCGAGCACGAGGCTGCTGCCGTGATGAAGACCGTACTGGGCCTGGCCGAGGCGTCCGGTAACGGCGGGCTGACGCTGACGCCGTCGGACGATCCGGCGGAACGCCGGCAGCTGATCCGCGACTATTTCCGGCGCTGGGAACAGGTCTCGCGCCGGTGGATCGGCGGAGAGTTCCCCGACCTGCCCCACGAGCCCTGGCCGGCGGCGCGCCGGCGGGCCGCCGATGCCCTGGCGCTGATGACCGCGCCCGGGCGCAGTGGCGACACGCGCATCGCCTTCTCCTCGGGAGGGCTGATCTGCATGATCGTCGGTGAACTGCTTGGCCTGGATGACCAGCGCATCTTCGACCTGAGCCTGGTGTTCGGCAATTGCGCGATGGTCGAGATCCGGTTCTCCGGCCGCCGCAGGACGCTGGCAGGCTTCAACCTGACCCCTCATCTGGGCGAAGACGGTCTGGCCACCATGGTGTGATCGCACCTGTCAATGCGCGGGCCGATGCGCAGGAGTTGACAGCGCCCGTTGTATACAAGATGATCAGGCCATGAACGTTGCCGCACGCCAGCTGTTTCGCCGCCCGACAGTGTCGCTGTCCGGGCCGGGCGTGCTTGCCAGCCTTCTCCTTCTTGGACGCTGGAGGTGCGGGCTGTCCGGCTGAACGCCACGTTTCGCTGAACACCAACCCCGCACCGGCAGACGATGCGGGGTTTTTTTTTGGGGCCGCCGCCTGGCGGCGATCGCAGGGAGTGACTGGCCACCATGATCGATCAACGCCTGCCGGCCGAGCTGGCCGCGACAGACTGGGGTGCCGAGCCTGACCGACAGGAGCCCCCCGCATCCTTTGCCGACATCGAAGCCGCTGCCGAAGTGATTGCAGCGTGGCTGCAGCCAACGCCACTCATCCGTCATCCCCTGCTCAACCAGCGGGCCGGCTGCGACCTCTGGGTCAAGCTGGAAAACGCCCAGCCAGTGGGCTCTTTCAAGATCCGGGGAACGCTCAACCTGCTCGCCTCACTGCGCCCGGAGGAACGCGCCACCGGTCTGGTTACGGCTACCCGGGGCAACTTCGGCCAGGCGCTGGCCCGGGCCGCCGCCCTGTACGCCAGCCGCTGCACCATCTTCGTGCCCGTCGGCAACGCGCCGGGCAAGAACGCGGCGATGCGCGCCACGGGTGCCGAGGTGATCGAGCGGGGGCATGATTTCGATGCGGCCTGGGACGCAGCGGTTCGGCACGCCAGGCGCACCGGCCAGCCCTGCATTCACCCGGCGCGCCACCGGACTCTGGTCGCGGGCCAGGGCACGGTGGCCCTGGAGATGCTGCGACAGGTCTCCCAGCCCTTCGATGTCATCATCGTCCCTGTCGGCGGGGGCAGCCTCGCCGCCGGCACGGCGCTTGCAGCCAGGCGCCTCAGCCCGGGCACCCGGATCATCGCCGTTCAGGCCGAGAACGCGCCGGCCTTCCATCACGCCTGGCACACGGGCGAAGACCGCGCATTCGCCGCGGCGCCGACCATCGCCGACGGTCTCGCCAGCCGTGTTCCCGTGGGCTACACGATGTCCGTGCTGCGCGAGCACATCGACGAGTTCGTCACGGTCAGCGAGACCGAGATCGCCGCGGCCATCCGCCTGTATCTGGAATCGGTGCACCAGCTTGCCGAGGGCGGCGGCGCCGCCCCGCTCGCCGCGGCCTGCAAGCTGGCGGACCGACTCTCGGGCAAGCGCGTCGGCGTCGTGCTCAGCGGCGGCAACATCGATATCGACACCCTGCGAGGCGTACTCGATGAGGTGCCACCGCAGCATCACCCGCGCGCCATGGGCATCTACCCGATGCCCTCACTCGACTACGGCAGCCGCTGACGACCGGCCCTCGACGCAACCGAACCCAAGCCATGAAGCGACCCGGCCGACACCACCGGCCTGACAGGAGCCTGAACCATGACCACACCGGCAGATGACACCCGCGTCAAGATCTTCGACACCACCCTGCGAGACGGCGAGCAGGCGCCGGGCTGCAGCATGACGCTGCGCGAGAAACTGCGCGTCGCACAGGCACTGGCGGATCTGCGTGTGGACATCATCGAGGCGGGCTTCCCGGCCGCCTCGCCCGGCGACTTCGAAGCCGTACAGGCCATTGCCGGCAGCATCCGCGGCCCGGTGATTGCGGGCCTGGCACGCTGCAATCCGGCCGACATAGAGCGCGCATGGAATGCGCTGCGCGAGGCCGAGCACAAGCGCATCCACGTGTTCGTCGCCACCAGCGCCATCCACCGCGAGCACAAACTGCAGATGGCCAAGGACGAAATCCTCAGAAGTGCGGTCGAGGGCGTCAAGCTTGCGCGCAGTTTCTGCGAGGACGTGGAATTCTCCCCCGAGGACGCCTCGCGCACGGAGCTGGAGTACCTGGCAGAGGTCGTGGCCGCGGTCATCGAGGCCGGCGCCCGCACGATCAACATTCCGGACACGGTGGGCTACACCGTGCCTGGAGAATTCCACGAGGTCTTCCGCTATCTCAAGACCCATGTCCCCGGCATCGACCAGGTCACGCTGTCCGTCCACTGCCACGACGATCTCGGCATGGCGGTCGCCAACAGCCTCGCCGCGGTACAGGCCGGCGCGCGCCAGGTGGAGTGCACGATCAACGGTATCGGCGAGCGGGCCGGCAACTGCTCTCTCGAGGAAATCGTCATGGCACTGAAGACCCGGGAGGCCTATTTCGGCCTGCATACCGGGATCGATTCACGACGCCTCTACCCCACCAGCCGCCTGGTCTCGTCGATCACCGGCATGCATGTCCCGCGTAACAAGGCGGTCGTCGGGGAGAACGCCTTTGCCCATGAAGCCGGCATCCACCAGCACGGCATGCTCCGCCACCACGCCACCTACGAGATCATGCGTCCCGAGGACGTGGGCATCAGCCGATCCAACCTGGTGCTGGGCAAGCACAGCGGGCGCCATGCCTTCCGCGAGCGCGTGGAACAGCTCGGCTTCCGGCTGGACGATGTCGAACTCAAGCGCTGTTTCGACGAGTTCAAGAAGCTCGCCGATCGCAAGAAAGAGATGTTCGATGCCGACATCGAGGCCATCATCATGAATGCCGGAACCGGTCAGGCCGGGCACTGGCGGATGGAGGAACTGCATATCACCGCAGGCACCGGCACGATCGCCGCGGCGGCCGTCCGGATGGTTGCCGAAACGGGCGAGGAGGTCCAGGAAGCAGCCGTCGGGGACGGACCGGTCGCGGCGGCTTTCCGCGCGCTGGAACGCGCCACCGGCATCGAGCTCGTGCTGAAGAACTTCGAACTGCGTAGCGTGACCCTGGGCAATGACGCGCAGGGTGAGGTCACCGTGACGGTGGAATATAATGGCCAGTCCTTCAGGGGGCAGGGCCTGTCCACGGACATCGTCGAGGCCGGCGCCCGCGCCTATCTGGAGGTCATCAACCGCATCCAGCGGCGACTGACCAGCCCCTCGGCTGCACCCGCCGCGGCCGCGAGTGCCTGAATACCAACGATGACAAGGGACGCCTCATGCCCATTCAAGCGAGTCGCTTTATCTGGTTCAACGGCAAACTCGTCCCATGGGAGGAGGCCAATGTCCACGTTCTCTCGCACGCCCTGCACTACGGCTCTTCGGTGTTCGAGGGGATCCGGGTCTATCGCAGCCCTCAGGGCAGCCGCATTTTCCGCCTGACCGAGCACCTCGAGCGCCTGCACGATTCGGCCAGGATCTACCGTTTCGCCATTCCCTACGATGTCGCCACGCTGGCCGCCGCCTGCAAGCAGGTGATCCGCGACAACGCACTCGACAACGGGGCCTACATCCGCCCGATCGCGTTCCGGGGCTACGGGGAGATCGGTCTGGCGGCCAAGGCCGACCACCGTGTCGACACGGCGATCGCGGCATGGGAATGGGGCGCCTACCTCGGAGCCGAGGGGATGGAGAACGGCGTGGACGTTTGCATTTCCTCCTGGCAGCGGGTGGCCCCCAACACCGTGCCGGCGCTGGCCAAGGCCGGAGGCAATTACCTGTCCAGCCAACTCATCAGCATGGAAGCGAGGCGGCTGGGCTTCGCCGAGGGCATCGCGCTGACCACGCGTGGCACGGTCAGCGAGGGGGCCGGTGAAAACGTGTTCGTCGTCAAGAACGGTCGCATCTACACCCCCACGGCGACCGACTCCATCCTCACGGGGATCACCCGGGACACCATCATCACGCTGGCGCGCGAAGCGGGACTCGAGGTCATGGAGAAGGAAATCCCCCGCGAGATGCTCTATCTCGCCGACGAAATATTCCTGACCGGCACGGCGGCTGAGATCACGCCCGTGCGCTCGGTCGATCGCCTGGAGGTGGGCCCCGGTCGCCGGGGACCCATCACCGAGATGCTGCAGTCACGGTTCTTCGGGCTGTTCGACGGCTCGACCCCCGACCGCTGGGGCTGGCTCGAACCGGTCGACGACACCACGACAGCCTGACACATGACCGGGTCAGCGCCCGGTCCGGATGACATACAAGACGGGAGTGCCATGAGCGCCAAATCGCTGTTCGAGAAAGTGTGGGACGATCATGTGGTCGTGCCGGAGTCCGCCGATCACCCGGCGGTGCTGTACATCGACCTGCACCTCACCCACGAGGTCACCAGCCCACAGGCGTTTTCCGTGCTGCGCGAGCGCGGCCTGCCGCTGCGACGTACCGACCTCACGCTGGCGACGATGGACCACTCCACGCCCACCCTGCCGGTGCGAAGCTTTCGCGATCTCCAGGTCGTCGCCGAACCCAAGGCCGCGAGCCAGATCGTGCAGTTCGAGAAGAACTGCGCAGAGTTCAACGTGACCCTGCACGGTTTCGACAGCGAGCATCGCGGCATCGTACACGTCATCGGGCCGGAACTCGGAGCCACCCAGCCAGGCAAGACCATTGTCTGCGGAGACAGCCATACCTCGACGCACGGCGCGTTCGGCGCACTGGCGTTCGGGATCGGCACGACCGAGGTCGGTCACGTCATGGCCACCCAGTGCCTGCTGCAGCGCCGACCGAAGACATTTGCGGTCAATTTCGAGGGTCAACTCGGCGATGGGGTCACCGCCAAGGACATGATCCTCGCGCTGATCGGTCAGATCGGGGTGGGTGGCGGCGTCGGCCACGTGCTCGAGTATCGCGGCAGCGCCATCGCCGGCCTGGACATGGAGCAGCGGATGACCATCTGCAACATGTCGATCGAGGCCGGGGCGCGTGCCGGCATGATCGCCCCCGACGACACCACGATCGAGTATCTCGCCGGCCGACCCATGGTCCCGCAGGGGGCCGCCTGGGACGAGGCCGTCGCGCGCTGGCGCGCCCTGCCTTCCGACCCGGGTGCCCGCTTCGATCGTGAGGTGACCGTTGACGTCTCGGCCCTGCGCCCCATGGTCACCTTCGGCACCAACCCGGGCATGGTGGTCGCCATCGACGAGGCCGTCCCCGAGCGCAGCGATCCGAATTTCCGCAAGGCGCTCGACTACATGGGCGTGACCGCCGGGCGACCGCTCGCCGGACATCCGGTGGATGTCGTGTTCATCGGCAGCTGCACGAATTCCCGGCTGTCGGACCTCGAGCAGGCGGCTTCGGTGCTGCGTGGCCGACGGGTGGCAGAGGGGGTACGCATGCTGGTGGTGCCGGGCTCGCAACAGGTCAAGAAAGCGGCGGAAGCCCGGGGACTGGACAGGGTGTTCACAGAAGCGGGTGCCGAGTGGCGGGAGTCCGGCTGCTCGATGTGCCTCGGCATGAACGGCGACACGGTGCCCTCAGGGCAGTTGGCCGTCAGCACCAGCAACCGCAACTTCGAGGGACGTCAGGGCCAGGGTGCCCGAACGGTGCTGGCCAGCCCGGTCACCGCCGCCGCCAGCGCGATTGCCGGCAGCGTCGCCGATCCCCGCCCCTATCTCGCGAACTGACGGAGCCTGCCATGGAACCCATCAGCGTCATCCGCTCGCGCACGGTCGTTCTGCCGTACGACGATATCGACACCGACCAGATCATTCCTGCGCGTTACCTGACCACCACCACCCGAGAAGGCCTGGGCGACGCGGCGTTCGCCGACTGGCGCTACGACGAAAAAGGCCAGCCGCGCCCTGACTTCGAACTCAACCAACCCGAAGCACAGGGCTGCGCCGTACTGGTGGCCGGCAACAACTTCGGCTGCGGCTCCTCGCGTGAACACGCGCCATGGGCGCTCTACGATTACGGCATCCGCGCGGTGATCAGCACCGAAATCGCCGATATCTTCCGCAGCAATTCTCTGAAAAACGGGCTGCTGCCGGTGGTGGTGGACCGCGACACCCACGCCTGGCTGCTGGCGAACCCCGGGGCGGAAGTCTCGATCGATCTCGGTGAATGCCGCGTCGGTCTGCCGAACGGCCATGAGGTCGAGTTCGCGATCGACGGCTTCTCCCGCTACTGCCTGATGAATGGCATCGACCAGCTTGGGTTCCTGCTGCAGCAGGAAGAGCAGATTCGCAACTTCGAACGGAATCGTCCATGGCAGCCCTGATTGCCGTCCTGCCCGGTGACGGGATCGGCCCGGAAGTCACCCGCGAGGCACAACGCGTACTCGAGGTGGTGGGCGAACGCCACGGGCTCGAGCTCACCTTCGAGGAAGCCCTGATCGGCGGCGCCGCGATCGATGCCGGCCACCCTCCGCTGCCGGCAGAGACGGCCGAGCTGTGCGCTCGGGCGGCGGCCGTGCTGCTGGGCGCGGTGGGCGGTCCGAAGTGGTCGGACCCCGGCGCGGCACAGCGCCCGGAGCAGGGCCTGCTTGATCTTCGGGCGACGCTCGGCGTGTATGCCAACCTGCGCCCGGTCAGGCCGCACCCGGCGCTGCTGGCCGCCTCGCCGCTGCGCCCGGAACTGCTTGCCGACGTGGACATCATGGTGGTGAGGGAGCTTACTGGCGGAATCTACTTCGGCCGCAAGACCCGCAGCGAATCCGTAGCCACCGACGAATGCCGATACGCCGTCGAGGAAATCGAGCGCATCGTCCGGATGGCGGGCCGGCTCGCACAGACGCGCCAGCGCAGGCTCGTCTCGGTAGACAAGGCCAATGTGCTCGAGACCTCCCGCCTGTGGCGCGAGGTGACCACGCGCGTGGTCGCGGAAGAGTTTCCGGAGCTGACCCTGGAGCATATGCTGGTCGATGCTGCGGCCATGCACCTGCTGAGCCGGCCGGCGAGCTTCGACGTGATCGTGACCGAGAACATGTTCGGGGACATCCTCACCGACGAGGCCTCCATGCTGGCTGGGTCGATGGGGCTGCTGCCCTCGGCCTCGCTTGGCGAGGATGGACGCGGTCTGTACGAGCCGATTCACGGATCGGCGCCGGATATCGCCGGCCAGGGCATTGCCAACCCCTGCGCGACGCTGCTGAGCGCGGCCCTGCTGATGCGCCATTCACTGGACTGCGAGCCTGCGGCCCGCGAGATCGAGGCGGCTGTCTCGGCAGTGCTCGATGCCGGTCTGCGCACGGCAGACCTCGCCCGCGGCGGCGAGAGCGTCGGGACGCGCGCGTTCGGCGACGCGGTGCTCGCCAGGCTTTGACGGTCGGCGAAGCGGCGACGCGGACGGCATCCGCTTGCCGCCCGCGTCGCCCCGGTAGCGCCATGATGTCGACACCATCGGCACCCGGGCTGAATGCCCGCCTGCACTTTACCAAAAAAAACAGTCAGTTGAACCAGACTCGCCCACTTGACGCCAAGTTGGCATGAACATTGCTTTGTACTCCGTGAATTCACGGAGGCCCCTGTATGACCGTCGCCGACGTCCTGATCCGCACCACAGGTGCGCCCCTTCAGCCAGGCTGGCAGAGCCGTCTGCCCGCGGCCCCGTTCGACCCGTTCACGCTGGTGTGCGCGTTGCAGCAGTCGCTGGATCCCGGTGAACTGCTGTCCATCTTTTCGCGCTGCCTGGCCCGGTACCTTCCCCTCGAGGGGTTGAGCCTGGTCCACGCCGAGGGCACGGCCCAGACCGGCGATGGTGGCCTGCATGTCAGTACCTGGCCGCTGGTCACCCGCGGCGTCGAGGTCGCAGTGCTCAAGGTCCACACCTGCCTGCCGCTGTCACCGGGCGAACTCGCCGTGCTACGCGAGGCAAGCGCCCTGCTCGCCCAGCCGGTTCACAACGCGTTGTGTTGCGAGCAGCTGCGACGTCATGCGCAGGAAGACGCCCTGACCGGCCTGTTCAATCGCGCAGCGCTGGAGAGAATGCTCCCGCGCGAGCTGGCGCTGGCCGAACGCGAGGGTACGCCGCTGGCCGTCCTGATGCTGGATATCGATCATTTCAAGGCGATCAACGACACCTACGGTCACGGCCTTGGAGACCAGGCGCTCGCGCTGCTCGGTGAGGTGCTGCGACGCGGCCTGCGCCGCTCCGACCTGGCGTTCCGCTACGGTGGCGAGGAATTCGTGCTCGTTCTGCCGGACACCGACGTGGAGGGCGCGAGGCAGGCGGCACAACGGATCGCAGCATCGCTGCGCCGGGAAGCCGAGTGCGCGCTCGGCTTCCCGATCACCGCCAGCATGGGCATCGCCGCCTGGCCGGCGGCCGATGAGCGTGACGTGGATGCCGCACGGCTGCTGACCCGCGCGGACCGCGCCCTCTACCTGGCGAAAACCCAGGGGCGCGATCGCGCCCTCGTGGCCTGAACGCCGGTCAGCCGGCCTGCCTCGGCGACGGCTGGCCCGCCGCCGGGACGCCCTGACCACAGACCTCGGTCAGAAACTCGTCCAGCATGGCGTTGAGTACACCCGTCTCGATCAGGAAGCCGTCATGGCCCGCGGAGGTCTGGAGCTGGCGGTAGCGCGCGTTGGGCAGGTGGCGGGCGAGTTCTTCCTGTTCGCACGGGGGGTAGAGGATGTCGGAATCGACCGACACCACCAGAGACGGCAGGACCAGGCTCCCCAGCACGGCCTCGTAGGCGCCGCGCCCGCGGGCGAGATCATGGCTGTCCATGGCCTGCGTCAGCCGGACATAGGTGTTGGCATCGAAGCGCTCGACCAGCTTGCGGCCTTGGTAGCGCAGGTAGGATTCGACGCTGAACAGTTCGGTGTCGGGTTGTCGCGAACGACCGAAACGCTGCTGGAAGTTCTCGCGGCTGCGGTAGCTGCACATCGCGAACATGCGGGCCACCGAGAGTCCCCGGACAGGCCCCTGCCCGACCGGGTAGCGACCGCCACGCCAATCGGGATCGGCGTAGATCGCCTGGCGCTGGCTCTCGCTGATGCCGATACACCAGGCCGAGTGCCGACCCGACACGCCGATCGGGGCGATCGCACCGACCCGCGCAGGGAAACTCGCCGCCCATTCCAGCACCTGCATGCCACCCAGCGAAGGCCCCAGCACCAGCTGCAGCCGGCGCACGCCAAGGTGGTCGAGCAGCTGTGCCTGGAGGCGCACCATGTCCCGGATGGTGAACTGCGGAAACCTCGAGCCCCAGGGTTCGCCATCCTCGGGGTGCGGGTGCAGCGGCCCGCTGGTGCCGTAACACCCCCCAAGTACGTTGCTGCAGACAATGAAATGGCGTGCGGGATCGAGCGCACGCCCCTCGCCGATCAGCCCCGGCCACCAGTCGTCGGCGTCAGCCGAGCCCGTCAGGGCGTGACAGATCAGAATGGCGTTGTCACCCCGCGGGTTCAGCGTCCCCCAGCTCCGCCAGGCGACCTCCACGCCGGGCAGCTGCTCGCCGTGCTCGAGTTCGAAGACCTCGTCGATCCTCAGCAGCCGGGTCTCGGGCGACAGCGTCCCGGCGCTGACCATCACGGCGTGACTCACGAGCCCGACTGACCCGCCACGGCGAACGCCTGCGCGAAGTCCGCCTTGATGTCCTCGATGTGCTCGAGACCCACGGAGACCCGGATCATCTCCGGGCTGACGCCAGCGGAGCGCTGTTCCTCGGCGCTGAGCTGCTGATGGGTGGTGCTGGCCGGGTGGATCACCAGCGTCTTGGCATCTCCCACGTTGGCCAGATGGCTGGCCAGGCGCACCGAGTCGATGAAACGGCGGCCAGCCTCCACGCCTCCACGGATCCCGAAGGTCAGTACGGCGCCGAAACCCCCATTGCGGCAGTAGCGCCGCGCCCGCTCGTGGTGCGGATGATCTTCGAGCCCGAGGTAGCTGACGCTCTCGACCTGCGGTTGCTCGCGCAGCCAGCGCGCCAGCGCGAGCGCATTCTCGCAGTGACGCTCCACCCGCAGCGACAGGGTCTCCAGCCCCTGCAGGAACAGGAAAGAGTTGAACGGCGAGAGCGCCGGCCCCCAGTCGCGCAGACCTTCCACCCGCGCACGGATGATGAAGGCAATGTTGCCGAACGGTCCATCAGGCCCGAACACCTCGGCGAAGTTCAGGCCGTGATAGCCAGGCGATGGCGAGTTGAAGGTGCTGAAGCGCTCGCTGCGCCAGTCGAAGCGCCCCGAATCGACGATGATCCCGCCAACCGAGGTCCCATGGCCGCCGATCCACTTGGTGGCGGACTCGACGACGATGTCTGCGCCGTGATCCAGCGGCCGGACCAGGCACCCGCCACAGCCGAAGGTGTTGTCCACGATCAACGGCAGTCCGTGGGCATGCGCCAGTTCGGAGAGGGCCTCGAAATCAGGCATGTTGAAACCGGGATTCCCCATGGTCTCCACGTAGATCGCGCGCGTGCGCTCGTCGATGCGCGCGGCGTAGGCCTCGAGGTCATCACCCTCGACGAAACGCACATCGATCCCCAGCCGCGGAAACTGCACCTTGAACTGGTTGTACGTCCCGCCATAGAGACTGCTGGCCGAGACGATGTTGTCTCCCGCCTCGGCCAGCGTGCTGATGGCCAGGAACTGCGCCGACTGGCCGCTGGCCGTCGCCAGGGCCGCAACCCCGCCTTCGAGCGCGGCGACCCGCTTCTCGAAAACGTCATTGGTCGGGTTCATGATGCGCGAATAGATATTGCCGAATTCCTTCAGGCCGAACAGCCGCGCGCCATGGTCGGCATCCTCGAAAGTGTAGGAAGTCGTCTGGTAGATCGGCACGGCGCGCGAGCGCGTTGCCGGGTCGGGCTCCTGGCCGGCGTGGATCTGCAGAGTCTCGAAACGGTAGCTCGGGGTATCGCTCATCGGTGTCATCCCTGTCTGTGTGTGGGGGTTGACGCGGCCGCCAGGGCCCGGTCAAGGGCTCCCAGGAGGTCGGCCACGAGGTCATCGCCCGCCTCGGCTCCAAGAGAGAGCCTGACCAGGCGATCCGAAATGCCGGCCGTGCGACGGGCATCGGGATCCATCGCCGCATGGGTCATGGTGGCCGGATGGCACACCAGGCTCTCCACGCCGCCCAGCGATTCGGCCAGCGAAAACAGCGACAGGCCCTCGAGCACGCAACGCAGTGCCGTCTCGTCGCCAGCCACTTCGAAACTGACCATGCCGCCGAAGCCACGCTGCTGACGCGCGGCCAGCGCGTGTCCAGGATGGGTCGCCAGCCCGGGGTAGTACACGGCCTGGACAGCCGGATGGGCCACCAGCGCGGCGGCCACCTGGCTGGCGTTGGACTCGTGCTGGCGCATCCGGGGGAACAGGGTACGCACACCGCGCAGGGTCAGGTAACTGTCGAACGCGCCACCGGTCAGCCCCAGGGTGTTGGCCCAGTCCGCCATGCTGTCATGGACCGCGCGATCGGCGGAAATCACCGCACCGCCGATGACGTCGCTGTGCCCGTTCAGATACTTGGTCGTCGAGTGCACGACGATGTCCGCCCCCAGCGCCAGTGGCGTCTGCAGGGCCGGGGACAGGAAAGTGTTGTCGGCGGCCACCAATGCACCCGCGGCATGCGCCGCCTCGGCCACGGCGGCGAGGTCCACGATACGCAGCAGCGGATTGCTCGGCGTCTCCACCCACACCAGCTTCGGTCGCTCGGCAAGCGCTCGGTCGAGCGCCTCGGTATCGTTCTGGTCGATGAATTGAACCCGGAACCGTCCCCGTGCGGCGAGGCTCTCGAACAGGCGATACGACCCGCCGTAGCAATCGTGCGGTGCCAGCAGCAGGTCGCCGGGGTTCAGCTGCTGGCACACCAGAAGGATGGCCGACATGCCAGAAGCGGTGACCACGCAGCCCGCGCCCCCCTCGAGCTCGGCCAGCGCGCTGGCGAGCGCGTCGCGCGTGGGATTGCCGCTGCGGCTGTAGTCGTACGTCCGCTTCTCGTTGAACGCCGAGAAGGTGTAGTTGGTCGACAGGTGAATCGGCGGCACGACGGCGCCGTGCTGGCTGTCCGACTCCAGTGCGCTGCGCACGGCGACGGTCTGAGGATTCGGCCTTGGCATGTGTTGTGACGCTCCAGCGAGCCTGTGTCTGTCCGCACCCCAGGGGGCGGCGCCTGCTCATCGAAGCGTCCGGCGGGAACTGTCGGCCGGGAGGATGTCACGCGCCTGCCCGGCCTGCGTCAGCCGGTCGCCGCTCGACCCTCATCTGTCGCCGTCGGCCTTGTGGCCGCCTGCGCAGGAGTTGGCACCTTGTCAGGCTGGTGAGGCCCGATGGTTGCCCCGGCGTCGCTGGGCCTGTCCCTCAGCCGGTCTCGATGAGCGCCGGCGAGTCTATGGTGCCTGTGACCGGAGCGTCAAGGCCGCACCCGCGGTACACCCCCCTTGTGCAACGCGGCAAATTGTATTAACGTGATAATACATTAACACAGCCTCGGAACGATGAAGGACCGCCGCACCACCACACCGGCGCAGGACGCCGCCGCCGAGCAGGCCCTCTACGAAGCCATTCTCCAGCTGCGCGACGCCGGAGAATGCCGACGTTTCTTCCGTGATCTGCTGACTCCGGCCGAACTCCAGGCCATGGCCGACCGCTGGTCGGTCGTGCCACTGCTGGCCGCAGGCCGGCCCTATCGGAAAATCAGTGTCGAGACCGGCGTCAGCGTCACCACCATCGGCCGGATCGCCCGTTTCCTCGCCGACGGGAACGGAGGCTATGCCCTCGCCCTGTCCCGCCTGCCAGAACGCCCCAAGGAAGATGCCGCCTCATGAGCCCACAGAATCCCGACCGCATCAAGATCGCCGTACAGAAATCCGGGCGGCTGACCGAGCACTCTCTGGACCTGCTCGCACGCTGCGGTCTGAAGTACAGCAAGGGCCGCGATCAGTTGATCTGCTATGGCGAGAACCTGCCGATCGACGTCCTGCTGGTGCGTGACGACGATATTCCGGGGCTGGTGCGGGACGACGTCTGCGATCTCGGCATTGTCGGTGCCAACGTGCTGGAGGAGAAACGGCTGGCTTTTGCGGCCGCCGGGGACACGGCACCTTTCACCATTGTGCGCAAACTCGATTTCGGCCACTGTCGCCTGTCCTTCGCGGTGCCCGAGGACATGCCCTGGCAGGGCCCTGCGGATCTCGCCGGCCGGCGCATCGCCACCAGCTATCCGCATATCGTCGGCGAGTTCCTGCGCCGGCAGGGGCTTGAGGCCAGCGTGGTGGAATTCTCCGGTGCCGTGGAAATCGCCCCCAAACTCGGCCGGGCCGACGTCATCTGCGACCTGGTCTCGACGGGCGGGACGCTCCGGGCCAACCACCTGCGCGAGGAGGACACCATCCTGGACAGCGTGTCATCGCTCATCCAGACGCCCAAAACAGTCCCGGCCGGAAAGGCCGAATGGATGGAGCGTCTCAAGAAGCGGATCGATGGTGTCATCCAGGTCAGCGAGAGCAAATACATCATGCTGCATGCACCGCGTGCCGCGCTCGCCGAGATCACGCGGCTGCTGCCCGGCTCCGAGGCCCCCACCGTCATGCCACTTGAGGGACGCGAGGACAAGGTGGCCATCCATGCCGTGTGCCGCGAAAATGTCTTCTGGGAAACACTGGAGGAGCTCAAGCAGGCCGGCGCCAGCTCCATGCTCGTGTTGCCGGTCGAGAAAATGCTCTACTGAGGTCACCATGAAGATCACTCACTGGAACCGGTTGTCCGAGCAGGCGCGCGATGCGCTGCTCGAGCGTCCGGCCAACCGCATCTCCGGCGAACTGCGCCGGCAGGTCGATACGATCATTTCCGAGGTGCGTGAGCGCGGCGACGCGGCACTTCTGGAGTTCACCGCCCGTTTCGACCGGGTCGAGCTGCAGGGGTTACGGGTTGAGGATGCCGAGCTCTCGGCCGCGGAGTCGCGTCTGCCGGCCGATGCGCTGGCGGCCATCGACCGCGCGATCGACAACGTGCGCAAGTTCCATGCTGCGCAGCATCCGGCCGAGATCGACCTTGAAACCTCGCCTGGCGTGCGCTGCCAGCGCGTCAACCGGCCGCTCGCCGCCGTCGGCCTGTACGTGCCCGCCGGCAGTGCGCCACTGCCCTCCACCGCCATCATGCTGGCTGTGCCCGCCGGACTGGCGGGCTGCCCGGTGCGGATCATCTGCACGCCACCGGACCGGGAGGGGCGCGCCGATCCGGCGGTGCTGGCCGTGGCGCGGCGCTGCGGCGTGGAGCAGGTATTCAAGGTCGGCGGCGCACAGGCGGTTGCCGCCATGGCCTTCGGGACCGAAACCGTCCCCAAGGTTGACAAGATCTTCGGCCCAGGAAATGCGTGGGTGACCGCAGCCAAGACAGCGGTGGCGGAAGACCCCCGCGGCGCCGCCCTGGACATGCCGGCGGGGCCCTCCGAGGTGCTGGTCATCGCAGACCACACCGCCGACCCGGCCTTCGTGGCCTCCGATCTGCTCTCGCAGGCCGAACATGGCCCGGACTCCCAGGTGATCCTGGTGGCCACGAGCGCCGCCATCGCCGAGCGGGTGGCCGCCGAGGTGACACGACAGCTCGCGAGACTGGGCAGGCGCGACACCGCCGGCAAGGCCCTGGAGCACAGTGCACTGATCGTGGTCGACTCGGTGGCCGAGGCGCTCGAGGTGAGCAACCGCTATGCCCCCGAGCACCTCATTGTCCAGGTCGATCAGCCGCGCCGCTGGCTGGATTCGATCAGCCATGCCGGCTCGGTGTTCCTCGGGCCGTGGACGCCCGAA
Source organism: Gammaproteobacteria bacterium (assembly GCA_007127715.1). Classification (GTDB taxonomy): domain Bacteria; phylum Pseudomonadota; class Gammaproteobacteria; order Steroidobacterales; family PWYM01; genus PWYM01. Next base: position 31,530 of record SKYU01000015.1, on the reverse strand, counting down.
TCGATCGGTGACTACTGCAGCGGCACCAATCACGTACTGCCGACCTACGGGTTCGCGAGAACCTACAGCGGACTCTCGCTGACGGCGTTCCTGCGTCAGATGACGGTCCAGGAGCTCACCCCGGACGGCCTGACGGACATCGGCCCGGTGGGCCGTCGTCTGGCCGAGCTTGAAGGCCTCGATGCCCACGGTGAGGCCATCAGCCTGCGCCTGGACGCCCTGCGCCGACGGACCGTGGCATGACGATCGATTTTCTCGCCCTGGCACGACCCGAACTGCGTCGGCTGGAGGCCTATCGTCCAGCAGGCTATGAACCTGACTGTGTGCGGCTCAATGCCAACGAGGCCCCGTGGCGGGCACCCAACGACGATTCCGAGCGTGGCCTCAACATCTACCCGCCGCCCCGTCCCTTGGCGCTGACCGAACGCCTGGCGAGTCATTATGGCGTGACCCCCGACAGCCTGCTGATCACCCGCGGCAGCAGCGAGGCGATCGACCTGCTGGTACGCGGATTCTGCGTACCGGGCCAGGACGACATCCTGATCTGCCCGCCGACCTTCGGCATGTACCAGGTCTATGCCGCCATCCAGGGTGCCGGAGTGCGCCGGGTTCCGCTGCAGCGGGAGCACGGCTTCGCGCTGGATGACGCCGGGGTGATCGCGGCGGCGAACAACGGTCCCGTGAAACTCGTGTTCCTGTGCTCGCCCAACAATCCGACCGGCAATGTCCTCGACCGCGACGCCGTCGAGCGGGTCTGCGTGGCCATGGCGGAGCGCGGTCTGGTGGTGCTGGACGAGGCCTACGTCGACTTCGTCGCCAGCGGCAGCCTGCTCGAGCTTCGCGAGCGGCATCCGCACCTGGTGGTGCTCCGGACGCTGAGCAAGGCCCACGGCCTGGCAGGTGCCCGCTGCGGCAGCCTGCTGGCAGCCCCGGCCGTGGTCGAACTGCTGACCCGTATGCTTCCCCCCTATGGCCTGCCGACCCCGTCCCTGGAGGCCGCGCTGGCGAGCCTGGAGGGCGATACCGTCGCCTTGATGCGCGAACGTATCGAGGGCCTGCGCCGGGAGCGTGCACGCGTGGCCGAGGCCCTGGAGGGCATGCCGCAGATCCGGCGGGTCCATCCGTCGGAGGCCAATTTCCTGCTGATCGAGACCGATGCGCCAGGGCAGCTGGTCGCCGCCGCCCGCGCCCGCGGCATCCTGATTCGTGACTTCTCGGCCGATCCGGACCTGCCACCCGGCTGTCTGCGGATCAGTATCGGCACGCCGGAGCAGAACGACCGGCTGCTTGGGGCGCTGACCCCGGAGCGTCGCGGCCATGGCTGAGCCCCGCCATCTCTGGGTGCAGCGCGATGGCACCCTGCTGCACACTGCCGAGCCGCCATCGGCGGTCGCAGACCTGCTGCCGCGGCCCGGGGCCCTGCCCGCGCTGCTCGCGCTGCGCGACGCCGGCTATCGCCCGGTCATCCTCGGCGGGGGCGGCCCGCTGGCACCGGAGGTGGCCGAATGGTTCGCGGCCTGGCTGGCGGCCCATGAGTTGGCCGAGGTCCCGATACTCGACGGTGCCGAGCCGGCCGCGACACTGCTGACCGGGTCGGTCGCACGCCAGGGATTCGACCGGGTGCATTCCGTACTGCTGGCTGACGACCGACTGGACGACATCGCGCGGACACTCGACCTGCCGCGGCTGGGTATCGATGATGCACGCCCCTGGCCGCTGGCCGCCCGCGAGCTCACCGGACGCGCACGCCGGGCGTCGGTGACCCGGCGGACCCGCGAGACCGCTATCGAGGTGCATGTTGATCTCGACGCCGAAGGCCCACAAGAAATATCAACAGGAGTGGGGTTTTATGACCACATGCTCGAGCAGATTGCAAAGCACGGAGGCTTCGCGCTCAGCCTGAATTGCGAGGGTGACCTGCATATCGACGAGCACCACACGGTGGAAGACTGCGCGCTGGCGCTGGGCAGTGCCCTGGACCGTGCTCTGGGCGAGCGCCGGGGCATCGGTCGCTACGGGTTCCTGCTGCCGATGGACGAAACCCGCGCCGAGGTCGCGATCGACCTGGGGGGGCGCCCGTACGCCGTGTTCGAGGCGACGTTCCCCCGCAGCGAGGTGGGCGGGCTGTCCACCGAGATGGTGCCGCATTTCTTCCGGTCGCTGGCCGAAACCCTGCGCGCCGCCATTCACGTCCGCGTGTGGGGCGAGAACACCCACCACATGGTCGAGGCCTCCTTCAAGGGGGTGGGGCGGGCGCTGCGACAGGCCTTCGCCCGGGCGGGCAACGAGCTGCCCAGCACCAAGGGTGTCCTGTGATGGCCGCCGGCCCCGTGGTGCTCATCGATTCCGGCGGTGCCAACATCGCCTCGCTGAAGTTCGCGCTGGCCCGACTGGGCCGGGAAAGCCTGTTCACACGCGACGAGACCGCCATCCGCAATGCCTCCCACGTCATTCTCCCGGGTGTCGGCGCCGCTGCCGATGCCATGGCACGACTGGCCGCGGCCGGGCTCGATCAACTCATCCCGACGCTGACCCAACCCGTGCTCGGGATCTGCCTGGGTATGCAGCTGCTTTTCCAGGGCTCCGACGAGGACGCCGCCCGCTGCCTGGGGATTCTGCCCGGCCAGGCGCGACGATTCACACCGGCACCAGGACGGCCTGTCCCGCAGATGGGCTGGAATGCGCTGCGCCGGCACCGCGACCATCCGCTGCTCGACGGTATCCACGACGGGGACTACGTCTACTTCGTGCACAGCTACGCCCTCCCTGTCACCGACCACACGCTGGCCTGTGCCGATTACGGGGGCGAATTCGCCGCGCTCGTGGCCGACGGGAATTTCCACGGTGCCCAGTTCCACCCGGAGCGCTCGGGCCCCGTGGGCGAGCAGATCCTGAAAAATTTCCTGGATTTATAGCCCTATGGAACTGATTCCTGCAATCGACCTGAACGACGGCCGCGTCGTACGTCTCTACCAGGGGCGCTTCGACGAGGTCACCCATTACCCGGTAAGCCCCGCGGCCCTCGCAAAGCGCTACCGCGAAGCCGGGGCACGCTGGCTCCACGTGGTCGATCTCGACGGCGCCCGCCATGGCCGCCCCGCCAACACCGACACCATCGCCGCGATCCTGCAGGCCAGCGACATTCAGGTCCAGGTCGGGGGTGGGCTACGCAGTCTCGAGGCGGTGGAAGCGCAGCTCGCCGCGGGCGCCGCGCGGATTGTCGTGGGCAGCCTGGCCGTTCGCGACCCGGCCATCGTCAAGGACTGGCTGGCTCGCTTCGGCCCCGAACGCATCGTCCTCGCACTGGACGTACGGCAGGTCGACGCGGTGCCCATGACGCTGACCCATGGCTGGACCGAAGCCTCGTCCGCCAGTCTCTGGGAAGTGATCGACGGCTTCATGCCGGACGGGCTTCAGCATGTGCTGTGTACCGACGTCGAGCTCGACGGTGCGATGCAGGGCCCGAACCTCGGACTCTACCGGGAATGCTGCCAACGCTACCCGAGCCTGGCCGTGCAGGCTTCCGGGGGCGTCCGCCACGCCGAGGACCTGGCGGCCCTGGCTTCGACAGGCGCGACCGGCGCCATTTCGGGTCGTGCCCTGCTGGAGGGTGCGCTGGCGCTCGAGGGGCTCGAGGCCTACCTCCCGGACCACACAGCCGCACCCAGCACCTCGCCGGGCGCACACGCATGCTGACCCGGCGCATCATCCCCTGTCTCGACGTGCGCGACGGACGCGTGGTCAAGGGCGTGCAGTTTCGCAACCACGAGGACGTCGGTGGCATTCTGGAACTGGCCCGGCGCTACCGCGAGCGCGGCGCCGATGAACTGGTGTTCTACGACATCACGGCCAGCCCGGAGGACCGCCAGGTCGACCGCAGCTGGGTAAACCGCGTCGCCGAAGTACTGGACATCCCTTTCTGCGTGGCCGGCGGTATCCGCTCGGTGGCCGACGCAGAGGAGGTGCTGAACCTTGGCGCCGACAAGATCTCCATCAACTCCCCCGCCCTGGCCGATCCCGATCTGATCGACCGCCTGTCGCGGCGCTTCGGAGCGCAGTGCGTGGTCGTCGGCATCGACAGCCTGTCCGCCGACGGCGACTGGCAGGTCTACCAGTACACCGGCGACCCGAACCGGACCCAGGCGGCGCGCCGGCGCACGCTCGACTGGGTGGACGAGGTGCAGGCGCGCGGCGCCGGGGAGATCGTCCTGAACTGCATGAACTCCGATGGCGTGCGCCAGGGCTACGACATCGAGCAGCTGGCCCGTGTCCGCGAGCACTGCGAGGTACCGTTGATCGCCTCGGGTGGTGCTGGCGCGGAGCAGCATTTCCTGGATGTCTTCGAGCAGGCCGATGTCGACGGCGCACTCGCCGCCAGCGTGTTCCACAAGGGGCTGATCGACATCATCGAGCTCAAACGCTGGCTGGCCGAGCGCGGCGTGGCGATCCGTCTGCTGGAGGCGCCGGCGCATGTCTGACAGACCGATGGGCGATCAATCGGGAGCCGACGCGCACGCATTCCTGGCCGACCTCGAGGCCATCCTCGACCAGCGGCTACGCGAGCGTCCGGAAGGCAGCTACGTGAGTCGGCTGACCGCTCGCGGACCTCGCCGGGTGGCGCAGAAAGTCGGTGAGGAAGGGCTGGAGACGGCCCTGGCGATCGCCGCGGGCGATCGTGACGAGGCTCTGGACGAGGCGGCCGACTTGCTGTTCCACCTGATGCTGGCACTGCGGGCGGTCGATCTCCGGCTGGCCGACGTCGTGGCCCTGCTGGCACGACGGCACGAGGCGCGCTGAGGGCCCGGCTCGCCGGCCGGTCAGGATAACGGCGAGGAATACGGCGACATGACGCCTGAGCAGTTCTTCACACATCTGTGGCAGGACTACATCGCTATCGCGCCTGCCGCCGCGCGGCTGCACGCGAGGGTCGCGGCACGTGGCGAACGGATCGTCAACGATCATGTCGCCTTCCGCAGCTTCGATCTCGACCCGATCGGGCTGGCGCAGCTCGAGCCCCATCTCCTCGCGCTCGGCTATCGCCGCTTCGAGCCCTACGTCTTCGAGGACAAAGGCCTGCGCGCCTGGGGTTACGTGCATCCGGGCGGTCATCCACGCATCTTCCTGAGCGAGCTCGAGACCCGGCGTTTCAGCCGCGACCTCCAGAACCTCGTAGCGGGGCTGTGCCGGCAGGTTCCGGCAGCGGCCGTCGCCGACCCCTCCATCTTCTGGGCCGGCAGGCCCTGGGCGCCGGTGAGCCATGCCACCTGGCAGGCACTGCGTGACGAAAGCGAATACGCCGCATGGGTGGCCGCACTCGGCCTGCGGGCAAACCATTTCACGATCAGCGTCAACGCGCTCACCACCTTCGCCGACCTGCCAGCCTTGCTGGACTTCGTCGAGGCCGAGGGCTTTGTCCTGAACACTGCAGGGGGCCGAATCAAGGGCTCGCCAGAGGTGCTGCTCGAGCAGGCTGCAACTCTCGCCGACCGCGTTCCGGTGGCGTTTGCAGGGGGTGAGGTGCATGACATCCCGACCTGCTATTACGAGTTTGCCCGGCGCTATCCTCGACCCGATGGCGAGCTCTATGAGGGCTTCGTCGCCGCCAGCGCCGACCGTATTTTCGAATCGACCGATACACGCGCTATCGACCCGACTCGAGGCGGCCAGACCTCCTAGAGGCGGTGTTGCCTGGCGGTCTCCGCGGCGAACAGGGCGCGGTTGGCCAGCTGTGCGGCCAACGCCTCTGGCAGGAACGGCACCTGCACCAACCCCTGGGGTAGCACCAGCACCAGCGTCACCAGCCCGTGTCGGCGCTGATAGGGACTACTGCGGACCTGCACCTGCTGCACCCGCGCGAGCTCGAACGCTTCCAGACGCTGCCCCAGAAGCCCCCTTCTCAGCCAGAACATCGGACCGTCGATCGACCAGCCCCACTGTCGCCAGCGCAGCCAGACCAGCGGCGGCAGGACGACCAGGCTCAACGTCATCAGCAACACCGCACCATGACCGCGGCCTAGACTGGATGCCAGCAGGGCGAGGATCGCGAGCGCGAGCGCGAATCCCCGGCTCAACAGCCAGACCCGATACCGACGGTGGATGGGCTCGAAGCCTTCCGGCATCCTCGCGCCCGGGTAGAGTTTCCCGACCAGGTCGAGGTCGCCGGCGCCCAGTCCAGGCACCAGAAAGCTGCGCTGACCGACCTCGTCACCGCGGCCGTCACTACGGGTCTGCAGGCCAGCCAGCGTCCAGCAGCCCAGCACCCGCCCGACCGGCGACTGCTTCAGTACCGCCCCCGTCAGCTTGTCACGTCGCAGTGTCTGTTCGCGGCGCTCGAGTACCCCGCCGCTGCCGACCAGCCGGCTGCCATGATCCTGCAGCCGGTACGGGTGATAGCGCAGCAGCGCGGCCAGACCTGCAGCCACCAGCAGCACCGAAAACACTCCGACGGCCAAGAGCAGCAGCACCGACCAGCCCGCCGTGGCCTGGCGCTCGAGCCAGCCCAGCAGCTGCTCCACCACCGTGGAATCGGCGCCCTGGCGGACGCCAAGGTCCAGGACGTATACCAGCACACCCGCGATCAACCACACCTGGTTGCTGCTCAGACCGTGCAGGAACACCCGGGCGATCCCGGGTGCATGCAGCAACGACGCGGCAGCGGTCTCGCCGCCCGGGACGACTGGGCCAGGGAAACCCGGAGGTACCGCCGGGTCGGCCGGACCCTCGGCACCGGCCTCCCCCACGGCCTCGCGGCGTGCGCCCAGGATCCGATCGCGCATCTCCTCGGCCAGGCGACGCGGAATCCCTGGCAGCTCGACTTCGCGCTCGGCAGCGCCTGGCGTCTCGAGGCTGAACTGCACCAGATCGAAGGGCCGGAAATACACCGGCTGACCCAACTGCACGTTCTGTACCCGGCTGAAGCGTACGCGCAGCTCCTTGTGCTCGAACACGCCGCGCCGTACCCGCACGGCATCGTCCTCGACCCGGAAACGGAATCGCCGGTGATGAATCACCGCACCAACCACGACCGCGGCCAACACCACCGCCGCGAACAGCAGCAGTTCGCGGATCCCCAGACGCTCCACGAACGCCACGCCGGCGCCGGCACCGACGAACAGGAAGAGGTTTTCGCGCACGAACCGCTGCACGGCCCTGGCGATCAGGAACACCAGCGCCATGGGTGCCAGGCGCTGCCAGGGATCCGGGGACTCAGTCGTCATCGCCGGGCGACGCCAGGCGCGGACCTTCGACCTCCGGGGCCTCATCCTCCCCGTCGCGGATGCGCTCCAGCAGGTACTGCCTGAGGCGTCCCGCGGTCTCTCCGTGCAGGCCCGCCACGGTGAGATCGCCCCCTGCCCCGCCGGCGGTGTAGCACTTGAGGCGGGTCAGTCCGAAGCGGCGCTCAAGCGGGCCCGAGACCGTCTCGACGTGCTGGATGCGCGCGAACGGCACGATCACGCTGCGGTGCCAGAGCACGCCCGATCGGTAGATCAGGTCATGCTCACGCAGCGCCCATCTCCGCCGCGACGCATCGAGTGCGGCAAACACCATACCGAGCAGCGCAAGCGCGGTCATCAGCACCAGCGCACCCAGTGCCACGACGGCGACTGTGCCAGGCAGCAGCCCCGCGCGTGCGCCGAACCACGCAACCAGGCCGGCCCCCGCCGGCGCCAGCCAACCCAGCCCCGCGGCGATCACGGCGTACGGCCGGTAGGCGGGCGCGACCGGCTCCAATGGCACGGACCGGAAGTCGGGCAGCGCCTGGGCGGCGACCGCCCGGTTGGCAAAACCGCCGGCCTGCGTATCCGGGCTCATGACTCGGGCGGCAGCGTGAACTCGCGCGCCGGTGGGCGCAGGTTGTAGTGCGAACTCATCACGTAGCCATAGGCACCGGTATTGGCAATCAGGATGATGTCGCCCTCATGGCAGGGCGGCATCAGCCGGTCGGTGCCCAGCTTGTCACCGCTCTCGCAGTTCGGGCCCACGACGCTCACGATCTCCGTGGCGGCCTCACCGAGACGGCTCAGGTTGACGATCTCGTGGAACGCACCGTAGAGGGCCGGGCGGATCAGGGAGTTCATTCCGGTGGCGATCCCCACATACTGCACATCACCCTTGCCCTTGACCTGGGTCACTTCGCTGACCAGCACCCCGCCGGCCGCGACCAGGTAACGCCCCGGTTCAAGCCACAGGGCGTAGTCGGGATGAGCCTCGCGGATCGCGGCCAGCGACTCGTCGAGTGCGGCAAGGTCGAGCGGCCGTTCACCCGGACGCTCGGGGATGCCGAGACCGCCACCGAGATCCAGGGTCCGCATATCGGGAAACCGACCGGCCAGTTCGCTCAGCAGCGCGCCGGTCTGTTGCCAGTTTTCAGGGCTCAGGATGCCACTGCCGGTATGGGCATGCAGGCCGACGATACGGCACTCCGCCGCCGCAGCCAGCGACTCCAGTTCAGCCAGTTCGAACAGCGGGACACCGAACTTCGAATGCGCACCGGCCGTGCGCACGTGTTCATGGTGTCCGCGCCCCTGCCCGGGGTCGATCCGCACGAAGACCTCGCGCCCCACAAACAGCTCGGGCCAGGCACGCAGGGGGTGCAGATTGTCCAGGGTGACCCAGACGCCCTTCTCGAGGGCATCGGCGTATTCGGCGCGCGGCGCGAAATTCGGCGTGAACAGGATCCGCTGGCGGTCGAGGTCCGGGAAGAGTTCCAGCACCCGAGCGATCTCGCCCGGCGACACGCATTCGAAGTTCAGCCCCTCGGCATGCAGACAGCGCAGCACGTCCGGGTTCGAGTTCGCCTTCATTGCGAAAAACACCGCATCGAGGTGCCGCAGGCCGCGCAAGCCGCGGGCCGCCTCGGCGATCACCCCAAGGTCGTAGACATAGGCCGAAGAGGCGTCACGGGCGATGTTGACCAGCGCGTCGCGCCGGCGCTCCCACCACGGCGATGCGCCGCCGACCACCGGTGCGTGCCGGATACCCTGCAGCTGCTCCCAGGTCGGTCCGAATACGGGGCTTTCCCCCACCCTGCGCATGAGCAGGTGGTGGAGCTGCTGGACCAGACGATGGGCCTGGTCCTCATCCACGACCACCGTCAGGTTCAGATCGTTGGCTGCCTGGGTCAGCATGTGGATGCGGTGCTCCTCGAACACGCCGAGTGCCGGACCGAGTTGATGCAGGATGCCGCGGATGCCGCGCCCGACCAGACTGACGGCAGCGCAGTCACTGATGATCCTCACCCGACAGATCTGCTCGAGTTCCGTGACCAGAGCCTGCATCACCGCTGGATCGAGCACATTGGCCTGGTGGTCGATCGAAACGGTGACGTTCGCCTCCGAGGTCGATACCAGGTCGACCGAGAGGCCCGCTGCCGCGATCTGTTCGAACGCGCGGGCCAGGAAGCCGACCTCCTGCCACATGCTCTGGGTTTCCATGGAGATCAGCGTTATTCCAGCGCGCGAAGAAATTGCCTTGAGCTGCGCACTGTCCTCGCCATGGTCACCGGAGATGACCGTCCCGCCCCACTCCGGATGCTCGGTGCTGAACACATACAGGGGAATGCCACTGCGGCGCACGGGCGGGATGCAGCGGGGATGCAGCACCTTGCTGCCCATGGAGGAGATTTCCTGGGCTTCGAAGTAATGCAGGCTGCGCAGCAGCCGGGCCGAAGGCACGGCACGCGGATTGGCCGAAAACATCCCGGGTACGTCGGTCCAGATCTCAAGGCGACGCGCCGACAACCGTGCCGCGAGATAGGCGGCCGAGGTGTCCGAACCACCACGGCCCAGCAGCACGGTGTCGCCGTCCCGGTTACGCGCGATGAACCCCTGGGTCAGGACGATACCGGGCAGCTCCGACAGCCGCGCGACCAACTCGGGCTCCGGGGCAAACTCGCAACTCGCCGACAGGAACCGGGCCCGCTCGTGGTTGGCTGGCTCATCGCGCGCCAGCAACAGCCCCCGCGCATCCGCCCAGCTGACTGTCAGTCCGCGTGACTCGAGGAACGCCGCACCCAGCGTGGTGGCCAGCAGCTCGCCCGTCGCCATCACCCGCGCGTGCACCCGGGGACTGACCTCGCCCACCAGTTCGATGCCCGCAGCCAGCTGACGGAGCTCGGCGAAATAGGCCTCGAGGCGCGGCTCGACCTCGACTTCCAGAGCGCTGGCGAGGGCCCGATGACGCGCGACGATCTCGTCGATGACCGCCGCCTGCGCTCCGCGGACCGCTGCCGTCAGCAGGTCTTCCAGCCGGTTGGAGATCCCGGAGAGCGCGGAATGCACCACCAGTACGCGGCGGCCCTCGGCCAACCGTGCGTGCAGCAGTGCGGCAATCCGCTGCCAGTTTGCAGCTGTCGATACACTGGTCCCGCCGAACTTGAGCACCACCCACGGAGAGTCCGGGAAAGCGCACAGGCGCGGATCGAAGATCTCGGCGTCGGCGGCGTTCATGGCTGAGTTCAATCCCCGTCGTGCAGGTTCAGATCGGTCACGGCGCCTGTCGAAGCCGAGCTGACCAGCTTTGCATACTTGGCCAGGACACCACGCGTGGCGGGCGGCGTCGGCGGCTGCCAGGCCTCACGTCGACGGGCAAGTTCCCCCTCGTCGAGCGCAACATCGATGGTCATGGCCTCGGCATCGATGGTGATGCGGTCGCCGTTCTCCAGCAGAGCGATGGGGCCGCCGACTGCCGCTTCCGGCGTGACGTGCCCGACCACGAACCCGTGACTGCCTCCGGAGAACCGTCCATCAGTAAGCAGAGCCACCTTGTCGCCGAGGCCCTTGCCCACGATGGCACCCGTCGGGCTCAGCATCTCGCGCATCCCGGGGCCTCCCCGCGGACCTTCATAGCGGATCACCACCACGTCGCCAGGCTGGACCTCGTCATCGAGGATGCCACGCAGCGCCTGTTCCTCGGAACCGAACACGCGGGCGGTACCGGTGAACGACAGGCCTTCCTTGCCGGAGATTTTCGCCACTGCTCCCTCCGGCGCGAGGTTGCCGTACAGGATGGCGAGATGGCTGTCTTTCTTGATGGGCCGCTCCAGCGATCGCACGATGTCCTGACCGTCGGGATAGGGCGCGACATCGGCGAGATTCTCGGCGAGCGTGCGCCCGGTGACGGTCAGCAGGTCGCCATGCAGCAGCCGCGCATCGAGCAGGGTCTTCATCAGCGGCTGAATCCCACCGATGTGGATCAGCTCGGACATCATGTAGCGGCCGCTCGGCCGGAGGTCGGCGAGCACCGGAACACGCTGACCGATACGCGTGAAGTCATCCAGCGAAAGCTCGACACCCGCCTCGTGCGCCATCGCCAGCAGGTGGAGGACCGCATTGGTCGAACCGCCCAGGGCGATGACCACGGTGATCGCGTTTTCGAAGGCCTCGCGGCAGAGGATATCGGAGGGCCGGATACCCCGGCGCAGCAGCTCCACCACCTGGCGCCCGGCGCGACGGCAGTCCTCGACCTTGCTGCGGGAGACGGCCTCCTGGGCGGAACTGTTGGCCAGGCTCAAGCCCAGCGCCTCGATGGCCGAGGCCATGGTGTTGGCGGTATACATGCCGGCACAGGAGCCGGGGCCGGGAATGGCCGTCCGCTCGACCTCCAGCAGCTCGGCATCGCTGACCGTCCCTGCCGCGCGCCCACCCACGGCTTCGAACACCGCCACGATATCCCGATGCTTGGGGCCTGGCTGAATGGTGCCGCCGTAGACGAATACCGAGGGGCGATCGAGTCGGGCCATGGCCATCACGCAGCCCGGCATGTTCTTGTCACAGCCGCCGATGGCGACGAACCCGTCGAATCCCTGCCCTGCAACCACGGTCTCGATGGAATCGGCGATCACCTCGCGGGACACCAGGGAGTAGCGCATCCCGGGCGTTCCCATTGAGATCCCATCCGAAATGGTGATGGTATTGAAGATGATGCTCTTGCCACCCGCCTCGTCCGCACCGCGTCCGGCTTCCTCCGCGAGCGTATTGATATGCATGTTGCAGGGGGTGACCATGCTCCAGGTCGAGGCGATACCCACCTGCGGCTTGCGGAAATCCTCGTCACGGAACCCGACCGCGCGGAGCATGGCGCGGCTTGGGGCGTGCTCGACACCGTCGACCACTACGCGGGAATGGCGACGCATATCGCTCTTGCTGTCGGAGTCGTTGCTCATGGGTGATTCCCCTGTCGGTGGCGGGCCGCCGCATCACGCGCCGGCAGCGATGCCGGCAGGGTGGTCAGGCGGATGCGATCTGGGCCGGACGCGGAACCTTCAGGTCCGACACCAGGCCAAGTTTCTCCAGGATGCGCAGTACGATCCAGGTCAGATCGAACTGCCACCAGTGAAGGCCGTGGCGGGCCGAACCGGCGAAGCGATGATGGTTGTTGTGCCACCCCTCGCCCAGCGCCAGGATCGCGACAAGCCAGTTGTTGGTGCTGTCATCACCGGCATCATACGGCGCGCGGCCCCAGCGGTGACAGACGGAATTGACCATGAAGGTCGAGTGCCAGAGCAGCACGGTACTGAGGAAGTAGCCCCAGACAAGCATCTGCAGGCCGCTGGTGCCCAGCGCCGGCCAGACCGCAGCCAGCACGCTGCCCAACGCGTAGAAGAATACGATCTGTCCCAGCACGATCCAGACGTAGTGGCGCTGCAGGGCCTTGATTTCGGGATAACGGTGCAGGTCCTTCACGTTGGCGCCGGTGGTCTGGAAGCACTTCGGACTCATCATCCAGCCCATGTGGGCGTGCCAGAGTCCGAAGATCCGGGGAGAGTGCATGTCCCGATCGCTCTCGGTATAGCGATGGTGATCGCGGTGATGCGACACCCACCACAATACGCCCCCCTGCGTCGCCAGGCTGCCGGCGAACCCCAGCAGAAACTGCATCACCCGGCCCGTGCGGAACGACTTGTGCGCGAAATACCGGTGGAACCCGGCCGTCACGCCGAGCCCTCGGATCAGGTACATGACCACCGCCACGGCGACCGCAACCGCGCTGGCACCGGTATGGAACACCAGGAGTGCCGCTGCATGGAACACGATGAATCCCGCCGCGACAGAGGCGGCCTGTTTCTGCGAACGGGTCATGGGTGATGCAGATCCTCGATAGCGCGCGGACGCGCGGCCGCCGGGCATTCTAGCCCATTCGCCGCGGTGCACCAATGCGCGATTGGAAGCGCCGCAGCGGGGCGGTCCGGGACACCCGGCCCGTGCGATCAGGCACCGAACAGCTTGCCGGGATTGAGAATGCCGCGGGGGTCGAGCATGCGCTTGAGCCCGCGCATCAGTTCCAGTTCAGTCCCGCCGCGCAATCGGGCCAGCTCGCCGACCTTGAGCTGGCCGATCCCGTGCTCCGCACTGGGAGTACCGCCGTGCGCGATGGCCAGGTCGTGCACGGCCTCGGCCACCTCATCCCACCGCGCGAGAAACACCGGGGGCGACAGCCCGGGCGGACAGCCCACGTTGAAATGGACGTTGCCATCACCGACATGACCGAAGGCCAGCACGCGGCACCCTGGTATCAGCCGGCCCGCCAGCGCGGTGGCCTCCTCGATAAACTGTCCCATCGCCGAAAGCGGGACCGCGATATCGTGCTTGATGCTTGGACCGGCGTGTTTCTGCGCCGCCGAAAGCTCGTCGCGCAGGGCCCAGAACCCGCGCGCCTCGCCCAGGGAGCGGGCGAGCGCGGCATCGGCCACCAGCCCGCGCTCCATGGCCGCCGCGAGCACACCGGACAACACGCCGTCCTCTGCATGCACACGCGGAGATTCGGCTTCCAGCAGCACATACCAGGGTTGCGGCCGACCAAGAGGATCGCGCGCGGCCGGACGGTAGTCCAGCACCAGCTCGAGGCCCTGCCGGGGGAACAGTTCGAACGCCGAGAGCGCATTGCCGAGCGCGTCGCGCAGCACACCGAGCAGCGCCAGCGCGGTGGCGGGGTCGCGCAGCCCCACCACGGCCGTCTCCAGCGGACCCGGCAACGGATGGAGCCGCGCGCAGACCTTGCTGATCACGCCCAGCGTTCCTTCGGCACCGATGAACCACTGCTTCAGATCGTAGCCCGCCGTATCCTTGCGCAGGCTCCGCAACAGGTCGAGCACACGCCCGTCGGCGAGCACGACCTCGAGGCCCAACACCTGCTCGCGGGCCGTGCCGTAGCGCAGCACATTGGTGCCGCCCGCGTTCGTCGACACACAGCCGCCGATCTGCGCGCTGCCCTCGGAAGCAAGGCTCAGCGCAAACAGCCGCCCGGCCTCGCGGGCCGCCGCCTGGACCCGGGCCAGAACGCAGCCAGCCTCCACGGTGAGACTGCCCCCGTCGGCATCCACCTCGAGAACGCGGTTCATCCGGTCCAGGCCAAGCAGGAGCTGCCTGCCACTGTCGTCCGGGATCGCCCCGCCGCACAGGCCGGTGTTTCCGCCCTGGGGCACGACCGGCACCTGCGCCTCGTGGCAGATTCCCAGCACCTCTGCGAGCTCGTCCGTCGAGGCAGGCCGGATCCAGGCCGGGGCGCGTCCATGGAAGCGGTCGCGCCACTCGCGCAGGCGCGGGGCGATGATCGCAGGATCTTCGGTCACACCGCCAGGCCCCAGCCGCTGCCGGAGGGTTGCCAGAACCCGATCGAGATTACTCATCCGGCATGCCCGGCAAGCAGCGCGTGGTAGCCCTCGAGATCGATATTGCTCCCACAGAAGATGAGACCGACGTGCATGCCCTCCAGACGACCCGCCAGCGGGCCCAGCAGGGCCGCCGTGGTCGCGGCGCAGGCTGGTTCCACCGCCAGCGACAGCGACCGGAACATCAGCCGCATGGCCTCGCGCAGACCCTCGTCGTCAACCCGCACCAGCTCGTCGACGTGGGCCCGGCACAGTTCGAACGACACCGGCAGGGCAAACGGCGCGCCAAGGCTGTCGGCAATGGTCTCGACACGTTCGATCGCCTGCACCGTTCCAGCCGCGAAACTCCGGTGCATGGTGTCTGCGCCCTCGGGTTCCACGCCAATGACGCGGCACCCCGGGGATTTGAGCTTGACCGCCGAGGCAACCCCGGCGCACAGCCCGCCACCACCAATAGGCACGATGACGGCATCGAGACCCGGCACCTGCGCCAGGAATTCCTCGCCCAGCGTTGCCGTACCCGCCGCAACCTCGAGCCCCTCGAACGGATGGATCAGCACGCGTCCCTCGGCGCGCTCGATCTCGGCCACCCGGGCGAAGGCGGCGTGCACGTCCGCGGCGAGTTCCACCTTGGCGCCCAGTGCACGGCAGGCCTCGATACGCGCCGGGCTGGAATGCTGCAGCATGACGACATGGGCATCGCAGCCGGCCACCCGCGCGGCATAGGCCGTGGCGATGGCGTGGTTGCCTGCGCTGACCGCAACCACGCCGGCCTCGCGGCGCTCCGGCGCCAGGGAAAGGACGTTGTTCAGTGCACCGCGCGCCTTGAACGTCCCGGTACGCTGCCACAGCTCGAGCTTGACCCAGACCGACCCGCCGGGCGGCCAGCCAGCGCTCCCGGGGTTCCGCCAGTGCCACACCGGGGTCTCGAGCACATGCGGCGCGATGCGCTCACGCGCCTCGTCGATCATCGCCTGGGTCAGTCGGGCCATCCGGGAAGGTCCTGCAGATACGGGCCGTGAGGGCCGGCGGACTCGCGCAACCACCGTGATAGTATGGCACGCTCGGGCACGGCAGATGCCTGATTGGCAATGCGGTCCGCCGCTGGCCTGGGAGTATCGACCCTCGAATGAACGTCCATGACGGACACGATCTCCGCGCCCCGGCTCAGCCCTGGCAGGGCATCGCCGGAGAGCTGTTCTCGCTGCTGAGCGACGACATGCCCCTCGCCGAGCGGAGCAATCTGCTGCTGCTGGACCGGCAGCTGCATGCCGCGTGGGGGCTGGGCGCAAACGTCGTGCTGTCCTGGACGCCCGTCGACGACGGCATCGACATCCTCATCGTGCCGCATTACGCCGTCGCCGAGTTCGCCGCCGGCGCCGGTGAAGGGCAAGGACGGGTATCGACCAGCTTCCTGAGGACGCTGATCAGCGGTCGCCGGGAGCTTTCGCCCGCGCAGCTCACCAAGGTGGCCCGGTTGCTGTCACTGGAGCCGCGCCGACTGTCGCTGAACCGCCGCCTTGCGGGCACGACCCGTGAGCGCGATCTGATCGAGCGCCTGGTCAAGCGCTACAGCATCAGCTATGTCGCAACCCGCGCCGTGGCCCTGTTCGATATCGTGGGGTTCAGCCTGCTCTCGCCCTTCGAGCAGATGACGCAGCTGAACAGCCTCTCGTATTCGATCAATGCGGCACACAGCCGAATGCTCGACCGGCAGATCGGCATCGATTTCGCGCGATCCTGCACCGGTGACGGCTTCTACATCTGGAACCGCGAGGAAGGGCTCGAGGCCAACACCAATCTCTATCACTTCATGCACCTGGTGCTGGCCGACAACGCCATTGCCCGTGGCAAGGCGCGCTCCAATGCCGTCCCGCTGCTTCGTGCCGGCTTTCATATCGGCGACTGCTACGAATTCCACCAGGCCGAAGGGCTGAACCCAAGTCTCTACAACTACATCGTGGGCGATGTCACCATCGAACTGGCCCGCATGATCGACCGGGCGCTGCCGGGCCAGATCATGGTCGGAGAGTTTCATGCCCGTCTGCCGGCCAGCGAGAGTGTAGAGGGGCGCCCGGAAACCCTTGACGCCGTGCGGTTCATGCGTCTGGCACAACAGAACCTGGCACGGCTTAACGGGCTGGAGCTCGCCGGCGAGCGCATCGAGGCCATCAAGTGTTACCTGACCGGCGAGCCCACCGCCGATGGCGAATACGATATCCGCCGGATCACCATCGCGGACAAACACGGGCTCTCGCGCAACGTCTTCAATGCCAAGGTGAACATTTATCGCCGCCGCGCGGCGCCGATTCTGCTGGGTCTGGAGGACCGGATACTGGCTTCCAGCGCACTGGCCGGCCAGTCTGCTCATCTGCGCACCCACGCGCCGGGAGATCTGAGCGACCGGAGCAGCCTCAGCGCTCAGACCGCTGCCGAATGACGGTCGACTCCTCGCCGGGATCCGTCCGTCCTCCCCGAGCAACCAGCAGTTCGGTGCTGAGATAGTCACCCGGCGCGCCATCACCCTCGCCCGCCTGCACGTCTTCGCCATCATCTGCCACGAACCGGATCCGATGCCGCCCGATGGAGATGACGTCACCGTGGCGCAGCAGGTGCTCGCGGATTCGCCTGGCATTGACGAACGTGCCGTTGGTACTTCCGAGGTCGAGGACGTACCAACCGCGCCGGGTCTGCATGAACAGACACTGAAATCGGCTGATGAAGCGGCTGTCGAGCGGGATGTCGCAGTCGCCATCCCGGCCCATCACCATGCGCGGCTGCAGCAGCTCCACCTGGTGGGTCACCTCCGCACCGGCCGAGAACACCAGCCTCGCCTGCTCAGGCTCGGCCGCCGACTCCGTCGCTGTTGCTTCGGCAGTGACCGTCTCGGAGCGAAGCTCCAGCCCCAACCGCTCTGCCGCAGCCTCCACATGGCGCTGCCGCACCACGAGGCTGCCCGTCTGGTCGTCGGCCGCGGCCATGTCCAGCGCACCGAGCATCAGTCGATCGATGACCGCCACTTCGCCATCGGCGTAGGCACCCACCAGGCGACACAGTTCCATTCCGATCAGCTCGCCCGGATGTCGGGCACCGGCCATTTTCAGCCGGGTATGCACATAGTGCTCGCTCTCCGAGGGCAGCAGCCCGGGCACGCGATGGTGCAGCAGCCCGCGCCCCGTAGCCACCTCCGGCGTGGCGCCCTTGAGGCAATCGGGCAGCGGACTGGCCGGCTCCCCAAAAAGCACAAACCGCACCGTATACCGCCCTTCGAACCGTAGCCCGGCCAGCCACTCGATCAATTCGGCGATGTCCTCGGGGGGACGCTGATCGGCCGGCAGCGCCACGTACGCCACGTGACCCTTCGCCGACTGGTGCCCGATGAACAGCTCGAGCAGGGCCTTGAGGTCATCACGCATACCCTCCTCGATCTCGAGGCCCCAGCCCGCCAGCAACGCCTGGAGAAATGCCGGCCCGTCCGACGGGTACTCGTCGAACCAGGCCGCCATGTCACCGTCACGCCCGAAGCGCTCCAGCAGGACCGCGAGAATCCGGAGATGCCCGGCATCGCGCCCACCGCTGATCAGCACGGTACTGACCTGGCCGGCCTTGAGCTCGCGCAGGCACTCCGAGACCCGGGTGGCATAGCCACCGGTCAGGGCCGCCGGCGGCGGCGGACCGCCAAAAGGCAGCCGGGTGAGCCCAAGACGCGCCAGGACGTCGGCCAGGCTCACGGCCGCCCGCCGGTGCTGTGCACACGTTTCATCCGCATCATCCGAAGCCAAATCCACCCTGATGCAGGCAAGTGTAGCATCGGTCCGGACAGCTCGTGCGGCCGCCTCAACCGAGCATCGGCAGCGACAGGCGGGTCAGTACGGTGGCAAGCAACCCCGCCAGCAGGGCGCTCGCCGGCACGGTGATCAGCCATGCCGAGATGATGGTGACGAGGTGGGAGCGGCGAACCAGATAACGCCTGCGCTGCTTCTCCACCGGCACTGCGGCCTCGGCGGACGCTGCCAGAGGCGATGAGCCGGCCGGCATCGCCTCGGGGGTGGCCAACAGCGAATTGCCCCGGTTGGCCAGGAACTCCCGCAGAAACCCTACACCGAACAGGGCCCCGATGGCGATATGGGTCGAGCTCACCGGCAGCCCCAGAGCCGAGGCGAAGATGACCGTGATGGCCGCCGACAAGGTGACGCAGAAGGCGCGGACACGGTTCAGCTTGGTGATTTTCGAGCCCACCGTGCGTATCAGCTTGGGCCCGAACAGGGCCAGACCAGCGACGATTCCGAAGCCCCCGATCAGCAGGATCCAGAACGGAATCTCGGCCTGGGCGACCAGCTCGCCCTGGCTGACCGTGGTGTAGATCGCTGCCAGGGGGCCGATGGCGTTGGCCACGTCGTTGGCACCGTGGGCAAAAGACAGCAGCGCTGCACCGCAGATCACCGGAATCGTGAACAGCTCGCCGACCGAGTGGCGGCGGGTCTGCATGTCGGCGACGCGCCGATCGACGGCAGGCCGGACCAGCCACCAGGTGATCAGCAGCGCCACGCCACCGAGCATCACGGCAGTCACGGGCGCAATGCTCACGACGCGTGACAGCCCCTTCATCAGCAGGTAGGTGGAGAATGCCCCCGCCATGACGGCGACCAGCAGCGGCACGCGCCGCCGTGCCTGCTCCAGCCGATCGGGCACATCCGTGATCGTGAACTTGATATAGGCAAGAAAGCCTGCGGCGATCGTCCCGCCGAGCACAGGGGAGACGACCCAACTCGCCACGATCCGGCCCACCACGCTCCAGTCGGCTACCCCGACCCCGGCGACAGCAATCCCGCCGCCCAGCACCCCACCGACCACTGAATGGGTGGTGGACACCGGTGCTCCGATCCAGGTGGCAAGGTTGATCCACAACGCAGCGGCAAAAAGCGCGGCGAGCATCGCGGTGGTGAAGGCTGCCGGACTCGGCATGAGTTCGGGGTTGATGATGCCTGAGGACACCGTCGCGACGACGTCCCCGCCAGCGATCAGTGCACCAGCTGCCTCGCAGACCGCGGCGATCGCCACGGCCACGCCGATTTTCAGCGCGCGGCTGCCCACCGCGGGAGACATGTTGTTAGCGACGTCGTTGGCACCGATGTTCAGCGCCATGTAGGCACCGACCACACTGGCCGTCATGATCAGCGCCCAGCCCCCACCGAAGCCGACCACCGAGAGCGAGGCCACGGCCACCAGCGCGAGAAAAACCACCGCCAGGCTGAGCGGCACCAGTCCACGACCGGTGTCGCGCGTCACCTGTTCCAGCTTGACGAGTTTCTTGAGGTCCTTGTCGAGCGCCGGCTTGGCCATCAATACCGCCCCCGCGGCACCAGCGCCCCGGAACACATGTAACATTCCCGTAACAGCGCGCGATGGTACCGGATTCGGGAGTGGTGGCAAGACCGTCTGTCAGCACCCCGGGGTCGAACGGTATACGGGTAAATCGCGACTTGCGTACGCTCGCGCGTGGCGTACCCTGCTGCGGACCACTCTGGGGAGAAACCGAATCATGGCCAGCGCCGATACGCCACACCCGGACGACCGGGTCGCCATTGCACCCATTCCCGTCAGCCAGGTGGGCGCAGAGCGGCCCTGGCGCTGGATTGCTGCCGGGGTGGCCGACCTCAGACGCGCGGCCGGGGTCAGTCTCACCTACGGCGCGATCTGGGTAATCCTGAGCTTTGTGCTGTCGGCCGGGCTGTATTCGGCCGGGTTGTTCTACTGGCTGCTGCCCATGGCCGCCGGATTCATGTTCCTGGGGCCTCTGGTCGCGGTCGGCATCTATGCCATCAGCAGGGACCTTGCCGATGGCGAACCGCCGACTCTGGCGCGGGCTTTCGCCTCATGGCGCGTCAACACCATGCAGATCGCCCTGATGGGTGTCGCGCTGATGATCTTCATGATCGCCTGGCTGCGCATCGCGACGATCCTCTTCGCGCTGTTCTTCGGTATGGATACGCCCAACCCGCAAGACCTGTACACCTCGATGCTGATGACACCCAACGGGCTCGGCATGATTGCCGTCGGCACAGCCATCGGCGCGGTGCTGGCCTTCGGGGCCTTCGCCATCTCGGTGGTGTCGATCCCGCTGCTGCTTGACCGGGAGGTCAGCGTGCTGGAAGCCATCGAGGCGAGTGTGCGCTGCGTCGCGCTCAATTTCCGACCGATGGTGCTCTGGGCGGTCATCCTGACCACCTTCATCCTGGTCGGCATGTTCACGTTCTACATCGGACTGGTACTGGTGCTGCCGTTGCTGGGGCATGCCAGCTGGCACGCCTACCGAGACCTCGTACCGGCAGTCCCGGCATCTCCCACCGCGGCGGCGGACGCCGACTGATCTCGCCTCAGCCCTGCCCGGTCGCGCGGCCGTCCCCGGCCTCGCGACGGATGGAGGCGGCGGCACTGCCGACGATCAGCGGATCCACCTCGCCGACCCGCTTCAGATCGCGGCTGGCGTAGGACAGCGAGCGCAGCACATAGCGCAGCGCGTTCAGCCGGGCGCGTTTCTTGCAGTCGGACTTCACGACCACCCACGGCGCATGCGCCGTGTCGGTGTGGGCAAACATGGCCTCTTTCGCCTCGGTATAGGCCTCCCATTTGTCCAGGGAGGCGCGGTCTATCGGGCTGAGCTTCCACTGCTTAAGGGGATGCACCTCCCGCTCGCGGAATCGCCGACGCTGCTCTTCCTGGCTGACCGAGAACCAGAATTTGAACAGTCTGATCCCTGAACGCACCAGGTTCTGCTCGAACGCCGGCGCCTGCTCGATGAAGTCGCGGTATTCCTCGTCGCTGCAGAACCCCATCACGCGCTCCACACCCGCGCGGTTGTACCAGGACCTGTCGAACAGCACGATCTCGCCCGCGGTGGGCAGGTGCTGGATGTAGCGCTGGAAATACCACTGGCCGCGCTCGATATCGGTGGGCTTCTCGAGGGCCACCACGCGGGCGCCTCGCGGATTGAGATGTTCCATGAACCGCTTGATCGTGCCGCCCTTGCCCGCCGCGTCCCGCCCCTCGAACAGGATCACCACGCGCGAGCCGGTGTCCTTGACCCAGTGCTGGAACTTAAGCAGTTCAACCTGCAGGTCATACTTGCGCCGTTCATAGACCTTGCGCCGCAGCCGATCCCTGTACGGATATTCTCCCTCCCGCCAGTTCGCCGCCAGCACGCCGTCCACGCGGGTCGACACCGCGGCCTGCTCCTCGCGGAACAGGGCGTGGCGCAGCTGTGCCAGGTCGTCTGGCGAGGCACCCTCGAGAATCGCGGCCAGCCCCGTGGCCATCCGGGCCACCTCGGCCTGACTCGGAGCCTCGTCCAGGCTCTCCAGTGCGCGCAGCGAGATGTCGTGCAGCGTGCACTCCAGTCGCGTCCGGGCGCCCTCGCTGCTGCCGCGACTGACATATTCGCGGATGAACGCCTCGGTCAATTCGGGGGCGGTATCGCCCTGTCGCAGGTCCAGCCTCCCGGCACCTTCCCGGGCACCGTCGCCCGCGTCTCGGGACTTGCTACGGCGCTTCTTGCCGGCGGATTTTCCGTTGCCCATTCCATCCCCTGACTGGTGATCATTACGGGGATGTTACGAAGGATCACGCCGGCCGGACGCCGTGGAAAACCGAGACGGCTCAGCGCTGCTCGTAGCGACGAAGCTCCAGACGCGCGATCTGGTTGCGATGCACCTCGTCAGGGCCATCGGCCAGGCGCAGCAGCCTGGCGGTCGCAAAGGCGCTCGCAAGTCCGAAATCGTTGCTGGTGCCTCCGCCCCCGTGGGCCTGGATTGCCCAGTCGATCACCTGCTGCGCCATGTTCGGTGCGGCCACCTTGATCATGGCAATTTCCGCCCGGGCAGCCTTGTTGCCGACCGTATCCATCATCCAGGCCGCCTTGAGCGTCAGCAGGCGGGCCTGTTCGATCAGGATGCGCGCCTCGGCGATCCGTTCCATGGTCACGCCCTGCTCCGAGATCCGCTTGCCGAATGCCACCCTGGAGAGGCTTCTGCGGCACATTTTCTCCAGGCAGCGCTCGGCGAGACCGATCAGTCGCATGCAGTGGTGCATCCGGCCCGGACCGAGCCGACCCTGGGCGATCTCGAAACCCCGGCCCTCGCCAAGCAGCATGTTCTCCGCAGGAACCCGCACATTCTCGAAGATGACCTCCGAGGCACGATCGGGCACCCCGTAATAGCCGAACACCGGCAAAGGGCGCACCACGCGGACACCGGGCGCATCCAAGGGCACCAGAATCATCGACTGCTGGCGGTGACGATCGGGGTCGTCAGGTGCGGTCTTGCCCATGAAGATCGCCACTCGACAGCGGGGATCGGTCGCACCGGTGGTATACCACTTGTGACCATTGATCAGGTAGTCATCCCCATCCCGAACGATGGAGCTCTCGATATTGGTGGCATCGCTCGAGGCCACGCCCGGCTCCGTCATGGCAAAGCAGGAACGGATCTCGCCAGCAAGCAGAGGGGTCAGCCACCGGGTCTGCTGTTCGGGCGTGCCGTAGCGCCAGAGGACCTCCATGTTGCCGGTATCCGGTGCCGAGCAGTTGAACACCTCAGGCGCCAGCGGCGAGCGACCCATCAGCTCGCAGACCGGCGCGTATTCGAGATTGCCAAGCCCGGCGCCCAGTGACGGGTCGGGCAGGAACAGGTTCCATAGCCCGGCCTCGCGCGCCAGCGGTTTCAGCTCCTCTACCACCGGCAGCACCTCCCAGGGACCGAGCCGTTCGGCCTCTTCGAAATGGCGCTGCTCGTTCGGATAGATGTGGGCCTCCATGAAGGCCTGAACGCGAGCCTGGAACTCCAGGCTGCGGGCGGAAAACTCGAACATCATGGATTCCTCATGCGATCGCTCGGCGGATGCTAGCACGCATGTCAGTCGATCGAAGGCAGTGGATCATGGGCGGAGCGATGCTCTGGCGGGCAGCCCAACACACGTGTTGCTCGATGGTCGGAGCCGCACTCCGGAGTGGTCAGCGTGGCCGGTCTTGCTGCAAGGCCGCGAGCACCCGCGTCACCACGCCTTCCAGATCGGGAATCCACCGTAGCACGATGACCAGCTCGTTCACGTCATCCACATAGATGAAGTTGCCGCCGAAACCCGCGGCCCAATAGGCCGTTTCGGGGGCACTGGGAATGCGCTCGCGATCGGTGTTGAGCCACCAGAGGTAGCCGTGGCCCGGCATGACCTCGGTCGGCTCGCGCAATGCATCGATCCACGCCTCGTCGAACAGCTGCTGCCCACCCCATGCGCCCCGCCGCTGGAACAGCAGGCCGAAACGCGCCAGGTCGGCAGTGCTGATGAACATCCCGCCACCGAAGTGCCCCCCGCCGGACACCGACTGCACCTGTCGTCCGTCAACCTCCACCCACGAATTCCGGTAACCGCGCCAGCGCCAGCTGCGTGATGCGCCGATCGGGTCCATGATCCGCTCGCGCAGCACGACCGGCAGCGGCTCGCGCAGCACTTCCAGCAGGCTGTAGGCCAGCAGGTTGATACGCACGTCGTTGTACTTGAAGCGCGTGCCGGGACGCTGGAGCGCCCGGAGGGGCCAGGCCTCGGGATCGTCGCCCTCGGGCCGGTCGGCCCAGTCCGGAATCTCCCAAAGCGTGCCCTCCCACTCGGAGGTGTGTTGCAGCAGGTGATGCCACGTGACCTGGCTGTTGTGCCGCCCGGCAAAATGCGGCGTCTGGACCAGCGCGCCCACCGGGTGATGCACATCGGCGATGATGCCGTCCTCCAGGGCCAATGCGGCCACCGTGCTCAGAAAACTCTTGGCAACGCTGAATACCATGTCGGCCCGGTCGGTATCGCCCCAGCTGGCGACCACGTACCCGCGGCGAATGATCATGCCGCTGTCCCCGGCCCGCGGCCGGGTGGGCCCGAGAATACGGAAGTCGGGCTCGCGCGGGGCGAAGTGGTTGTAGATCACCTGGTAGAGATCAGCGGGCTCGGTGACCGCCTGCTCGCGTGCCCAGTCGACCGCGGCGGCCAAAGCCTCCGGGTCGAAACCGAGATGCTCCGGCGGTTGTTGCGCCCACTCACCGCGCGGGGGAGTGTAGCTCGGGTTGGCAAATACGGGCACCGCAAGCAGCAGTGCCAGGATCCACAGAACGCGTATTTTCATGGGGGGACCTGTCTACCGTGCCGCCTGTACCGAACGGGCGGAAGGCGACGTGACTGAACCGGCTACCAGTGTACCGCCATGTTCACCGCAAGCCGGTTGTCGCGTTGGCGGAGTTCCTCGCGCGTGTGTGCCTGGGACCAGTCCCAGCGCATGGCCATGCTGGGCGTGAGATCGGGCAACCACCCCCTCGCCCAATTCGAGAAGTCGAGCTCGAGGCCGAAGCGCTCGCGACGCTGGCCGCCTTCCGGCGTAAACCACAGAGGATCGGCGCCACTCACCCAGAGGGCAGAGACGGCGACCTGCTGGAGCTTTCGGGTCAGCATCGTGTCCGTGGTCCAGAACGAATCGCGCGCCGTCGCGGACAGGGCGCCGGACTCGGCATGCTGCCACCCTGGTGTCTGGCGCAGCGCCACCCGCGCCTCGGCTTTCCAGTCACCATGATCGATGCCGTGGCTGAGACCGAATTCGTAACTCGAGTCCCCGGCGTTGCTGGCCAGAGCCTCCCCCCAGTGGGGCGTGATGCGCGACACCTGGACGCGAGTGGCCTGGGATGCCCGCTCCCACGCATAGCCCACTGCCCAGTTCTGGGCGGCCAGGCTGCCGTAACGACTGTTCGCCGCGCGCACTGCACAGTCATTGCCGCTCAAGCTCAACGACTGGCGACCGGCACGCTCGCTGACGGCCACGGGTACGCGCAGCGTGCCCCGCACATTGCAGTCCAGCGCGGTCGCCCCTCCGAGCGCGGTCGCCGTATCGGACCAGTGGAGATCCACTTGCATGCGCGACGATGACCAGCGCAACTCGGCCCGCTCGCGCTGCGTGTGGGCATAGCCGGTCGTGGTCCAGCGCCTCTCGATCGCAGTGGACAGCCCGATGGCCACCGGCGCACCGGCCAGCGGCGGCGAGCGCAGGGTCATCCGCTGGTCGATGCGCTGCTGACCCAGCCCCTTGGGCGCTTCGGTGATATCGGCGCCGATCTTGGAGAGCACATCGCCTGGAGCGAGGTGGAAATTGGCCTCGTAGCGCAGAGGCTGCGCCTGGTCACCGAGGTTCACGTTGCCGCGCAGCAGCGGGTCGGTCGACCCGGGGCGCGGCGCCGTCCCGTCGAGCTTGAGGTCGAGGCCACCGAGTACCGGCGCAGGGGCCTGAGCCTGCAGACTCATGAAGCCGTGTGCATGCGGGCCCGAGTTGCCGGCTTCCCGTGGCTGCGGGCCCGCGCAGCCCCACAGTACCAGTACCAGCGCCACGGCCATCCAGCGAAACGGCATCCTGCTGTCCATACTCCCTCGGCAATCCTGTGAACATACGCCCTGACCGGCCGTCGCGGCCGGGGTGCGCGCCGCTTATCTCACCGCCAAACAGGCCGGCGCGCCGTGCGCTGAGTCACGCTGCGAGCCTGAGACGGCCGCAACGAGGTGTAAGGTAAATTATGTGAAAAGTGATGTAAACAATTGTCTACATTGAGGTGAGACACATGCGACTGCCATGCAGGCCTGGGCACGCAAGCGCCTTCGCGCTTTGTCCAACGCAACCGCAGGCATGGCGACATGACGCATGCCTTGCGAACCGTACAGACGACCCTCGGTGATTGGTCGGAGCGGCGGGATTCGAACCCACGACCCCTTGCACCCCATGCAAGTGCGCTACCAGACTGCGCCACGCTCCGACCGGGAAAAACCGCGAGATGATGATCTCGCGCGGTGGCGTTGCACCACCGGCGACAGATGATACTTGATGCGTCGTACGTGCGAAACCGCCTACCGGCGCAGCAGCCTCGCGATCTCTTCGAGCTCGGTACGCAACTGGCGGACGATCTGCTGGCTCTGGCTGACGTCGCTGCGCGCCTCCTCGCCCTGCAAGCGCTGCCGCGCGCCGCCGATGGTAAAGCCCTCCTCGTACAGGAGGCTGCGGATCTGGCGGATGACCATCACGTCCTGGCGCTGGTAGTACCGCCGGTTGCCACGTCGCTTGACGGGCTTGAGCTGCGGAAATTCCTGCTCCCAATACCGAAGCACATGCGGTTTCACGCCGCACAGCTCGCTGACTTCACCAATCGTGAAATACCGCTTGCCCGGAATCGGCGGGAGATCGGAATTATTCCCGGGTTCCAGCATACGCCTCTACCCTGGCCTTGAGCTTCTGACCCGGTCGAAAAGTCACGACGCGACGCGCCGTGATCGGGATTTCCTCACCGGTCTTGGGATTGCGGCCCGGGCGCTGATTCTTGTCGCGCAGGTCGAAGTTGCCGAAACCCGACAGCTTGATCTGCTCGCCATTGGCCAGCGCGTTGCGCATGTCTTCGAAGAAGGCGTCTACCAGTTCACGCGCCTCTCGCTTGTTCAGCCCGAGCTCGTTGAACAGTGATTCCGCCATTTCGGCCTTGGTGAGTGCCATGTCTAGTCTCTTATTCTGGCGCCCAGCTCGGACCCGAGGCGGTCGATGACCGACCCCACGACGCCCTCCACGTCAGTGTCAGTTAGGGTGCGCGATGGTGCCTGCAAAATCAAGCTCAAAGCCATGCTTTTACATCCTGTCTGGATCCTGTCGCCGCGATAGATGTCAAAGATTTCGACACTTTGCAGCCAGGGGCCTGCCGAGGCCCGGACCACAGCCAGGAGACGTTCAGCCGGCAGCGCCTCGTCGACGACCACGGCGAGATCCCGGTGTACCGCAGGATACCTCGATACGCCGTGGTAAGCCGGCACCCTCGCGCCCAGCGCCGCCGCCACCTCGACCACGAACACGAAAGTGTCGACGGGCAGTTCGAGCTCGGCGGCGAGGCGGGGGTGCAACGCACCGATATGTCCGACGGCAGCGCCATCGCGAAGAATCACCGCCGACTGGCCCGGATGCAGCGCCGTCTGCTCGCCCGGCTCGAAGGACCACCGTTCGGCCCCGTTACCCAGCGTCAGCAACGCCTCCAGATCGCCCTTCACGTCGTAGAAATCGGTCCGCCGTCCGGCGGCATCCCATTGCAGCGGCCACACCGGCCCCAGCGCAAGGCCGGCAATCACCTGTCGCTCTTCTACCCCACCTTCGGCATCCTGTTCGAACTGCGTCCCGAGCTCGAACAGCCGCACGCGCGCCTGCTGACGACTGAGGTTGTCACGCGCGGCGGCGGCCAGACCCGGCCAGGGAGAACGACGCATGACGTTCATCTGCGCCGCGATCGGATTGGCCAGGCGTATCGGAACCGCGTCCGGGAAAAACGCCGCCTGAACCTTTTCGTCGATGAAGCTGTAGGTGACCGCCTCCTGGTACCCGCGGTCGACCAGCAGCTGCCTGGCCCGTTCCTCAGGGGTGCGTGATTCCGTCGCCGGCCGGATCCCGGTACTTGCCTGCTCGGGGCGACGGGGGATGCGATCGTAGCCGTAGATCCGTGCCACCTCCTCGATCAGATCGACCTCGATCTGCAGGTCGTAGCGCTGCGAGGGAGGCGTGACCGACCACCCCTCCGGCGTAGCCACGGCGTCAAGGCCCAGGCGGGCGAAAATCCGTTCGACCACCTGCGCTTCGATCTCCGTGCCCAGCAGGGCCTGAAGCCTGGCCGCCCGCAACGTGACGGCGGGCCGCTTCGGCAGGTGGGCCGGCACCTCGGCAATCTGCAGCGGACCAGGCTCGCCACCGCAGATGTCCATGAGCAGTGCCGTCGCCCGCTCGATGGCCTGCGCAGGCAGCGCAAAATCGACGCCCCGCTCGAAGCGTACCGAGGCATCGGTGTGCAGCCCGAGTCGACGCGCGCGCCCGGCAATGGCCTCCGGCGAAAACCAGGCCGCTTCCAGGAAAACCTCGGTGGTGGCCTCGCCCACCGCAGTCGAATCCCCGCCCATGATACCGGCCAGTCCGACGGGGCCGCGGTCATCGGCAATGACCAGCATGTCCGGTGCCAGCGTCACTTCGCGCCCATCGAGCAGCACCAGCGGCTCTCCGGCAGCGGCGAGGCGCACGGTGATCCCGCCCGTCAGCCGGGCGAGGTCGTAGCCATGCAGTGGCTGCCCGAGTTCCAGCATGACATAGTTGGTGACATCCACGACCGGGTGGATGGCACGGATTCCCGCCCGACGCAGGCGCTCGGCCAGCCAGGTAGGCGAGCGTCGGAAGGGGGCGATCCCTCGGATCACCCGACCAGCGAAGCGTGCACAGGCTTCTGGCGCTTCGAGCGTGACACCCAGCGTCTGCTCATGTGTGGCCGCCACACTGGCACACTGGGGGCCCGTCAACGGCGTGTCGTTAAGGGCCGCAAGCTCGCGTGCCACCCCTCTTACACTGAAGCAGTCGCCCCGGTTCGGCGTGAGATCGACATCGATGACGGTATCGTCGAGGCCGAGCCAGTCGGCGAACTCCCGTCCGACGGGAGCGTCCTCGGGCAGCTCGAGAATCCCCGAGGCGTCTTCATCCAGACCCAGCTCGGCCGCTGAACACAGCATGCCCTCGGAGACCACACCGCGCAGCTTGGCCTTGCGGATTTTCATGCCCCCGGGCAGCACGCCACCAACGGTCGCAAGGGCCGAAACCATGCCGGCCCGCGCATTCGGTGCGCCGCAGACGACCTGGCGGAGCACACCGTCACCAACATCCACCTGGGCCACGCGCAGCTTGTCCGCGTCCGGATGGGGCGAAAGCTCTGCAACCCGCGCAACCACCACACCGCGGAACTCCGGTGCCAGCGCCGTGACGGCGTCGACTTCCAGGCCGGCCATGGTCAGCTGCTCGGCCAGTGCCTCGCCGCTCTGTGCCAGTGCTACCCAGTCAGCCAGCCAGGATTGAGAGATCTTCAAGATGTCAGCCCTCAGGCGAACTGCCGGAGAAAACGCAGGTCGTTCTCGAAGAACATCCGCAAATCATCGACACCGTAGCGCAACATCGCCAGACGCTCGACGCCCATGCCGAAGGCATACCCGGTGAATTCCTCGGGGTCGACGCCGGCGTTACGCAGCACGTTGGGATGCACCATCCCGCAGCCGAGGATCTCCAGCCACCGCCCGGATTCCGACAGGACATCGACCTCGGCGGACGGCTCGGTGAAGGGGAAATAGGACGGACGGAAGCGCAGCTGCACCTCGCGTTCGAAGAAGCTCGCCACGAAGCCGTACAGCACGTCTTTCAGGTTGGCGAAGCTGATGTCTCGATCGACCACCAGGCCCTCGACCTGGTGGAACATCGGCGTGTGGGTCTGATCGGAGTCGCAGCGATAGACCCGCCCGGGCGCAATCAGCCGGATCGGCGCGCCACTGTCGAGCATGGCGCGGATCTGCACCGGAGAGGTGTGCGTTCGCAGCAAACGGCCATCAGGGAAGTAGAACGTATCGTGCATCGCCCGCGCCGGATGGTTCTCGGGGATGTTCAGGGCGGTGAAATTGTGGAAATCGTCCTCGATCTCGGGACCGCGCCGGACCTCGAAGCCGGCGTGACGGAACAGGCTCTCCACACGCTGCAGGGTTCGTGTCACGGGATGGAGTCCGCCGGGGCGCTGCCCGCGCCCAGGCAGGGTCACATCCAGCCGCTCGGCAGCGAGGGCCGCCTCGAGGGCCTCGGCCTCGAGACGCTCGCGACGGGCCTCCACAGCCGCCGCCAGCTGCTGCTTGGCCTCGTTGATGCGCTGACCGGCAGCAGGACGGGCCTCGGGCGGCAGACGCCCGAGGCCCTTGAGTTCAGCGGTCAGCGCACCCTTCTTGCCGAGGTAGCGGACCCGAACTTCATCGAGAGCCGTCAGGCTTTCGCTCGCTTCGACCGCGCCCAGGGCCTGCGCAAGCAGCTCGGCGAGCGTGTCCACTGGCTGAAGCTGCCGTGCCGTGCCGTGCGCGGACGCGGCCTCAGGCCGCGGGCGTCAGGGCCTGTTTGGCCTGCTCGGCGAGCGCACCGAACGCGTCGATATCGTGGACGGCCAGGTCTGCGAGCACCTTGCGGTCCACGTCCACGCCCGCCGCATTCAATCCGGCGATGAAACGGCTGTAGCTGAGCCCGTACATGCGGGCTGCCGCGTTGATGCGGGTGATCCACAGCGCACGGAACTGACGCTTCTTCTGGCGACGGTCCCGGTAGGCGTACTGGCCGGCCTTGATGACCGCCTGCTTTGCGGTGCGGAAGTTCTTGCGGCGTGCACCGTAGTAGCCCTTCGCCTTACCGAGGATTTTCTTGTGACGGGCCTTGGCCGTCACGCCACGCTTGACTCGTGCCATGGTTCCTGACCTCCTTTAACTGTAGGGCAACATGCGACGGATCGACTTCACGTCGCTTTCCGCCACCTGCTCCATCGAACGCAGCTGGCGCTTACGCTTCGATGACTTCTTGGTCAGGATGTGATTGAGATGGGACTGGGCGCGCTTGAAGCCCCCCTTCCCGGTACGGCGGAACCGCTTCGCGGCCCCACGATTGCTTTTCAGCTTGGGCATGTTCCTGTCTCCATTTTCTGGCCTGCCCCATACGCCGATGTGGCGCTGGATCCAGGCGGTCACGGGTGCCAGGCCCGCGACACTTGTGTCGTGTCGGTGGAGGTTCAGCGCTTCTTCGGCGCCATCACCATCACCATCTGGCGACCCTCCAGCTGGGGTCGCTGTTCCACTGTTGCATGCTCCTCGAGATCCTTCTCGACACGCTGCAACAACTGCAGGCCCAGTTCCTGGTGGGCCATTTCACGGCCACGGAACCTCAGGGTCACCTTGGCCTTGTCTCCGCCGGTGAGGAAACGCACCAGGTTTCTAAGCTTGACCTGGTAGTCGCCTTCATCCGTACCCGGGCGGAATTTGACTTCCTTGACCTG
>SKYU01000109.1 GCA_007127715.1 Gammaproteobacteria bacterium | reverse complement strand
TCCTCAATCCCCCGCAGAGCGGGATCCTCGGCATGCACAAGATCCAGGAACGCCCCATGGTGGTGGACGGAGAGATCCGCGTCCGGCCGATGATGTACATCGCCCTGTCCTATGACCACCGCATCATTGATGGCCGCGAGGCCGTCCAGTTCCTGGTGAGCATCAAGGAGTCTCTCGAAGACCCCGCACGGCTCCTGCTCGGACTCTAGGCAAATCGACATGAAAAACGAATACGACGTGATCGTCATCGGTGGCGGTCCCGCCGGCTACCCCGCTGCCATCCGCGCCGCCCAACACGGCCTGAGCGCAGCCTGCATTGACGACTGGCAGAACTACGACGGCAGCCGCGCCTTCGGCGGCACCTGCCTCAACGCCGGCTGCATCCCCTCCAAGGCCATGCTCGAGTCCTCCGAACTGGTGCATCGCGCCCATGAGGAGTTTGCCGTCCATGGTATTGGCGTCGGTCAGGTGGAAGTCGACCTGGCAAAGATGCAGAAACGCAAGGCCGGCATCGTGCGCCAGCTGACCGGCGGCATCGAAATGCTGCTCAAGAGCAACAAGGTCGACGGCCTGAAGGGCCGCGGGCGGCTGTTGAGCGAAAACCGCGTGGAATACACGGATCCCGACGGCGAAACCCATGTGCTGCAAGCCAGGGACGTCATCATCGCCACTGGCTCCACGCCGATCGAATTACCCTCCCTGCCGTTCGATGGCGAGAGGATCGTGGACTCCTGGGGCGCGTTGGAATTCAGCGAGGTCCCGGCGCGGCTGGGCGTGATCGGCGCGGGCGTGATCGGCCTGGAGCTGGGCAGCGTCTGGCGGCGCCTCGGCGCCGAGGTGACGGTCCTGGAGGCCCTCGACAGCTTCCTGCCGATGGCTGACAAGGCGGTGGCTCGCGAGGCGCAGAAACAGTTCAAGCGCCAGGGCCTGGATATCCGCCTGGGTGCCCGGGTGTCGGGTGCCGAGCTGGGAGACACCGGCGTCACGCTGCACTATACCGATGCTCTGTTCGGAGATGGCGTCGATGTCGCGCGCGATTCACGCGGTTTCATCGAGGTCGACGAGCACTGCCGGACCGGTCTTGCGCGTGTCTGGGCCGTGGGGGACTGCGTGCGCGGTCCCATGCTCGCCCACAAGGCCACCGAGGAGGGGGTGATGGTCGCCGACCTGATCGCGGGCGAGGTTGGCGAAGTCAACTACGACGTGATTCCCTCGGTGATCTACACGGCACCTGAGATCGCCTGGGTCGGGCGCACGGAACAGAGCCTGGCCGAGGACGGGATCGAGTTCAAGGCCGGCCAGGTCCCCTTCGGGCCGAACGGTCGCGCCAAGGCGATGGAGCAGGCGACCGGGTTCGTGAAGATCCTGGCCGACAAGGCGAGCGACGAGATTCTCGGCGTCCATATCATCGGCCCCATGGCGGGCGAACTCATCGCGGAGGCTGTACTGGCGATGGAATACCAGGCCAGCGCAGAGGACCTGCAGCGCACGGTCCATGGCCATCCCACGCTCTCCGAGGTGCTGCACGAGGCAGCGCTGGCTGCCGACGGCAAGGCCATCCACGCCGTCAACCGCTAGCCGTCGGCTGCACCGCCACGCGGGCTCAGAGCAGCTGGCGGTGCCGCAGGACCTCGAGGATCACGTCCGCGGCCTCGGCGGGCTCGGTGGCTTCGCTGTCGATATGGATGTCCGGGCGCTCCGGGCGTTCGTAGGGTGCGTCGATCCCGGTGAAGTTCACCAGCTCACCGCGGCGCGCGCGCGCATACAGCCCCTTGGGGTCGCGCGCCTCGGCGATCGCCAGCGGCGCATCGACGAACACCTCGAGAAACCGGCCCTCGGGAAACAGACCGCGGGCCATTTCCCGCTCGTCACGATAGGGCGAAATGAATGCCGTCAGGACGATCAGTCCCGCGTCCGTCATCAGCCGCGCGACCTCCGCGCCACGGCGGATGTTTTCCACCCGGTCGGCAGGGGTGAAGCCGAGGTCCCGGTTCAAACCATGGCGGAGGTTGTCGCCGTCCATCAGGAACGTGTGCTGCCCCAGTGCATGCAGCCGCTGCTCGACGAGATTCGCCAGGGTCGATTTTCCGGCGCCCGAAAGCCCGGTGAACCACAGCACGAAAGGCTTCTGGCCTTTCAGGGCGGCGCGGGCAGCCGGATCGACATCGGCCGGCTGCCAGGACAGGTTGGCTGCCCGGCGCAGGCTGTGACGCACCATGCCTGCGGCGACGGTGTCGTGGTCGAAGGGATCGGCGAGAATGAACGTGCCGGTGTCGCGGCTGTCCTCGAAACGATCCACAGGCAGCGGCCGGTCGAGCGCGAGATTGCACACGCCGATCTCGTGGCGCTCGAGCTGTCGAGCGGCCTTCGGCGAGAGGTCGGCGGGATCGAGCTGATGCCGGATGTCGGTCACCGTCGCCCCGACCCGGTTGGTGGCGAGCTTCAGCGCGTAGCGCCGTCCGGCGTACAGGGGCCGTTCGCCAAGCCAGATCACGGTTGCCTGGAACTGGTCGGTCACCGGTGGCGGGTGATCGACGCTGGCCAGTACGCTGCCGCGGGCGGCATCGACCGCGCGATCCAGCGTGACCAGCACCGAGCGCCCCGGCTGCGCTGCATCAAGATCACCTTCTGGGCTCAGGATGCGCGAAATCCTCGCCTCGGCATTCCCCGGCAGCACCCGGACGACCTGGCCGGGCTGCAGGACTGCTCCGGACAGACGTCCCCCGAGCGCGCGGCTGCCGTCCTCCAGGCGCCAGGCCCACTGCACGGGCAGGCGTAGCGGCGCGGCAATCGCGGCCGCAGGCGGCAGCGCAGCCAGGTACTCGGCCACGCTGGGACCTTCGAACCAGGCGAGCGCCGGGCCCCGCGTCACCAGGTTCTCGCCGTGCAGGGCCGACACCGGCAGCACGTCGGCCCTGCCCAGGCCAATCTGATTGGCAAGCTCGGTAAACGTCTGCGCAATGGCGTGGAAGGCCCCGGACGCATAACCGACCTGGTCCATCTTGTTCACCAGCAGCGCCACGTGCCGAACCCCCAGCACGGCGAGCAGGGCGAGGTGACGGCGGGTCTGCGCGGTGAGACCGGCGCAGACATCGCACAGCACCAGCGCCGCGTCTGCGTGGGTGGCGGCGGTGATCATGTTGCGGGTGTACTGGGCATGCCCTGGCGCATCGGCCACCAGATAGCGCCGCCCGCCGAGATCGAAGCTGCGGTAGGCGGCATCGATGGTGATACCCTGGGCATGCTCGGCGATCAGCCCGTCGAGCAGGCCGGCATAGTCGGGCGAAGCTTCGGGTGAGCCCGACGCCAGACGGCGATGCTCTTCGTCGCGCAGCAGGCCGGCGTCACCCAGCAGACGACCGAGCAGGGTACTCTTGCCGTCGTCCACGCTCCCGCAGGTGACCACGCGCAGCAGTTCCGAAGGCCCGGCGCTCAAAAGTAGCCCTCCAGTTTCTTGCGCTCCATGGCGCCAGGTGTGTCGTGATCGATCAGCCGGCCGCTGCGTTCACCCTCACGCAGCTGCTCGAGCTCGAGGATGATCTCGTCGAGTGTGCACGCGGTCGACGGGACGGCCGCGGTCAGCGGGTAGCAGCCGAGGCTGCGGAACCGGACCTCGCGGGACTCAGCGGATTCCCCCGGGAGTACGGCCATGCGTTCGTCGTCGCGCACCAGCACCTGCCCGTCGCGTTCGATACACGGGCGCTCTGCCGCGAAGTACAGCGGCACGAGTTCGATTCCGCGCCAACGGATATAGCGCCAGACATCGAGTTCGGTCCAGTTCGACAGCGGAAACACGCGTACACCCTCACCGGGGAGATGCGCGCCGTTATACAGCGACCACGGCTCGGCGCGCTGGGCGCGTGGCTCCCAGCCATGCTGGCCGCTTCGCAGCGAGAAGATCCGTTCCTTGGCGCGTACCGGGTCCTCGTCGCGACGGGCCCCTCCAATGGCGAGATCGAAGCCGTGGTGCTCCAGTGCACCGCGCAGGGCTGCCGTCTTGACCAGGGCGGTATAGTCGCTCGGTGCATGGGTGAACGGTGTCACGCCGCGCGCGATCGCCTCTTCGTTGCGATAGACCAGGAGCGTGATGTCCGGCTCGGCGGCCACGCGGTCGCGGAACGCGTACATCTCGCGGAATTTCCAGCCGGTATCGATATGCAGCAGGGGGAAGGGCAGGGGAGCCGGATGAAAAGCCCGGCGCGCCAGCTCGAGCAGCACACAGCTGTCCTTGCCCAGCGAGAACAGGAGCACCGGGCGCTCGGCCTCGGCGAGCGCTTCGCGGAAAGCATGGATGCTCTCGGCCTCGAGGGCCTCGAGCAGCGCACTCGAGGGTCCAGCCACGCCCGCAGGCCCGGACGACACTCAGCCTGCGTCCAGCAGGCCGGGTCCCAGCGCCGCTTCCAGCGGCGACAGCCAGGGCGAGAAATGCCGCCACTGCTCCAGCCCTTCACGGGAGAGCGGCTGGCGGACCTGCTCGGAGCTGGCGGTTCTGACCACCCGCCGCGTGCGATGGAACTCCAGGCAGGCCGGCTCGAACTTCAGTCCGCAGAAATCGAGCAGTCGCCGGACCTGCGGCTCGAAGTCCTCGACCAGGGTCTCATGCTGAACACGCAGGACCTTGCCCGGCAGCACCTGTTCCCAGTGCGCCATCAGCTCGACGTACCCCCGGTAGTAGCGTCCCAGGTCCTCCAGGCTGTAACTGAACTCCTGGCCTTCCGCGAACAGCTGCTTGAACGCGCTGAAGCAGCAGGCCATGGGGTGGCGGCGTGCATCGATGATCTTCGCATTGGGCAGGATCAGGCTGATCAGGCCGATATGGCGGAAGTTGTTGGGCATCTTGTCGGTAAACCGTGGTGCACCCTGGCGGTGAACCGCGGTTTCGCGCAGGTATTCCTCGCCGAGTTCATGCAGGCGCTCTGGCGACAACTCGCCGAGTACCGCGGGGTAAAGCGGCGCCTCGTCAATGCGCCGACGGCCGCGCAGTCGGTGGGCAATGGCGAGGATGTTGGGCAGTTCCAGCGTGCCGTCGACCTGCGAGTGGGAGGCGAGGATCTGTTCGATCAGCGTCGAGCCGGCTCGCGGCAATCCGACGATGAAAATCGGATCTGCACCCGGATGCCCCTGGTTGGCGCGCGCCTCCAGCAACTCCGCCGTACAGATCTCGCGCTGGAGCTGGAATTCGGCCTCGGTGCGCTCGGCGCTGTAGCGCACGCTGCCACGTTTCAACGCGTTGCCTCGTGCATAGTATTCGAATGACTCGGCATGACGTCCGCGGTCCTCCAGTGCCTTGCCCAGGGCGAAACACAGGTGATAGCGGTCCTCGTCAGGCAGTCCCGGGGCCGCCTCCTGCTCGCGCATCCGGTCGACCTCGTCGTCGGCGAACCGGTAGGTCTTGAGATTGGCGAGGCTCCAGTAAGCATCACCGAAGCCCGGGCGGGCCGATGCCGCGCGACGGTAAGCGGTGATGGCATCGGCCTGGCGCCCGATGGTCTTCAGGGCATGGCCCCGCACCAGGTTCAGCTGCGGGTTGTCCGGTGTGTCGCGCAGCAGCGCCTCGTAGATCCCCAGGGCCTGCTCATAATCGCCAACCGTCATGCACTGGTTGGCGAACAGGCTGCGGAAGGCCGGATTCTGCGGGTCGAGATCAAGAACCTTTCGAGCCTCTTCCAGCGCCCTGGCGTATTTCTGCCGGCGCTGCAACACGTCGACGTAGTCAATCCGGGCCAGCAGGAAGTCGGGTTTGAACTCGAGGACACTCTCGAGCAGAAACTCCGCGTCGTCGAGCACGTGAAGGCGCACGCCCAGCGCGGCGAGCAGCCGCATCGCCTCGGGATGGTGTGGCTCGCGCTGCAGAAACGCGCGGCACAGCCGTTCGGCCTTGTAGAGCTTGCCCTCGTGGAGAAAGCTGGTCACCGAGACCAGCTCCGGTGGCAATCCCAGCAAGCGTTCGTGCTGGGCGCGTGAATTCGCCGCCTCGCGCGCCAGCCCGTGTCGGGTCTGCAGGTCGCCCAGCGCCTTCCAGCTCGCCGGCAATCCCGGATTGGCGGCCACCGCCTGCTGGTAGGCCTGCATCGCGTCGCGGTCGCGGGCCTGTCGCCGCCGCAGGTGACCCAGCTCCTGATAGGCCCGACCAAACCCTGGCGCGACCCGGATCAGTCGCGCCAGGGTGCGGTCCGCGGCCGCGTACGCCTGAGCATAGCGCTGTGCAACCGCCAGGATGTAGAGCAGGTCCCGGTCATCCGGTGCGTTGATCAGGGCCTGCTCGGCACTCGAGGCGGCGGCCTCGAGCTGCCCGGCCTGCAGCAGCTCTCGGGCCTGCCGCGCCGGGTCTTCCTGGCCAGCGCTGTCCTCGGCAGTCTGCACTACCGTCCGGCGAGGCTCAGAAGTCCACCGAGAACCGCAGGCTCGCCGTTCGCGGACGGTTGGTCGCGATACGACGGATGTTGTCCTGCGAGTTGATGAACACCTCGGCGCGCTTGTCGGTCAGGTTCTCGAGATACACCCCCGCCGTCCAGTTGTCCCGTGCGATGCCTGCCGAGACATCGAAGGTCGTGTAGGAGTCCTGCTTTTCCCGCTCCTGCACGATCAACGAGCTGAAGCTCGAGCTTGCATACTGCACGGCACCCTGGACATGCCACTCGTAGCCGGCGGCGCCCCAGTCATATCGGGCCCGCAGATTGCCCTGGAACTCGGGCGTGAGCGGCAGCCGCGCACCTTCCTCCGGCAGTTCGACGATCTGCGCCGAGACCTCCTTGAGTTCGGTGTCGTTGTAGGAAAAGGCGCCGAACAGGCTGAGGTTCTCGGTTGCCGCCCAGACAACATCGCCTTCCACGCCCCAGATCTCGGAGTCCGCGGAGTTCTCGATGAACGTCAGGATGGACACGTTCTCCGGGTCGAAGCGGCTGACCTGCATGTTCGTCCAGTCGATGTAGTACAGGTTGCCATTGAAGCGCAGCCGGCCATCGAGCCAGCGCGTCTTCCAGCCGAACTCGTAGTTCTTGACATCGTCGGTGTCGTAGGTGGTGGGCACGGTCGGGAAATCGAGGTTCAGCGAATACACCCCGCCACCGCGGTTGAAACCACCGGGCCGGAAACCCTCCGAGTAGGTGAAATACAGCAGGGCGTCATCCGTGGGGGTGACGTTCACCGTCAGCTTGGGGATCCAGCCCGTGAGCTTCAGGGGATCGGTGCTGTGACCGGGCACCGCTGGATCCACGGCGCCCGGTGCAGGCGGCGCGTCGGGGTCGAAGCCCGGGGCGTTGGGGCTTCCGGCATTGTCGTAATTGCGCCCGGCCCCCTGGTCGATCGAGCCCGCGAAGATGCCGCTGGCAAAACTCGACTGGCCCCGGAATTCCTGCTCGAGGTCGTAGTAGCGCAGCCCGACCGTCACCTCGAGCAGCTGCGGGATGACATCGAAGGTCAGCTCGCCAAACACCGCCAGCTGCTCCTCGGTACGGATCACGTCGTTGAAGAACGCAACGCCCGGCGCACGTGTGTTGGGGTTGTTCGCGACGGCACCCGGAATCGGCGTATTCGGCGCAAATCCGAGCTCGGTCACAGCGAGGTAGAGGAAGTCATCCTGGGTGCGGATCTCGAAGTCATCGTAGAAGACCCCCGCGGTCAGGCGCCAGCGGTTCTCCACCGGGGTGTTGATCCTGATCTCGTGGGTGAAGCGCTCCTGCTCCTGGTAGATCTGCGTGCCCTTGACCGGTGTACGGCACTCGCGTCCGCCAGGCGTGATGAACCGCGGATCGATGCCGTAATTCACGATGTAGGCGGGGTTGTCGTAGGTGCAGGTGTAGTAGCTGATGAAGGCACCGGAGTTGTTGTACCCGGTGTAATCCACCGACTGGTTGATCTCGCGGTCCAGATAGCCGCCGGTGTAGATCACATCGAGCATGCCGAGCCGGCCGTTGACGGTCCAGGTGGTCAGATCGAACTCATCGCGCAGCCGGTCCGGGAAAAAGCGCGTGGCCTGAAGATCGCCCACCTCGGGATCGTAGTCGAATACGCCATCGGCACCGAGCTCCTGGCGCGTGTGCTGCACCAGCAGATCCCAGTCGTCGTTGATCAGGTACAGGCCACCGAGGCGGAAACCCTGGTAGAAGCCGCCATTGAAGTTGTCCTCGACCAGTGCGAGGTTGCTCGCTTCCTCGTAGCTGACTGCCGCGGGGGTGGCGTTGGAGTCGGGATTGATCGAGGGATCCGTCGTG
>SKYU01000057.1 GCA_007127715.1 Gammaproteobacteria bacterium | reverse complement strand
TGCACGCCGACCGGCCGCTGATCAACGAGCGCGGTACCTCGACGCTGCTGCACGAGCTGGTGCATGTCGCCGGGATCGTCCGGCCGGGGCCCGGAGCCGGCTGGCTTGTCGAAGGCCTGGCCGACTACTACAGCCTGGAGGTGTTGTACCGGGCAGGGGTTATCGGCGAACGCCGCCATCGCCTGTCGCTGGAAACCCTGGCCAGGCGCGCCGAAGGGGTCCGACGCCTGGACACGCGTGACGCGGGCGGCGCGGTCACAGCCCGCGGCGTCATCGAGCTTGCGCGGATAGACGCCGCCATCCGGGAGGCCAGTGACGGCCACCATTCCCTGGACGACGTGGCTCGCCAACTCGCCGAGAGTCCGGACCCGATCACCTACGCGCGGCTGAGGGCCCTGAGTGAGTCGGTGGCTGGACAGCCCCTGGCGGTCTTCGACGATCTGCCGCTCAGCCGGCGGCGCTGACCACCTCGGCCTCGAGGTGGGTCTCGGCATTCAGCGAGTTGGTGATCAGGCAGCTCTGCTCGGCCTTCTCCAGCAGCTTCAGGGCTCTGGCCTCGTCGGTGCCTGCGGGCACGCTCAGCCGGGCGCGGACGGTGAAGCCCGTGAAGCGCATGCTGCGCTCGACGCGATCCAGCACGCCCTCGACAGCACATTCCAGCGTGGCATATTCGAACTTCGAGGCATTGGCGATGGCACGGAAACTGAGCACGAAGCAGTCGGCCACCGCCGCCGCGAGCAGCGTCTCCGGTGACCAGCGATCACCCGGGCCGCCGAATTCTGCGGGCGCCTGCGTGGCGAGTTCGGGAAGGCCGTCGGCCGAGACGCGGACATCGCCGCTGCTGCTGGCCGTGGCGGTGACGTGGTAATGATGCGGAAACCCCTGCATGTGATGCTCCTGGCGTGGTTCGTATCGTCAGTGAAAACAGGCCGGTCGCGGGGTGGCCGGCGACTCAGCCCAGCAGTTTCTCGATGTCCTGTTCCAGCGATTCGGGACTGGCGTTTGGCGCATGACGCGACACCACGCGCCCGTCGCGATCGACCAGGAACTTGGTGAAATTCCACTTGATGCCCTGGCTGCCCAGCAGGCCGGGTGCGGCCTGTTTGAGATGCTGGTAGAGGGGGTGGGCGCCCGCGCCATTGACCTCGATCTTGGCGAACATCGGAAAGCTCACCTCATAGCGGGTGCTGCAGAATCGAGCGATCTCCTCGGCATCCCCCGGCTCCTGGCTGCCGAACTGGTTGCACGGGAAGCCGAGCACCTCCAGGCCCCGGTCACGGTGGCGCCGATACAGTGCCTCCAGGCCCGTGTACTGCGGGGTGAAACCGCAACGGCTGGCGGTGTTGACGATGAGCAGTACCTTGCCCCGGAACTCGGCAAGCGGAAGGGACACGCCATCGAGTTGATCGGCGGTGAAATCGTGAACCGTGGTCATGCGCAGGCCTTGGTGGTGGTATCTCGATTCGCCCGAAGCAGTGTAGGGAGAGGATCCGGTGCTGTCCACGCACGCGCCCCGGTGGCTTGCTAGACTGGCCGAGGAATCGGCGCACATGCGGAGGCTCTGAACAGGGCATGAAACTGTGGTTCCATGGCGCGGCCGGCGAGGTCACCGGCTCATGCTGCCTGCT
The DNA here is from genome assembly GCA_007127715.1 of Gammaproteobacteria bacterium. Taxonomy (GTDB): domain Bacteria; phylum Pseudomonadota; class Gammaproteobacteria; order Steroidobacterales; family PWYM01; genus PWYM01. Next base: position 6,602 of record SKYU01000057.1, on the reverse strand, counting down.
GGAGGTCGAGGGCATGCGGGTGCTGCTCGACTGCGGCCTGATCCAGGGCTCCAGACATGATGAGGCCCGCAACGCGGCGGATTTCCCGTTCGACCCCCGGGATATCGATGCCGTCGTGCTCTCCCATGCCCATATCGACCACTCGGGCCGCCTGCCTCTGCTGGTGCGACGCGGCTATCGCGGGCCGATCTACACCCACCGCGCCACCCGCGGGCTCTGTCGGGTGCTTCTGCCCGACGCCGCGGCGCTGTCCCGGCGTGATGCCGAGCAGGCATCGCGCCGACGGGCCCGCAAGGGCCTCCCCGCGGTGGAAGCGCTCTACACCGCCGAGGATGTCGCCGCCGCCCTGAGACAGTTCGAGAACGTGGAATTCGACGAAACCGTCAACCTGCTGCCTGGCATACGGTTGCGCCTGCACGAGGCCGGGCACATCCTCGGCGCCGCCAGTATCGAGCTCGAGATCGACATCGATGGCCTGACGCGACGGCTGGTCTATAGCGGGGACATCGGCAGCTACGACATGCCGATCGTCCGCGATCCATCCACCCCGCGTCAGGCTGACGTGCTGATCATGGAGAGCACCTATGGTGACCGCGACCACCGCAGCCACGCGGACACGCTGACCGAACTCGGAGAGATCCTGCGCGCCGCCCGGCACGACCGGGGCAACGTGATCATTCCAGCGTTTGCCGTCGGACGCACCCAGGACCTGCTCTACCTGTTCGGCCGTCACTGGGACGAGTGGGGACTGTCCGACTGGAAGGTCTATCTCGACAGCCCGATGGCGATCCAGGCCAGTCGCCTGTATGTCACGCATGAGGAGCTGCATGACGAGGAAACCCGGGCACTGGCGCAGGGTCAGGGGTTCATGCCACCGCTACCCAATCTCGTGCTCTGCAGAAGCCCCGAGGAGTCGATGCGCCTGAACCATGTCCGGCATGGGGCGATCATCATCGCCGGCAGCGGCATGTGCAACGGCGGGCGGGTCCTGCACCATCTCAAGCACAATGCCTGGAGACCAGAGTGCCACGTGGTGATCGTGGGATTCCAGGCGCGCGGCACCCTCGGCCGACGCCTCGTGGACCGAGCGCCGTGGATCCGCGTCCACGGCGAGGCCATCCGCGTCGAGGCCAGGGTACACACGCTGGGGGGCATGTCGGCCCACGCAGGTCAATCCGAACTCCTGCGCTGGTACGGTGGGTTCGAGCAGCCGCCGCCGACCTGGCTGATTCATGGCGAGCCCCAGGCACGGGATGCACTCGCCGGTGAGCTCGCCGCGCGCCACCAGGTGCCCGTCACCCGGCCAGCCCCCGGCGAGGGGCTGGACCTGCGTACCCTCGAGCCCCTGCCACGCCAGCGAACCCGTGCCGCCTGACGCGGTCTGTGGACTATAGCGACCGGCTCACGGAGTCCCGACGTGTCACGCACAGTGCCGCAGCACCGAAGTCCCCGCTGTCCCCGCAGTCCCCGCAGCAGGCCAAAGCGTGCCGCCCCGTGGGCACACGGTCTGCTGGCCTGCACGCTGCTGGCGCTCGCCACCCCCCTGGCGCTGGGCGAGAACCTGCCCCAGGGACCGGCCCCGCTGGGGCGCATCGAGCTCGAACTCGCCCTGGAGCGCGCCGAGGCCGACGCCGAAGCCGCGCAGGCCGCCTCGCTGGCCCGTGAGTGGCTGGGCGCGGTGGAGGCCGAGTTCGGGACGGCGTCCCCGGAGCACATCGCGGCGCTGACTCGGGCCGGGCGCGCCCACCGCCTCGCCGAGGTCTTCGATGACGCGGAACGCCTGCTTCGGGACGCGCTGGCCCTGGACAGGGAGGCCAACGGTCCACTCTCACCCGCCCAGCTCGCCCCCCTGACCGAACTCGGCCGACTCTACCAGGCGATCGAGGAACACCCCCTGGCCCTTGCGACCTTTGCCGAGGCCCAGGGGCTGTCGCGGCGGACGCTGGGCCTGCTCAACCTGGCGCAGCTGGAGATGCTCGACGGCATGGCCGAGAGCCTGCTGGCCATGGAGGCCTACGATGAGGCCGAGAGCCGCCAGCGCGAAGCCTTCGACATCGCCGAGCGCCACCATGGGCCCGAGACGCTGGCGCTGCTGCCGCGGCTCTATGAGTTTGCCTTCTGGCTGCGCAGAACCGGCAGGCTCGGCGAGGAGCGGGCGCTGTACATGCGCGCCATCCGCATGCTGGAGGCGGACGGCGGGCCGGAGGATCCTCGACTGATCGACCCCCTGCGGCGCCTGGCGAAGAGCCACCAGTACGCCGCGAGTTTCATCGAGCCCCGTGGCATGGCTGGCGGGCCGACCGGCTATCCGTCGGCCGACCAGGCGCTCGGCCGCGCATTGACACTGGCACGCGAGATGGCGGAGCCGCGCCCGGCGCTGGAGGCCCTGATCCTGCTGGACCAGGGCGACTGGCGCATGGCTTCAGGACGGCGCTCGGCCGCGCTGGAGCACTATCGCGAGGCCTGGCAGCGGCTGGAGGAGGCCGAAGATGGCCCGCGCCTGCGCCAGAGCTGGTTCGGCACGCCCGCGGCCGTGACCTCGCCGCAGCCCTCGTGGCGAGGTGTACGCCCGCGCGGCAGTGAGCCAGGCCTGGAGCATGGTCAGGTGATCGCCACCTATACCGTCAACGTGGATGGGCGGGCCGAGAACATCGAAATCGTCGAATCCTTCCCCCCGGGACGCAAGGACACGACGGTACGGAGGACCTTGCGGGAGACACGATTCCGCCCACGCTTCGAGGACGGCGAGCCGGTGGCCAGCGATAATCAACGCTACAGTTTCCTCTTCGGGTTTCGTCCATGAGCCGTTCTGCCCAGGTCACCGGCGCGCTTGTCGCCGGTGTGTTCGCCGCCCTGGCCGGGGCCGAGCCCGCCATCCTCCCGGGGGACGGCCAGGCACCTGGCCTGGACGAGGTGACCGTGACGTTGACGCCGCGGGCGGATACGCGCCTCGACCAGCGTCTCCTCGCCGAATCGGCGCTCGCCGACGACCGTCCGCTGGATGCTCTGGCGGGCGCGCGGGCCTGGCTCGAGGCTCTGCGCCTGGACCCTTCCGCCACTGCCGATGAGCGGGAAGCCGCGCTGGTACTGCAGGCGCGGGCACAGCAGGCACTGGGCGATCCCGATGCGGCCGCCGAGACCTACCTGGCCCTGCTCGACGCGGTCGAAGCGAGGCACGGACGTTTCTCGGCCGAGACCATCCCGCCCATGCTGGCCATCGGTGAAAGCTTCAACACCGCAGGCCGACACGCCGAGGCGCTGCTGTTCGGCGACCAGGCCCGTCACGTCGCCCGACGCAACTACGGGCTGTTCGGTCCGGAACAGATCGAGGCCATGCATGTCATGGCCGCGGCCCACGATGGGCTGGGCGAGCGCGCCCGGGGCCGTGAACTGCGCGAGGAGGCGCTGCAGATCGCAGAGCGGCGCCTTGGGGAGGACAGCGCCGAGCTCCTGCCCTATCTGGCCGAGCTGGCCGATTGGTATGTCACCCGAGGCCTGACGGTCCGCGAACGGCGGACGCGCGACCGCATGCTGACCCTGCAGCGCCAGCATTATCCCGACCGCCCGGAGCTGCAGCTCGAGACACTCCGCCAGATCGCCCGCTCGTGGCAATCTGAGGTGCCTGCAGCACTGCGCCACACCATGGACCGCCGCTCCGCACGTCAGCTCTCACGCTTGAGTCCGTCGGCGAGCACCGGTGCACGGCCGGCCCGCGAGACCCTGCGCCGTGCCGAAGCGCTGCTCGAGGACTCCCCGCAACTGCCCGAGATCGAGAGGGCGCGGATGCTGGTGGCGATCGGCGACTGGCACATGATCTTCGATCCGACGCCGGACGAGGCATTGAGCTGGTATCGACAGGCCTGGACGCTGCTCGCCGGAGACGAGTCCGGGCGCCAGGCGCTGCTGGGGCGGCCGGCCACGCTGTATTTCGTACCGCCGCCCTCACCATTCCAGTCAGGCGCTGCCGGGGCCCGCGAGGGACGTCTGACACTCGGATTCACCGTCGGCGCCGACGGGCGGGCCACGGATATCATGGTCGAGCAGCCCTCCCCCGAGGACACCATGGACGAGGCGACACGCCAGCAGCTCGAGCGCACCGGCCGCTACCGACCACGCTTCGAGGCGGGCGAGCCGGTCGCAAGCCCCGGCGCACGGCTCACCCAGCTGTTTCGTTACCGGCCGGAGCAGTGAGCGCTCGGGCCTCGGCGCCTGTGAACCAGGGCGCTGCCGTCACTGCACCACCGCGCTACCCTTGACGCATCAGGGACGCCTTTCCAGGAACCTCATGGCATGAAGCCCATCCTCGCCACCGGACTGCTCCTCACCCTGCTGTGCGCCGCCAGCCTGCCCGCCACGGCGGTCTCCCCCGGCTTCCAGGTGCTGCATTTCGAGACCCTCCAGCAGTCCCGCTTCGAGACTCTGTCGCCCACCACCGGCCATGCACGCCTCGGCTTCCAGGCCGCCGGTCGTGACTGGCAGGTGCTGCTGCGACCCAATGCCCGATTGGCCGACCACGCACGCGGCGCCGACAGCATGGTCTTCGAGGGCCACCTGGCCGGGGCCGCGGGCTCCTGGGCACGGGTCACCCGGATCGACGGCGCCCTGTGGGGGCTGGTGCACGACGGCGAGGACCTCTGGGTGCTCGAGCCGGTGGCGGATCTCGCCGGGCATGGCGCGGCTGTCGGCGAGCAGAGCGGCCAGGCCATCTACCGCATGGCCGACACGCTGATCGACCCCACCCTGATGAGCTGCGCGACCGGACGCGCCTCGCCCCTGGCGCCGCGCATGCTGCGCGGTGACCTCGCGCTGGGCCTGCTCGGCGGCGAACTGGCCGGCGTGGCGCGGAGCACGGCGGACGGTGTCTTCGCCACCACACCACTGGCCATTGTCGCCGATGCCGAGTTCCGCCGTCTGGCGCTCGACGCGGGACGCCAGCCCGAGGACGAGATCCTCATCCGCATGAACAACGCGGACGGCATTTACCGCCAGCAGGTGGGCGTGAATTTCCAGGTGCGCAACATCCGGGTACTCCAGACCGACCCCGAATTGCTCAGCGCAGACGAGCCCGGCGACCTGCTGGACGGCTTCAAGGACTATCTGGCCGCCGACCGGGAGTTCCGCCGAGGGGTGGCATTGTCCCACCTGCTTACGGGACGTCAGTTCAGTGGTGACGGCAACGGTGACGGCCAGACGCTGGGGATCGCCTACGTGAGCGGCGGCGAGGGGACCGGGGTGCTGTGCGGCCGGGGTACCGACCGGGGAAGCTTCGCCTGGGAATTCGGCTCAGCGCTGACCGCCGTGCGCCGCCAGCGCAATGTCGCGCTGGATACCCTGGTGATTGCGCACGAGATCGGCCACAACTTCGGCGCGGTCCACGACGGTGAGGAACCCCCCTGCGAAGACACCCCGGACAGCGGCTTCATCATGGCCACCCGCCTTGGTGTGGGCGTCACGCAGTTCTCCGCGTGCAGCCTGGACACCATGCATCCGTTTGCCGAGCGCGCACTGGCCGCCGGCTGCCTGCTCGCACCCACCCTGGCCGAGGTCTCCGTGGTGCTGCCCATCACCAGCGTCTCGGTACAGGCCGGCACACCGTTCAGCTTCGGTGTCGATGTCCGCAACAGCGGTACCGTGCCGCTCGAAGGGGTGCGTCTCGAGACGCGGATTCCCGCCGGCCTGGTGGTCGAGAGCACCGACACGGCGGGTGCTGCCTGTACGCTCGTGGATGCGGTAATCAGCTGCGAGCTGGGCACACTGGACGTCGAGGCGGGCCGGCGGGTCGAACACCGTCTGCGCGCGAGCGCCGCTGGCAACTACCGCCTGGAATTCGACGCCAGTGCGCCGGGCGCATCGGCCGGGCCCACGACGACGGCCAGCGCGACGGTAGTCGCGCAGGCACCGCCGCCTCCGCCGGATGGCGGCGGCGGCAGCCTCGGCCTGCCGTGGCTGATCCTGCTCGCGCTCGCCGCAGGCCTCACGCGACGGGCGCGCGGTACCTCAGCGCGGCCCGCCTGACCGGCCGGCAGCCCAGGTCTTCACGAACTCGACCTGCTGGTCGGTCTCCGGCGAACGCTCGTGGCGCCAGGATTTGCCCACGCCGCGCCACCATTCGGCCAGCTGCGCCAGCGCCTCATCGGGACCCGCCCCCTGCGCCACCAGCCAGCAGGCCACCACCATGCCGGTACGCCCGATGCCTGCCCGGCAGTGCACATGGACACCGCGACCGCCCGCAAGCTCGGCATCGATGTGCGTCACGATGGCATCCATGGAGGCCGGCTGTGCCGGCACTCCGTGGTCCGGAATCACGAATCGCCGGTGCCGCGGCATCAGCCCCCGCAGCTCGGCCTCGGCCTGAAGCAGAGGCGTATAGGGCGGCAGCTCCCCAGGCGCGGTCAGGTCGACGAAGCTGTCCAGCCCGGCCGAGAGCAGGCGGGCCAGCCGCCGCCTGCCGGCCGCCTCGGTCACGCCGGCCGGGTATTCCCCGGCGAGGAAGGCGCCAGGCCGGACCCAGTAACACTCGCTGTGCGGTCGGCCCCTCATGCGCCAGCCCGTGTCAGCGCGGGCGTCCCGGGACGACAGATCATCAGGAGCACTCCATAGGC
>SKYU01000195.1 GCA_007127715.1 Gammaproteobacteria bacterium | reverse complement strand
GACCTGTACCGCCAGGGACGGCTGCCGGTCGACCGGCTGATCCGCCGCTACGCCTTCAGCGACATCGCCACCGCGATGGCGGATTCCGCCAGCGGACGGACGGTCAAGCCGGTGCTGTGCATGGAGGAATAGTCAGGCCGTGGGACGCGTGCGTCCTTTGCCTGGCAGTGATCTGGTGGCAGCGTCGCAGCGACCAGGCCAAAGACTCAGAACCGGTAGCCGAACCCCAGCGTCGCGAAGTGCACCCAGGCGAAGGCATAGACGTCGCTGACGTCAGCGCCACCCTCCAGGGTGCGGACCCCGGCATGGCCGTACCAGCCGCCTGTGAAATCACGCTCGGCGCGCAGCGCAACGTCGAAGGCCCTGCCCTGCGGTGACCACGCCCCCTCGAAGTCCAGCACCAGCGTGGTGCGCTCGGAGAGCCGGTGACGTCCGTGGGCATGCAGAATCGGCACAAAGCCGAGATCGTCGTCCTGGGCACTCAGCTCACCCTGGGTCAGGCGGATGCGGGCATCGCGCACCAGCAGCGCCGCCCCGGCCGACCAGTCCCAGCGCTCGCCGCGGTGGAAGCGGTAACGCCAGGTCAGCCGGTAGGTGTTGAAGCGGTACTGTCCGCGCGTCGCCTCGCCCTCGGCGAAGCGCTCGCCGGCGAAGTCGATCTCGCGGTCCGTGATGCCGGTGCCGTCTATGGTGATCGGCGCGAGCGTCAGGCGCAGCGCGTTACGCTCGTTCCACCACCAGGTGCCCTGCAGCCGGGCATCGGCGCCGTTCGAGCCAGTCAGGTCATCGAGGGCGAAGCGCGTACCGCCCTCGTTCGGAATACGAACGTCGTTGCGGGTGAAGCGATACAGGCCCAGCTCCACGTCCAGGCTGTCGGCCGGCCGGGTGTCGCCCCACTGGGCAAAGGCCGCGTCCGGACCGATCAGGCACGTCGCAGCAAGCAACGCGCACAGCGCTGGAAAAAGTGTGACTTTGGGCATGAAAGAAACGCTCCTCAACGCAGGACACTGACAAGGCACCGGCCGCTGTCCGCGTCGATACAGCGCTGAAGCCTGACCGGGTGATGAGTTTCATGCTCCCATCGCATATAGGGAGGGTCAAGCTGCATACGCGCCACGTGGCTCCGCGCTGCGCTATCCTTCTAGGATTGACCCGCCTGGACTGGAGAGCATGAGCGATACCGCGCAGCAGGCCGCCCGCGAGGCCGCACTGACCTACCACGAGCAGCCCCGCCCGGGAAAACTCGAGATCCGCGCGACCAAGCCGCTGGCCAACGGCCGCGACCTGGCGCGCGCCTATTCACCGGGCGTCGCCGAGGCCTGCCGGGAAATCGCGGCCAACCCCGCCGATGCCGCCCGCTACACCGCCCGCGCCAACCTGGTCGCCGTGGTCACCAACGGCACCGCGGTGCTGGGGCTGGGCAACATCGGTCCGCTGGCGGCCAAACCGGTGATGGAAGGCAAGGCGGTCCTCTTCAAGAAGTTTGCCAACATCGACTGCTTCGATCTGGAGCTGAACGAGCCCGACCCGGAGCGGCTGGCGGAGCTGGTCTGCGCGCTGGAGCCCTCCTTCGGCGCGATCAACCTCGAGGACATCAAGGCACCCGACTGCTTCGTGGTCGAGCGCATCTGCCGGGAGCGCATGAACATTCCGGTGTTCCATGACGACCAGCATGGCACGGCCATCGTGGTCGCCGCAGCCCTGACCAACGCGCTGCACGTGACCGGCCGTCGTTTCGAGGAGATCAAGGTGGTCTCCACCGGCGGTGGCGCGGCAGGGATCGCCTGCCTCAACATGCTGGTCAAGGTCGGCGTACCACGCGAGAACATCTGGCTGTGCGACATCCACGGCCTGGTACACCAGGGCCGAGAGCAGGACATGACACCGGAGAAGGCCGTCTTCGCGCAGGACACGCCACTGCGTACGCTGGACGAGGTCATCGAAGGTGCGCACCTGTTCCTGGGGCTGTCCGGCCCCGGCGCACTGAAGCCCGAGCAGGTGGCCCGGATGGCCGAGCGGCCGATGGTGTTCGCGCTGGCCAACCCCGTGCCCGAGATCCTGCCCGACGAGGTCCGCGCGGTCGCGCCGGATGCCGTTATCGCCACCGGCCGCTCCGACTACCCGAACCAGGTGAACAACGTGCTGTGCTTTCCGTTCATCTTCCGCGGTGCCCTCGACGTCGGCGCCACGGAGATCAACGACGCGATGCAGATCGCCTGCGTGGATGCACTCGCCGCGCTGGCCCGCGCCACCACCTCGGCCGAGGCGGCGGCGGCCTATCAGAACGAGAGCCTGCGCTTCGGCGCCGACTCGCTGATCCCGAAGCCTTTCGATCCGCGCCTGATGGGCGTGATCGCCCCTGCCGTGGCGCGCGCCGCCATGGCCTCCGGTGTCGCCACGCGGCCGATCGACGACCTCGCCACCTACAAGCAGCAGCTCGACGGATCGGTATTCCGCTCCGCCATGATCATGCGCCCGGTGTTCGAGCGGGCGCGAAGCTCCAACCGCCGGATCGTGTTTGCCGAGGGCGAGGACGAGCGCGTGCTGCGCACCGCCCATGCCATGCTGGAGGAAAGCGGGCTGGTGCCGATCCTGATCGGGCGGCCCGACGTGGTGGAGATGCGCTGCGAGCGTGCCGGCCTGCCGATCCGGCCGGGGCGCGATTTCGAACTCGCCAACCCCGAGAGCGATCCACGCTACCGCCAGTACTGGACGGCCTATCACGAGATCATGCAGCGCCGTGGCGTGACCCCGGACGTGGCGAAGAACATCCTGCGCACCAACACCACGGCGATCGGCGCGGTGATGGTGCAGCAGGGCGACGCGGACAGCCTGATCTGCGGCACCTACGGCCAGTTCCTGTGGCATCTGAAATACGTACGCCGGATCCTCGCCGGCAACGGCTGCATGCCGGTGGGGGCGCTCAGCCTCATGATCCTGGAAGACGGCCCACTGTTCATCGGCGACACCCAGGTCAATCCGGAGCCCACGCCCGAGCAGATCGCCGCCTCGGTGATGAGCGCGGCCCAGCATGTCCGCCGCTTCGGCCTCACGCCCCAGGTGGCACTCTGCTCACACTCGCAGTTCGGCAACCTCGACACCTCCAGTGGCCAGCGCATGCGCGAGGCGCTGCAGCTGCTCGACGCCAGGGAGCCCGATTTCGCCTACGAAGGCGAGATGTCCGTCGACCTCGCACTCGACCCGGTCCTGCGCGAGCGAAGTTTTCCCAACTCGCGCATCGAAGGCCCAGCCAACGTGCTGATCTTCGCCTTCACCGATGCTGCCAATGGTGTGCGCAATATCCTGAAGATGCGCGCCAACGGCCTGGAGGTCGGGCCGGTGTTGATGGGAATGCGCAACCGCGCGCATATCGTCACCCCGTCGGTCACGGCACGCGGACTGCTGAATACAGCGATGCTTGCCGGTACGCCCATTGCGAGTGGTCATGGTTCAGGTCTTGTTCAGGCGGATCTGCTTGAATCGGGGACATACTCCTGAGCCATCGGTCCGGATCCCGGTGGCGTCAGGAAGCGTGACCACCACCGAGGAGGATGCCAGGATGAAAACCCGAATGAGTCTGCCATCGGCCCTGTTGGCAACACTGCTGCTTGCCACGGCCCAACCTGCCACCTCGCAGGCCAGCGAGGAACTCCGCACCATGCAGGCGTTCCTCGACCTGCTGGACAGTTATTTCGAGCTGGTGGAGGCGCGCCATACCGTGCATTCGGATCCCGGCAAGGCCGTCATCGTGAAGCTGCAGAAAATCCAGGAGATCCACGACGAGCGCGGCCGCAAGGCCGATGCCGCCGAGGTATTTCGCAGCGTACTCGACCGGAGTACCGACCCCATGGTCCGCAGCATTACCGCGACCATGCTGGCGGACAATCTGAAGGACACCGGGCAGCATGACGAGGCACTGACCGTCCTGCGCGACGCGCTGGACGAGAGCCTGGCCGCGAAGAACGATTAGCCGAGGGTTCGCACAGAGGGCGTGGATCACGCCAGCACTGATGGTCGGTACTGGTGGCTGGCACTGAGTCGCAGTGCCGGCCCCAGTGCTGACGTCCGTTACCGCCGGCCGTTACCGAATCGCGGTCCGCAGGGCATCGAGCAGGGCCCTGTATTCGCGGTGATGCGCGCTGCGCAGCGTCTTGAATACGGTGTTTCGAGACACGCCAAGGGATGCTGCGAGCTTGTCTTTCGGCTGTTCCGGGGAGGTGTAGACCGCGAGTACGTAGTCGAGTTGCCTGGACGTCCATCCGGCCTCGATGCGCGACAGCGTCATCGCCAGGGCCCGCGCAAGCACCTCCAGCTGACAGCGGTCCGGCAGACTGAAGGCGAGCCCCGCGCCACGAGGCGACCCCCCCCGAGCAGGCCCGCGACCTCGGGCCTCAGAGCTGCTCGCGTGCCTCGTGAATGCCTTCTCCCAGGCTCCAGGCCCAGCGCGGCTCGAGCTCTGGCCACAGCGTCAGATCAGCGATGACATGACGACTCTCGACACCCAGCGATAGCAGCTGCTGGCGCAGATCCAGGCAGGTGTCCAGCGCAGCAACTGGCGACACGGCAACGCCGACATACTCACCGGTAGGCGCGGTCGTCAGCGGCTCGACCAAGCTGCTCGCCCCCGTCGACACCCTGCTGCCCCCGGGCCCCTGGTCTGAAAGACCTTTCCAGATTGCGTCGGCGGCGAAGGGATGAGGAGTTCTGTATTGGGGCAGTTGACGGAAATTTTCGGCGGCAAGGGTAGCAGTCGCATATTGGAAAATTCGGGTTTTCGAAGCAGACACCCTGAATGGGGTTACCCATGGGAAAACCGAGATTTCGAAAACACGAACTCGATCGGGCCATGGGCGCCGGACCGTCAGCGAATCGGCGGCGAATCGGCGGCGAGGCGGTGGCGGAGCGGCCGATCAGGGATCGATCTCGAAGCGATCGGCATCCAGATACGCGGGGAAGCGCTCCCGGTGCTCCAGCAGGCGTGCAGCAGACAACGTGATCGTGACACTCTGGTCACGATCTTCGAGGTCGGCGACGGTCTCGCCCAGTGGGTCGACGACCAGGCTGTCGCCCGCGTACGGCACGTCGTTGCCGTCGCGCCCGATCCGGTTGACGCCGACGACCCACCTCAGGTTCTCGATGGCGCGGGCCACCAGCAGGCTGCGCCAGGCATGGCGGCGGGCGCTCGGCCAGTTGGCAACGAACAGCAGCAGGTCATAGTCGGCGGCAGGCTCGGTGTCGCGCTCGGCATCTCGAACCCAGCGATTGCGGCACCAGACGGGAAAGCGCAGGTCGTAACAGACCAGCGGGCAGATCCGCCACTCGCGCCATTCGACGGTGAGGCGCGGCTGGCCAGCGGCGTAGCGCTTGTGCTCACCCGCCATACGAAACAGGTGACGCTTGTCATACCACTGCAGGCCGCCATCAGGCGTCGCCCAGATGAGGCGGTTGTAGATGGCGCCCTGCTCGGCAATGATCAGGCTGCCCGTGACTGCCGAATCGGCGCGCTGGGCGATCTCGCGCATCCAGGCGACACCGGAACCCTCCATGGTCTCCGCCTGGGCGCCGGCGTCGCGGGTAAACCCGCTCAGCAGGGTCTCGGGTAGTACGATCAGATCTGGAGGCGGATGCCGTCGCTCTGCGGCGCCACGGGTCACCGCGTCGATCCGCTGCGCGAACATCGCCATGTTCGCCTGCGGATCGTGCCAGTGCGTCGGTGCCTGGATGAGACTTACAGTGAGATCGCGCGCGAGCCGGTACACGTGGTTATTCGAGGTTCGTTTCGAGATCAGCCAGCCCGGCGACGAGCAGCGCAAAGGTGTAGTCCTGCGCGCGCTCGCGCAGCGAGTCGAAGCGCCCGGACGCGCCGCCATGGCCCGCGCCCATGTTGGTGCGCAGCAGGGTGAGACCGTCATCCGTACGCAGCTCGCGCACCCGCGCCACCCACTTCGCAGGTTCCCAGTAGGTCACCCGGGGGTCGGTCAGCCCGGCCGTGGCCAGCAGGTGCGGATAGGCCTGGGCGCTGACCTGGTCGTAGGGGCTGTAGGAGAGCATGTGGTCGTAGGCCGCCTCGTCGGTGATGGGGTTGCCCCACTCGTTCCACTCCGGCGGGGTGAGCGGCAGGGAGGCATCCGAGATGGTGTTCAGCACGTCCACGAAGGGCACCGCGCCGATCACGCCCGCGAACAGCTCTGGCGCCTGGTTCATCGCAGCGCCCACCAGCAGGCCGCCCGCCGAGCCGCCGAAGGACACGATCCGACCCTCGCTGGTGTAGCCGGCCTCGATCAGGGCGCGCCCGGCATCGACGAAATCGTTGAAGGTGTTGGTCTTGCGGTCGAGCTTGCCGTCGAGGTACCAGCCGTAACCCTTGTCCGTGCCACCGCGCACGTGGGCGATGGCGTAGATCATGCCGCGATCGACCAGCGAGAGGTTGCTGATCGAGAAGGTCGCGGGGATCGAGATGCCGTAGGACCCGTAGCCGTAGAGCAGCAGGGGTGCCGAGCCGTCGAGCACCGCATCGGCCCGATGCAGCAGGGTGACGGGCACTTCGGCGCCATCGCGGGCGGTGATGTTCACGCGGCGGACCACGTAGGCCTCGGGGTCATGACCGGAGGGGATCTCCTGCTCCTTGCGCAGCGTGCGATCGCGCGTGGCCATGTCGAAGTCCCAGGTCTGGCGTGGCGTCGAGGGACTTTCGTAAGTGAAACGCATCTCGTCGGTGGCGAACTCGAAACCGCCGCTCATCCCGAGCGCATAGGCCTCCTCCTCGAAGGCGATGGCATATTCCTGGGCGCTGTCGACATTGCGTACGATGATCCGCGGCAGCGCGTTGGCACGCTCCGAGCGCACCAGCCAATGCTCGAAGCCCATCAACCCGGTGACGTAGATGCCCGGGCGGTGCTCGATGAAGGCCTCCCAGTTCTCGCGGCGCGGATCGTCCACCGGCGCCCGCATGATCTTGAAGTCGACCGCGTCACCCGCGTTGGTGCGGATGAACATGCCCTGGCCGGTCTCGGTCAGCGAGTACTCGACACCCTCCTCACGCGCGGCCACCAGCAGCGGCTCGGCGGCCGGGTCGTTGGCATCGTAGAGCCGGATTTCGCTGGTGGTGTGGTCACCGGTGGACACCATCACCCAGGTGTCGCCGTCAGTCCGGTCGACATTGATGAAGAAGCCGTCGTCGGCCTCTTCGTAGACCAACTCCCGCTCCGCCGAATCGATCGTCTGGCGATAGACGCGCTTGGGCCGCGCGCTCTCGTCGCGCCACACCCAGTAGAGGGTGCGCGAGTCGTTGGCCCAGACCAGCGAGCCGTAGCCCTCATCGGTGAGCGTGGCGATATCCTCGTTGGTGCTGAGGTCGCGGATGCGGATGGTGTAGTACTCCGAGCCGTTGGTGTCCACCGCCCAGGCGACCAGGCGCTGGTCGGGGCTGTGCTCGAAGGCGGCCAGGCGGAAGTACTCGTAAGGCTCGGCCTCGGCATCACCGTCGAACAGGATGATCTCCTCGCCGGAGATCTCGCCCTGCTCGTCGGCGGGGCGACGCGCGAAAACCGGATACTGCCCCCCCTCGCGGAACCGGGAGTAATAGAACCACTGCCGGTCGCGCGTCGGCACCGAGCTGTCGTCTTCCTTAATGCGCCCGCGCATTTCCTGGAACAGCCGCTCCTCCAGCGCCTTGAGCGGGCTCATGACCTCGTCGTGGTAGGCGTTCTCGGCCTCGAGCATCGCGCGAATATCGGCGCGCAGTACCGAGGGATCGCGCATGACCTGCTGCCAGTTGTCATCGCGCAGCCAGGCGTAGTTGTCGACGCGGGTGCGCCCGAGCTGCTCGATCGTGACAGGCCGGGCTTCGATCTCGGGCGGCGTGAAACCCAGGGCGCGCTGGATCAACGCCGAGTCGGATGGGGCTGAAGTAGGCAGGGTCGTATCGTCCATTACACTCTCTGCTGCGGAACGGGTGGATTCGGGAGGAGCAGCCTGGTCGCAGGCGGCCAGGGCCAGCAGTGCCAGGGCGGCACCGCCTGCAAACAGGAGCCTGGTGTAGTGCGAATCTGCCATGTTTCGTGCTCCTGCTCACTGGGGGGCCATCACCTGCAGAACACCGGAACGGCGGCAGGTGCCATGACGCATAATGATGCCATGGAATCGCGCCTCGCCCGCTACGCCCTGATTCCCGTCGCCCTGCTGTTCCGTGCGTGGCGCGACGCACCGGGCGAAGGGCTGCCCTGGCGCTGCCAGCTGGAAGCCGCGTGGGGCAACGCGCTGACGCTTGCGCTGGTG
>SKYU01000080.1 GCA_007127715.1 Gammaproteobacteria bacterium | reverse complement strand
GGCGTCCGACGCCTGGGCCGAAGTCGGCGTTGGCGACGCCGGGGAGGCCGTCGAGGATCTCGCCGATGGAGCCTGCCAGTCGGCGCGCAAGCTCATCGCCGTGCAGCACACTCACCGGCTGGATCAGCTCGTCGGCACTGCGTGCGCCAAAGGCACTGCCGGTGACGATCAGCTCGTCGAGCGTCCGGTCATCGTCGGCGAGCGCGGTCATGCCGGCGGACAGGCCGAGGGCCAGCGCAGGGATCAGGGTGCGGGGGGGGCGAAGCATGTCGGTCGGAGTCCCTGGAGCCAGGCCGCAGCCTGCGCTTCGGTGTTTCAAGCCGGGTACATTATAACCTAATCCAGAGAGCGGTCTCTCGTCCGCCGGCCCGCTGTGCGTCAGCCGCGGGGGAGAGCCGCGCCGCGGGCTGAAGCGGGTCTCAGGCCGGCGGCCCGGGCAGTTCGGTATGACGGGTCAGGATGTGCGCATAGCGCTCACCGAGGCGCTCGGCGACGCGCTCGGTGATGAATACCGATCGATGCTGGCCACCTGTGCAGCCGATCGCGATCGTCATGTAGGTGCGCTTCACGTCTTCATAACGCGGCAGCCATTTCTCGAGAAAGCCAACGATGTCTTCCAGCAACTCACGGGTTTGTGGCTGGGTTTCGAGGAAGGCGGCCACCTCGGGATCACGGCCGTCCAGCCCGCGCAGCTGGGGTTCCCAGTAGGGGTTGGGCAGGCAGCGTACATCGAACACGAAGTCGGCATCCGAGGGCAGGCCGTGCTTGTAACCGAACGACTCGATCATCAGCGACAGTGCGTCGAGTTCACGGTCGGCGATCCGGCGGCGGACCGCCTCGCGCAGGTCGTAGACGCTGGTGCGCGTGGTGTCGAGCGTCAGGTCGGCGATGTTGATCACCGGACCCAGCAGACTCACCTCGCGCTGGATCGCCTCGCGCAGGGAGCTCCCCGAGACCAGCAGCGGATGCTTGCGGTGGGTTTCTCCGAAGCGCTTCAGCAGCACGTCATCGTCGGCGTGCAGAAACACCACTTCACAGGCGACGCCGCCATCGCGCAGCTCGCCGACCAGCCGTGGAAGATCGGCGATATCGGCGGGCCGGCTGCGGGCGTCGATGCCCACCGCCGTGCGTTCCCAGGTCGCCTCGCCGGTGGCGACCGTCTGCTCCACCAGGGTGCGCAGCAGCGCTACCGGGATGTTGTCGATACAGTAGAAGCCCAGGTCTTCCAGCATGTTGAGCGCTACGCTCTTGCCGGAGCCCGAGAGCCCGCTGACGATAATCAGGCGCATGACAGGCCTCCGCGGATGCCGTCAGCCGGGCGGGGCGGACGCTGCCCCCTCCGGCCCGGGAAACAGCTCCAGCAGCCCGCGGGCGCTGCCGGCGACCCGCAGCAGGCGGCGAAATTCGCGGTCGGCGAACAGCCTGGAGAGCTCGGCAAGCTCCTCGCTCTGGCAGGCTTCCCGGTCGCTCGGGACCAGCAATGCAAACACCAGATCGACAGGGGCGCCGTCCGGGGTGTCGAACTCCACGGGGTCGGAAAGCCGCATGAATGCGGCCACGGGCCCGTCGAGGCCGTCCACGCGGCCATGGGGCATGGCCACGCCGTTCCCCAGCCCGGTACAGCCGAGACGCTCACGCGCGAACATGGCATCGAAGGCCTCGGTGGCGCTGAGTTGACCGTTGCTTGCGCGCGCAAGCAACTCGCCAATCATCTCCAGCGCATGCTTGCGACTGCGGGCGCTGGCCGCAGCCACGATACGTTCCGGGCTCAGCAGGTTACGGACATCCATGACGGTTTCGAGCCCGCAGGCCGTTCCCGAGTTCCCGGCTCAGCGGGTCACTCGCCGTAGCGGGCCTTCTGTGCGTCGCGGGCGTGATGGTCGTTCAGCTTTTCCTTGTGTTTCTTGACCTGCCGGTCGAGCTTGTCGACCAGCCCGTCGATCGCGGCGTACATGTCGTCCTCGACCGCGTCGGCATGGATGCGCGCACCGGTCACCAGCAGGGTCGCCTCGGCCTTGTGGCGCAGCTTCTCGACCGTGAGGACGCAGTGGATGTCCGTCACGTTGTCGAAATGCCTGACGACCCGCTCGAACTTGGTGTTGACGTAGTCGCGCAGGGCATCGGTGAGGTCGACATGGTGCCCGGTGATGTTGATTTGCATGTTCCACTCCTGTTGGACTGGAGCGGGCCGCTGCCCGCCCCGGGTTTTTCCCGATCATCGCATATTCATGCGTTTGCGTTCACTCGACGAGGGGATGTTCATGGCTTCGCGGTATTTGGCCACCGTGCGTCGGGCCACCTGCACGCCGTCGGCGCTCAGCAGCTCGGCCAGCTTGCTGTCGCTGAGCGGCTTGCCCCGCGGTTCCTGCCCGATCAGCTTGCGGATTTTCGCGCGCACGGCCGTGGAGGACTGCGCATCGCCGTCATCGCCACCGACCTGGCTGGAGAAAAAGTGCCGGAATTCGATGATCCCGCGCGGCGTGTGCATGTACTTGTTCATGGTGACGCGGGAGATGGTCGATTCGTGCATGCCGACCGCTTCGGCGACGTCCTTCAGCACCATGGGTTTCATGTGCTCGTCGCCGTGGTCGAGGAACCCCTGCTGGCGCTCGACGATGCAGCTGGCGACCTTGAGAAGCGTTTCGTTGCGGATCTCCAGGCTGCGGATCAGCCAGCGCGCCTCCTGCAACTGCCCGCGCAGCACCTCGTTGCCGCTGCCGCGTCCGAGTGCACCGGCGTAGGTCTGGTTCACGCTGAGCCTCGGAAAGGAGCCTGCGTTGAGCTCGACGATCCAGCGACGGTCGATCTTGCGGACGAACACGTCCGGCACGACGTAATCGGGTGCGGCAGGCTGGATGATCGCGCCGGGCCGCGGATGGCAGCCACGGACCAGGCCAATGGCGGCGCCGAGCTCGGCCTCGTCGATCCGCAGACGCCGCCGCAGGGCGGGCAGCTGCTGTTCGGCGAGCAGATCCAGCCCCTCTGCAGCCAGTCGCCGTGCTGCCGCGAGGCCCGGCGTGTCGGGTGCCAGCTGGGCGAGCTGCAGCAGCACGCACTCGGCCAGGGTCCGTGCTGCAATCCCGGCCGGATCCAGGCGCTGCAGCATGTGCAGCACCGCCTCGATCTCGTCCTCGTCGGCAATGATCTCGGGCGCCAGGGTTGCCTGGAGTTCCTCGAGCGAGGCGGCCAGGTAGCCATCCTCGTTGATGGAGTCGATGATCGCCTCGGCAATGACCCGCGAGCGCGGATCGAAATTTTCCATCTGCACCTGCCAGCGCAGATGGTCATGCAGGCTCTCTCCCGAGCGGTCGGCGAATTCCAGCTGCTCGGTGCCGTCGCTGCGGCTGCGGGGGCTGTCCGCCGGTCCGGCCGTGATGTCCTCGGCCCAGTCTGCCGAGTCACCGGTTTCGACGTCCAGATACTCCTGCTCGGTGTCCGGGGTGTCGGATGCCGCGGCCTCGGCCGGTCCGCCATCTTCTCCGGATGGGCTGTCGTGCGGTGCCGTCGGGTCCTCGGCCTCCAGCATGACATTCGCCTCCAGCGCTTCCTGGATCTGCGCCTGGAGATCGATCACGGGCAGCTGCAGCAGTCGGATGGCCTGCTGCAGCTGCGGCGTCATGGTGAGCTGCTGTCCCAGCCGGAGCTGCAGCGAGGTCTTGAGCATTGAGCGCGTACTGGCGGCCTGTGACGGGGTCTTCAGGCCATTCTACAGACGAAAATCCTCGCCAAGGTAGACTTCGCGCACCTGCTGGTTGGCCAGGATTTCCTCGGGTGTGCCCGCCGCGATGAGGCGGCCTGCATTGAGGATGTAGGCGCGCTGACAGATGCCCAGCGTCTCGCGGACGTTATGGTCGGTGATCAGCACGCCGAGGCCGCGGCCCGCCAGATGGCGGATGATGCGCTGGATGTCGAGCACGGAGATCGGGTCCACGCCGGCGAAGGGCTCGTCGAGGAGGACGAATCTCGGGTCTGCCGCGAGTGCGCGGGCGATCTCCACCCGCCGACGCTCACCGCCAGAGAGGCTCATGCCGAGGCTGTCGCGGACATGCCCGATGTGCAGCTCCTCCAGCAGTTCCTCGAGCACCCGTTCCCGGCCGGTACGGTCGAGATCGCCGCGGGTCTGGAGGATGGCGCGGATGTTCTGCGCGACGCTGAGCTTGCGGAACACCGAGGCCTCCTGCGGCAGGTAGCCCAGCCCCTGGCGCGCGCGCTTGTGCATCGGCAGGCGGGTGACGTCGCGTCCGTCGATCCGGATGCTGCCGCGATCACAGGGCACCAGGCCGACGATCATGTAGAACGCCGTGGTCTTGCCCGCGCCGTTCGGGCCCAGCAGACCGACCACCTCGCCACTGTTGATGGTCATGGAGATGCCGTCGACCACCTTGCGCAGACGATACTGCTTGGCGAGATCTTCGGCGACCAGGGTGCTCGGGCCGGAGGCGTCGTTCATGGCGTCGGCTCTTCGCGGGCCGGGGGGTCGGTTGGCGGGGGCGCCTCGCGCGGTGCGGGCGGCTGGATGGTGATTCGGACCCGGTCCCCGTCGCCCTCCGCCAGCACCCGCTCCTCGACCAGGTTGTACACCAGTGTCGCCCCGGTGATCTCGTTCGGTCCCTCGGCCAGCCATGCGCCATCGGTGAGCCGGAGGATGCCGCGGCCGATGTCGTATTCGATGCGCCCGGCGCGGCCGCGCACGAGCTTGCCCGATGCGGTGCCCGGGTCTTCGAATTCAGCCGGACTGCCGATCGCCAGCGCCGTATCCAGCCGGTAGCCGACGAACGCCAGGCGCGCCTCGTCGGCCAGCAGGCGCGAGTCGTCGAGGTCGATGCGGACGTTGCCGGAGAAATCCCACACGGCGTTCTCGAAGTCGATCTGGCTGGCCTGCGCACGATCCGAGCTGATCTGCAGCGGCCCCTGGGAGATACGCAGCCCGGTGAACACCACGATATTCCGGCGGCGGTCGAAATCGGAGGTGTCGGCATCCAGCGAAATCGGCAGGGTGGGGTCCAGGGCCACCTGAGCCGTCGCGCCACCCGACCAGAACGCGAGTGCCGCCGCGAGCACCAGCATGGCGCCGGGTCGCCGCAGGGCGCTCGGCTCAGGGCGTGAAGGTACCATGAACCCTGGATTCCAGTTTCAGTCTGTCCTCGCGCAGCCAGGCGGTCATGCCGACGCCCTGCAGTGTGCCCTCCGGGGTCTCGACGTGGACCTCGTCGCGGGTGGAGGCGATCTGCGTGTCGGTGTCGAGCTCGAGGCTGGGACTGCGGATCACCGCAGGGCTGTGGGCATTGCCCGTACTGGTGGCGACGACGCCGTCGAACAGCCGGATGCGCAGGCGATCCGGCGTCACCTCCGCCTGGCCACCCTCGATATGCCAGGGCACCTCGGCCGCAGGGGCATAGTCGATGGTGACCCCGCTGAGGGCGATGGGGTCGTCTTCCGCGGCCTGCGTGCCGAACGCGGCGCTCAGGCGGTAGAGGACCTCGCCGTCCTCGCCAAGCCCGATCAGCCGCGCACCGCGCATGTAGAACCCTGCGGGGGCGGTTTCGGTGGCGGTCGGCACCGGGTCGCGCGGTTCACCGTCACGCACGACCCACCATGTGGCCATGGCGACCACCGCCAGCACCACCAGCCAGGTTCTCGGCTGCAGCAGCACCCCGCTCATTCCCGTGCACCCTCCCTGGCAGCCACCAGCAGATCGCAGACCTCGCGTACGGCCCCGAGGCCTCCCGGCGCCGAGGTCGTCCAGTCGGCTGCGGCCCGCACGACGGCATGCGCATCGGCCACCGCGATGGCAAGGCCCGCACGGGCCATGACCGCGAGGTCCGGCTCGTCGTCACCGACAAATGCCGCCTGCGCGGGCGAGAGCCCCAGTTCGGCGAGGAGGCCGTCGAACACGGCCACCTTGTCGGACACGCCTTGGAACACGTGCTCGACGCCAAGTTCCTGCATGCGCCGGGTGACCGCGTCGGAGGCGCGGCCTGAGATCACGGCGGGGGTGATGCCCGCGCGCGCCAGGCGCCGGACGCCGTGGCCGTCACGGACATGGAATACCTTGTACTCGGCGCCGTCGTCGCCGAACAGCAGCCGGCCGTCCGTGAACACGCCGTCCACGTCGAAGGCGACCAGCCGGATGTCTGAGGCTCCGGGCAGCATCTACATGACCCCGGCACGCATCAGGTCGTGCACGTTCAGGGCGCCGATCAGCCGGTGGGCGTCGTCGACCACCAGCAGCGCGTTGATCTTGTGGGTCTGCATGACCTCCACGGCCGCCGCAGCCAGCGCCTCCGGGCCGATGGTGCGGCAGCCGGTGGTCATCAGCTCGCCCATCCGTGCCTGGTGCACGTCGATGCGGCGGTCGAGGGCGCGACGCAGGTCGCCGTCGGTAAAGATGCCGAGCACCGTGCCGTCGGCATCGACGATGGCTGTCATGCCCAGTCCGCGCCGGGTCATTTCCAGCAGTCCCTCCGAGGCCGTTGCCTCCGGGGCGACGCGCGGCACCTGGTCACCCGTGTGCATCAACTCGCCGACGGTCAGCAGCAGCCGGCGGCCGAGCATGCCGCCCGGGTGCGAGCGGGCGAAGTCCTCGACGGTGAAGCCGCGGGAGGTCAGCAACGCGACGGCCAGCGCATCGCCCATGGCCAGCGTGGCCGTGGTGCTGGCGGTCGGCGCCAGGTTGAGCGGGCAGGCTTCCTGGTCGACGCTCACGTCGAGGTTGACGGTCGCAGCGCGGGCCAGTGTCGAGTCGGGCCGGCCCGTCAGACCGATGGTGGCCACCCCGAGACGCTTGATCATGGGCAGGATGGCGATGATCTCCGGTGTTTCGCCCGAGTTGGAGACCATCAGCACCACGTCCTCGCCGGTGATCATGCCCAGGTCGCCATGGCTGGCCTCGCCGGCGTTGACGAAGAACGCGGGCGTACCGGTGCTCGCCAGCGTGGCCGCGATCTTGCCGCCGATGTGTCCGGACTTGCCCATTCCGAGCACGACCAGCCGGCCGCGGCTCTCGAGACACAGGCGGCAGGCCTCCACCACGGGGGCACCGACGCGCTGGACCAGGGCATCGATGGCACGCGCCTCGGTGCTCAGCACCTCGCGGGCCAGGGCCTGGACTCGGTCGGGGTCGAAAGCGTCGGTCAGGGGCATCAGCGCAGTTCCAGCATCAGCAGCGCATGGTAAACCAGGAAGGCGGCCAGCAGGGCACCGCCCTCGAGCCGGTTGATCCGGCCTCCACCGCCTCTACGCCAATTGTAGGCCATCAGGAACAGCGCCACGGTGAAGCCCAGCATCACCGGGAAATGCAGGGAGAGCATCCCCGACGACAGCGCCGCGGGACCGATCACCCCGGTGGTGCCGAGTACGGCGAATAGGTTGAACAGGTTTGAACCGACAATGTTGCCCAGGGCCAGGTCATGTTGCCGGCGCAGCGCGGCCACCGCGGTGACCGCCAGTTCCGGAAGGCTGGTGCCGACCGCCAGTACGCTCACCCCGACCAGTACCTCGTCGACGCCGAGTGCCAACGACAGCGCCTGGGCACCGGTCACGGCCAGACGCGCGCCCACCAGCAGCGCCATGAGCCCGACCAGCAGCCAGGTCAGCGCCCGGCCGGGCGTCATCATGACGGCTTCGGTCGGGGCGGTGCCCGCCGGCAGCGCCGCGTCACCCGCGCGCAGGGCGATACGCAGGAACCACGCCAGCATGCCGACCAGGCCGGCCAGCAGCAGTGTGCCGTCCAGCCGCCCGAGGTGACCGTCCAGCACCAGGACCAGGGACAGTCCACTGGCCGCGAGCAGCAGCGGCAGCTCGCGGCGCACCAGCCCGCTCTCCACGCGCATCGGTGCGAGCAGGGCGGCCACGCCCAGCACCAGGCCGATGTTGGCGATGTTCGAGCCCACCGCATTGCCCACGGCCAGGCCCGGACTGCCGTCCAGGGCTGCGGCGGCAGAGACCAGGATCTCCGGGGCTGAGGTGCCGAAGGCGACGATGGTCAAGCCGATCAGCAGCGGCGACATGCCGAGCAGCCGGGCGCTGGCCGCGGCGCCGGCCACGAAGCGCTCGGCGCCCCAGAGCAGCAGGGCGAGACCCCCGGCGATCAGGGCGATCTGGGTGAGCATGGAGGGACGTGGTCTCCCGGGAGATGGCGGGCAGCCGCGAGCATAGCAGTGCCGGAGAGGCGACGGCTCGGCCGCCTGCGGTACACTTGCCCGCCTCTCCGACCCCAGCGATGCAAGGAGGCCTGGAAACCGCATGACGCCCCAGCAGATTCAGCAGCTGATCGAGCACGGCCTGCCCGACGCCCGGGTTCAGGTGTTTTCGGATGACAATACCCACTTCGAGGCCGTGGTGGTCTCGCCGTCGTTTACCGGCAAGCGCAGCCTCCAGCGCCACCAGATGGTCTACCGGACGCTGGGCGAGGCCATGGGCCGCGAGATCCACGCGCTCTCGCTCAAGGCCCTGACGCCCGACGAGGCCGGCTGAGGCCTTGGACGCGCTCGAGATCACCGGCGGTATCGCCCTGCACGGCGACGTGCAGATCTCCGGGGCCAAGAACGCCACCCTGCCCATCCTGGCCGCGGCCCTGCTGGCCGAAGAGCCGGTGAGCATTGGCAACGTTCCGCACCTGAACGACGTCACCACCACCATTGCGCTGCTGGCCCGCATGGGCGTTGAAGTGTCCATGCACGACGGCATGCGCCTGGAGGTGGATGCTGCCGGCGTGCATGACTTCACGGCCCCCTACGAGCTGGTGAAGACCATGCGGGCCTCGGTGCTGGTGCTCGGCCCCCTGCTCGGGCGCTACGGGCGCGCCGACGTGTCGCTGCCCGGGGGCTGTGCGATCGGCGCCCGGCCGGTGAACATCCATGTCGCCGGTCTGAAGGCCATGGGCGCGCAGGTGGAGATCGACGGCGGCTATATCCGCGCCCGCGGCAGCCAGCTGCGCGGTGCGCGGATCGTGCTCGACACGGTGTCGGTGACCGGCACCGAGAATCTCATGATGGCGGCGGTGCTCGCGCGGGGCGAGACGGTGATCGAGAATGCGGCCCGCGAGCCCGAGGTGGCCGACCTGGCCGGCTTCCTCGTGGCCATGGGCGCGAATATCGAGGGTGCCGGCACGGACACCATCCACATCCAGGGGGTCGAGCGTCTGGGTGCGGCCGACTACCGCGTGATGCCCGATCGTATCGAGACCGGCACCTACCTGGTCGCCGGGGCGATCACCGGCGGACGCGTCCGGGCGCGCGGGACGCGGCCGGACACGCTCGATGCGGTGCTCGCGAAACTGACGGAGGCCGGTGCGCGGATCGAGTGTGGCGAGGACTGGATCGAGCTCGACATGGAAGGCCAGCGACCGAGTGCCGTCGACCTCACCACCGCCCCCTATCCCGCGTTCCCGACCGACATGCAGGCGCAGTTCTGTGCACTGAATGCCATCGCCGACGGCTCGGGTGCCATCACCGAGACCATTTTCGAGAACCGCTTCCAGCACGTCCTGGAGATGCAGCGCATGGGCGCGGATTTCCGCATCCAGGGCCATACCGCCTTCAGTCGTGGCGTGCCGGCGCTCAAGGGCGCACCGGTGATGGCCACCGATCTGCGGGCCAGCGCCTCGCTGGTTCTGGCGGCGCTGGTCGCCCGCGGCACCACCCGTGTCGAGCGCATCTACCACATCGATCGCGGCTACGAGTGTATCGAGGAGAAGCTGCGCCGCCTCGGCGCAAGCATCCGGCGTATCCAGGTCTGACTCGGCAGGCTGCGCCCCGCCCGCACCGGGCGCCGTTTCACGTGGCCCGGTGCTGCGTCCGGAGTCCGGGTCAGGGCCCGGCTCCGGGAATCGCTCCGCCCGGGCGCTCTCCGAGACGCCCCTCGAGCACGAAGCGCTCGCCCTGTCGCACCACCTCCAGGCGCACCCGGTCGCCCGGGCTCCCGGCGGCGACCTGGGCCAGCGCCGCGCGGCTGTCGCTCACCGGCCGACCGTCCAGCGCGAGCAGGATGTCGCCCGGGCGCAGGCCGGCTTCCTCGGCCGGACTGCCGGGCGCGACACCGACCAGTTCGACGCCCGCGGTCCCGGGCGCCAGGCCCAGCAAGGCGGCGCGCGAGCCGGTCAGTTCCACCGGTTCCACCCCCAGCCAGCCGCGGATCACGCGCCCGTGGCGCGCCAGCTGGCCGGTCACTTCCATCACCAGATCCACCGGGATCGCAAAGCCGATGCCCTCGGCCAGCGCGCCCGGTGCTGCCGGCCCCACGGCAGCCGTGTTGATGCCCACCAGGCGTCCGCGGGTGTCCAGGAGCGCGCCGCCGGAGTTGCCCACGTTGATCGCCGCGTCGGTCTGGATGAAGTCCTCGAAGGTGGTCACCCCGAGCGCGCCCCGGCCAAGCGCGCTGACGATCCCCTGGGTGACGGTCTGCGACAGGCCGAAAGGGTTGCCCACGGCCAGCACGACCTGGCCTGGCCGGAGGCCGGCGGAGCGTCCGAGTGGGATCACCGGGAGATTCGGCAGGTCGATGGCAAGCAGGGCCAGTTCGGTCTCGGGGTCGGCACCGAGCAGCCGTGGGACCGCCTCGCGCCCGTCGGCCAGACGGACCCGGATATCGCCTGTCCCCTCGATGACGTGCCAGTTGGTCGCGACATGACCCTCGCGGTTGAGGATCACCCCCGAGCCCAGTCCGGGACTGCCCGGCCAGGCCAGCGCGTCATGGCCGACGGTGTAGATGCTGACGATGGCCGGCGCGCCGCGGGCGACCGCCTCCGTCCAGCCCTCCGCCGCAGGCGGGGCCTGGGGCTGCAGCAGCTCCGGGCGCAGCAGGACCGCCACGAACGCCACCGCCAGCCCGGCGATCACGGCCCGGGCGGTCCAGGCGAGCAGTCTGAGGAATCGTTTCACGGCGTGCAGTGTAGCGCCCCGCGGTGCTGGCCACCGCTTTTCGTGGCTGTGTATAATCACGAGCTCCCGATGCCACGCGTCGCCCTGCGTTCGCGTGGGTTGTTGCGGGTGGGTGCTCCAGGGATGGGGTGGCTCCGCTTGACCGTCGGGCAGGGCGTGTCAGCACGCAATGCCAGAGGATCGGGGGCAGGGACAGTTGCCGCGGGCCGTGCAACTGGAGTGAGGCTTTCGCGCATGGTCGGCCGGGCCATGACGATTCGGAACAGGCGTGTTCCGCACCCGGGCGGCGACATGGAGTGCCAGATGACTGACGAGACTGACAACAGGCGGCGCCATTTCCTGGGTGTCGCAACCGGTGTGATGGGTCTGGTGGGCGTGGGTGCCGTGGCCTATCCCTTCCTTGCCTCCTGGCGTCCCAGCGCCCGTGCCATGGCGCTCGGTGCCCCGGTGGAGATCGACGTGAGCCGTCTGGAAGTGGGCGGCATGCTGAACGTCGAATGGCGCGGGACGCCCGTGTGGGTGTTGCGCCGCTCGCCCGAGATGCTCGAGACCCTGAGCATGCCCGAGGTGGTCAATCGCCTGCGGGATCCGGAATCGCGCCAGTCGGACCAGCCGGACTACGCGCGCAACCCGCACCGCTCGGTGCGTGAGGAGTACCTCGTGGTCGTCGGCAGCTGCACACACCTGGGTTGCGCACCGATGCAGCGGTTCGATGTTGCCCCGGCCGATCTTGGGCCGGACTGGCGCGGCGGGTTCTTCTGCGCCTGCCACGGTTCACTGTTCGATCTGGCCGCGCGTGTCTACTCGGGCGTGCCTGCCCCAACCAATCTCGTCGTTCCGCCGTATATGTTTGCGGATGACAACACCATTGTAGTCGGATTGGATACGGAGGTCTGATCATGAGTGCTACACAGCCCGAGGTGTCAAGGAAGCTCGGGGCGGCCGGCCGCCTGAACGAATGGATCAACGCGCGCTTTCCGCTGCAGAAAATGCTCGCCGAGCATGTCACCGAGTACTACGCGAGCAAGAACCTGAACTTCTGGTACGGCTTCGGCGTCCTGTCGATGTTCGTGCTGGTCATCATGATCGTCTCGGGCATCTTCCTGACGATGGCCTACAAGCCCTCGGCCACGGAGGCATTCGCTTCGGTCGAGTACATCATGCGCGACGTCGAATATGGGTGGCTGATCCGCTACATCCATTCCACCGGGGCGTCGGCATTCTTCATCGTCGTCTATCTCCACATGTTCCGGGCGCTGCTGTACGGGTCGTACAAGAAGCCGCGCGAACTGGTGTGGATACTCGGCATGCTCATCTACCTGGCGCTGATGGCCGAGGCCTTCTTCGGCTACATGCTGCCCTGGGGTCAGATGTCCTACTGGGGCGCGCAGGTGATCATTTCGCTGTTCGGTGCGCTGCCGGTGATCGGCGAACCGCTGGTCACGTGGATCCGGGGTGACTTCTACATCTCCGACATCACGTTGAACCGCTTCTTCGCGCTGCATGTCATCGCCCTGCCGCTGGTGCTGGTGTTCCTGGTCGCGCTGCACATCATTGCGCTGCACGAAGTCGGTTCCTCCAACCCGGACGGGGTGGAGATCAAGGAGAAGAAGGACGCCAACGGCGTGCCGTTGGACGGTGTGGCCTTCCATCCCTACCACACCTACAAAGACGTCGTGTACATCACGATCTTCCTGATCCTGTTCTCGCTGGTGGTGTTCTTTGCGCCGACTGCGGGCGGATATTTCCTCGAGACGGCCAACTTCGAACCTGCCGACCCCCTGGTCACTCCAGAGGCCATCCACCCGGTGTGGTACTTCACGCCCTTCTACGCGATCCTGCGTGCGGTGCCGGACAAGCTCGGTGGCGTCATCCTGATGGGTGCGGCGGTGATGGTGCTGTTCTTCCTGCCCTGGCTCGACCGCTGTAAGGTCAAGTCCATCCGCTACCGCGGCTGGCAGTACAAGCTCGCACTCGCGCTGTTCGTGGTGAGCTTCGTGGTGCTGGGCTGGCTGGGCCTGATGCCGGCCACCGGTTTCTACCTGATACTGACGCAGATCTTCACGATCATCTACTTCGCGTTCTTCCTGTTCATGCCGATCTACACACGCATGGAGAAGACGAAACCCGTGCCGGAGAGGGTGGTGTACCATGCTTGATCAGACCCGCAAACTCCTGGCTTTCGTGGTGGCGGCGGTGATGCTGACGCCTGCGGTCAGCCTTGCTGCCGGGCCGTCCATTCCGCTGGACCGGGCCAACAACGACGTGCGTAACGTCGCGTCCCTGCAGCGGGGTGCGCGCCTGTACATGAACTTCTGTCTGGGCTGTCACTCGGCACAGTTCATGCGCTGGAACCGGATTGCGCAGGATCTGCAGCTCACCGAAGAACAGGTGATGACGAATCTCATGTTCACCGGTGAGTCCATCCACGACACCATGCAGATCGCCATGCCGGCTGCCGACTCAGAGGTGTGGTTCGGCAAGGTGCCGCCGGACCTGTCGCTGATCTCCCGGTCTCGGGGCACGGACTATCTCTACACCTTCCTGCGGACGTTCTACGTCGACGAGAACGGCAACAGCAACAACAAGGTGCTGGAGATGACCAGCATGCCCAACGTGCTGTGGGAGCTTCAGGGGCTGCAGCGCGCCGTGTACGACGAGAACGGCGACTGGACGGGTTTCGAGCGCTTCCGGGAAGGCAGCATGACACCGGAGCAGTTCGACGGCGCGGTACGTGACATCGTCAACTTCCTCGACTATGTGGGCGAGCCTATCCAGGTCGAGCGCCAGCGCATCGGCGTGATGGTGATCGCGTTCCTGCTGGTGTTCCTGGTCCTTTCGTGGCTGTTCAAGCGCGAAGTCTGGCGGAACGTCAAGTGAGCACGGCGCGGCCGGCGGCAAGCCCAGGGCCGTCGCCGGCCGCGGCAGTTTCGACATGACGCTGTACTCGAGCCCCATCTGTCCGTGGAGTCACCGCACGCGGCTCGTGCTCCGCGAGAAAAGCGTCGGCATGGACATCGTCTATGTCGATGCCGACCATCTCCCCGAAGACCTTCTCGATCTCAATCCCTACAACACGGTGCCGACCCTGGTCGATCGTGAGCTCGTGCTCTATGACTCGCGGGTCATCATCGAGTACCTCGACGAGCGGTTTCCCCACCCGCCATTGATGCCCGTCGATCCGGTGACCCGTGCGCAGTTCCGGCTGGCCCTGTTCCGGATCGAAAAGGACTGGTACGGCCTGGCCGAGGAGATCGAACAGGCCAGCGACGGCCGCAAGGCGGGGCGCGCACGCAAGATCCTCACCGAGAGTATCGTGTCGAGCGCCGAGATCTTCGCTGCCAAGCCGTTCTTTCTCAGCGACGAGTTCTCGCTGGTGGACTGCAGCATCGCTCCGATCCTGTGGCGTCTGCCGGCGTATGGCATCGAGCTGCCACCCAAGGTCAAGCCGATCCACCGGTACATGGACCGGGTGTTTTCGCGCCCGTCATTCCAGCACAGTCTGACGGAGCAGGAACAGGAGCTCAGGCTCTAGCCGCACGGCCGTGTCCCGGACGATGACTCCCCGACGGCCCTACCTGCTGCGCGCCATGCACGAGTGGATGACCGACAACGCGCTCACACCGCATGTCGTGGTCGATGCCGCTCAGCCAGGGGTGGACGTGCCCCGGCAATTCGTCTCAGAGGGCAAGATCGTGCTCAATGTCAGCCTGACGGCGACCCATGGCCTGGCCATGGGGAACGAGTCGGTATCCTTCAACGCACGCTTCGGCGGGCAGCCCCAGCACGTCCACGTGCCGATGGCGGCAGTCCTCGGCATCTACGCGCGCGAGACCGGACAGGGCATGCTGTTCACCGAGGAAGACGGCGGTGGCGACGGCCCACCTGCGCCGGACGGGCCGGGCGGTCCCGCCGGAGGCAACGATGAGGGGCCACCCTCGAGCCCCGAGGGCGGAGAAGAGCGCCGCGCCCACCTCAAGGTCGTGAAATAATCCAGGGACTGCCAACCCGGAATACCGTACGCCCGATCAACCGCTGCCCGGCGCATCGAAGGCCGCGCGCAGCCACTCCACGCTCGGGCGCTCGGCGGGGCCGCTGAGCGCCACCACGTCGAAACGCACCGGCGGCAACGGGCCGCGCCAGCCCATCAGGTAGTGGCGCATCGCCAGCGCCAGCCGGCGCTGTTTGGCGCGGGTCACCGAGGCGGCTGCACCGCCGTGACTGGCGCCACGCCGGTAGCGTACCTCGACAGCCACCAGCGTCTCGCCCTCCCGCATCACCAGGTCGATCTCACCGAGCCGGCAGCGGTGATTCCTGCGCTCCAGCACCAGGCCCGCGGCGGTCAGGTGCGCCAGCGCGTGGTCCTCCCAGCGCTGGCCGCCGGTCACTGCGCCAGGCCCGCCAACGGGGTCTCCGGGGTTTCTACGGCATCGGTCTGGGGGGCCAGCGGGACAGGCTGCCCCCCGCGGAACTGAGCCCAGGACAGCTCGCGCGAGATCACCCCGTCCTGCCCGACATCCAGTCGTCCGCTCATGCCCTCGATCGGCGCGAATCCCTGTTCCGGCACCCCGGCAAACAGCAGTGGCACCAGCCGGTAGGCATCGAAGCCCATGGCGTAGAGTCGGCCCAGCCGGTCGCCGCGCCCCGGCCAGAACCGCTCGACGTCCCGCCGCAGTGCGAGCGTCGCCTCGTCCGGGTCCACCAGCCACGGCGCATCAGGGAAGACGATGCCGTTGAGGTCGGCATCGCTGCCCCCGCCCGGCTGGAATACCGCGGACGGCGAGTAGGTGGGCATCTCGCCGGCAAAGAAGAACCTGAGCTGCGGACGGATCAGCCGGGCCTGCTCGGTCCGTGCCGCCAGGAAAAGGAAATCCGCATCCTGGCGTCGACGCGGCTGGAATTCCAGCCGCGTGCCGGCCAGCGAGGCCAGCCGCCGCCGGCGCTCTTCGCTCTGGTCGATATGCAGGGCCCGGGTGATCGCCGCCGAGTGGTCCTGCTCCCAGGGTCGATAGCTGCCGTGCTCCAGCAGCCGGCCGCCGGCGGCCTCCAGCGCGTCGCTGAAACTCGCCAGCAGACGCCGGCCCCAGTCGTCGTCCGGCACCAGCGCGATGGCCCGCCCGCCGTGGCGCCGGCTGGCAAACCGTGCCACCTGCGCGGCTTCATCCTCCGGTGCCAGTGCGAACTGGAACAGGCCGGCAGGCGCCTGCTGCGGTTCCGCGAGCCGGTTCAGGGCCAGTGTGGGAACCTGTCCCGCCAGTGGCACGATCGCCTCCACTTCCTCTCGCAGCAGGGGCCCGATGATGAAGTCCGCACCATCCTGGACGGCCGCGCGATAGAGTTCGCCTACGGCCTGGCCGCCGGAGTCGTACAGGCGGATCTCCGAGCGCGGCTGGTCCTCGGCGCGGTGTTCGAAGTAGGCGGCCATGAAGCCGTCGCGCACCGCCAGTCCGACGCCGGCCTGGCGTCCGGTCAGCGGCAGCACCAGCGCGATCCGCTGCGGATAGGCCATCAGGCTGCGGTAGCCCGCCAGGACCTCGTCCACCAGCCCGAACACGTCGGCCGGGTGCTCGCGGTGGCGTTCCCGCCAGCCGGCCATGGCCGCCGCCACGCCGAAGGGGTTGCGTGTGGCATCGACCGCGACCGGCCCGAGCGCCAGCCAGCCTGCCAGCACCGGATCGTCGGCCCCTTCGCGGGCCGCCGCGTAGACCGAGCTGCGGGCCGTCTGCAGGCCTCGCCAGATGAGCCGATGGTTTGCCAGGCGCGCCGCCTCATCGGGCAGCAGGCGCTCGCGCGCCAGCAGGGCGAGAATGCCTTCGCGGGGGGCACCGAGCGCGAACCGCGCCTCGCCCTCGAGGGCCAGGGTCTGCAGTGCGAGGTCCGATGGCAGGGCATCGGGCAGCATGGCCAGGGCCGCAAGCGCCCCCTCGGGCTGTCCGTCCTCCAGCGCGAGGCGGGCCGCCACCGGCGCCCACGCCAGGCGCGCGTCGCGACCGGTGACGGCCTCCCGCGGGGGCAGCAGACGCCGTGCATCTTCGGGTCGATCGGCCAGCCGGTACTGCTCGGCCGCCAGCGCTGCCATGCGCACCCGTTGCTCCGGCAGCCCGTCCGCCGCAAGCCGCGCGTACTCGCGTGCCGCCTCGAGATACCGGCCCTCCCCGGCGAGCAGACCCGCCCGCTGCTCCGCCGCCTGGAACGCGGCAGGGTCGCGCGAGAGCGGCAGGTCGGCGCAGCCGGCCAGAAGAACGGTGGTCAGTGCGGCCAGGGCGGCGAGCCGTCTTGAAAGTGCCAGTGCCAGGGTCATGCCTTGTCCTCCGGAAAAGCCGCCTGCTGCGGGACCGCGCGTTCGCTGGCAGACTCGACGACTCCATGGCAGCAGGAGAGTCCGTTTGACCGGATCCACGGGAGTTCTGTTCGTTGTCGCCACACCGATCGGCAACCTTGGCGATCTTGGTGCGCGGGCGCGCGACACACTGGCGGCGGTCGACGCGGTCGCGGCCGAGGATACCCGCCGCACAGGGCAATTACTATCACGGCTGGGCCTGTCAGTCCCGCTGATTTCCCTGCATGAACACAACGAAACGGCCCGGCTCGGGCCCCTGCTTGCGCGGCTGGAGACGGGTCAGTCGATCGCGCTGGTCAGTGATGCGGGTACGCCGCTGATTTCCGATCCGGGCTACCTGCTGGTGCGCGCGGCGCTGCAGGCCGGTCACCGGGTCTCCCCGGTGCCAGGCGCCTGCGCGGCGGTCGCGGCCCTGTCTGTGGCCGGGCTGCCGACCGACCGGTTCGTCTTCGAGGGATTTCTGCCTGCGCGTCAGGCGGCCCGCCGAGCCCGCCTGGAGGCCCTGGCGGCAGAAACCCGGACGCTGGTGGTCTATGAGGCCATTCACCGGCTCGCCGAGACGCTGGCGGATATGGCGAGCTGCCTCGGAGCGCAGCGGGAGGTGACGCTTGCGCGCGAACTGACCAAGCTGCACGAACAGGTCCGCCACGGCGTGCTCGGCGAGCTTGCGGCATCGGTGGCGGCGGGCGAGGTGCCGGCCAGGGGGGAATGCGTCCTGGTGGTGGCCGGGGCCGCGCCGGCTGCCGCGGAGGCGTATGAGGCCCGGCGCGTGCTTGCCCTGGTGGCCGCGCAGCTGCCACCGCGCGACGCCGTGAAGCTCGCCGCGGCCATCACCGGCGAACGCCCCAATCGCCTGCGCCGCTGGTTGCAGGGCGCGCCCGGAGATGACCCGGAGACCGTCGAGGAGTAAGCTTCCTCGTGGGGAGTCGGCCGGACAGCCGCGCCGCGGGTCACCGCGGGGAGGAAAGTCCGGGCTCCTGGGGCAGGGTGCCAGGTAACGCCTGGGGGGCGCGAGCCCACGGAAAGTGCCACAGAAAATATACCGCCGTCGTCCGCGACGGTAAGGGTGAAATGGTGCGGTAAGAGCGCACCGCGCGGCTGGTAACAGCCGTGGCAGGGCAAACCCCACCCGGAGCAAGACCAAATAGGGGAGCCGCGGCGTTCGCGCCGCAACGCCGGCCCTGCGTGCTCCCGGGTAGGTCGCTCGAGGCCCGTGGTGACACGGGTCCCAGATGAATGGCTGTCCACGACAGAACCCGGCTTACAGGCCGGCTCCCCACCTGACATCCGGCGGCCCGGGCCGATCTGGTCCCCGGCCACCCGGCGGTGTTGACGGATCCCGTCGCGACCACGCCCGCCCTGAAGCTCCAATCCATTCTAGAAATCCACTGTAACTCGCTGTTTAATCGTCGTAGCCAGCCGCTCCGCAGTCCTTTCGCGACGGCCTCAGCGGATCACTCTAAGTGTTTGTCGAAAAACAAAAAATAACCGCTGTCCGCGGTTGACACCGGGTGCGCGCGCTCCCTATAGTGTCAAGAAGTGGTGAAAAGTGGGAAAACAGGGTTCGCCACGCCCGGATGCGCGCATGTTCAGGGGAGCCACCAAAGTCACGCTGGATGCCAAGGGCCGGCTTGCCGTGCCCACGCGCTATCGCGAGCGCATCCAGAACCGCTGTGACGGCCAGCTGGTCGTCACGGTCGACCGTGATTACTGCCTGCTCATGTACCCGCTGCCGGACTGGGAGGAGATCGAGCGCAAGCTCGTGCGCCTGCCGAGCCTGAACAAGCAGGCCCGGCGGCTGCAGCGCCTGATGGTCGGGTATGCCGCCGAGGTGGACGTGGACGGCAATGGCCGCGTGCTGCTGCCGCGCGAGCTGCGCGAGTTCGCCGGGCTGGACCGCCAGGCCATGCTGATCGGGCAGGGCAACAAGTTCGAGCTGTGGGACGAGGAGCGCTGGAACGCGCGTCGCGACGAGTGGCTGGCCGCTGAGGATGACGACAGGCCCGACCTGCCGGCCGAACTCGAGCACCTGTCGCTCTGAGCCGGGCCATGACGATGCATGTCCCGGTTCTGCTTGAAGAGGTTCTTCAGGCGCTCTCGCCGCGCGCCGGCGGGCGTTACATCGATGCCACCTACGGGCGCGGCGGCCATGCCGCGGCGCTGCTCGCGCAGCTCGGCGAAGGGGGGCGGCTGCTGGTGATCGATCAGGATCCCGCGGCGGTGGCGGACGCCCGGGCCCGGCTGGGTGCCGATGCACGGGTCGTGGTCCGCCAGGGCAATTTTGCCGACCTCGCGCGACTGGCCGGGGAGGCGCTGGGTGAGGCGGGGGTGGATGGCGTGCTGCTGGATCTCGGGGTGTCCTCGCCCCAGCTCGACGATCCGGCGCGGGGTTTCAGCTTTCAGGCAGATGGACCGCTGGACATGCGCATGAATCCGCAGACCGGGAAAAGTGCCGCCGACTGGCTGGCCACGGCTCCGGCAGCCGAGATTGCCGGGGTGCTGCGCGACTATGGCGAGGAACGCCATGCGCGGCGGATCGCCCGCCGCCTGGTCGAAGCCCGGGCCGAAGCGCCGATCGAGACCACCGGCCGACTGGCCAGCCTCGTCGCCTCGGCCCTTCCCGGTCATCGCGAGCGAAAGCACCCGGCCACGCGGAGCTTCCAGGCCATCCGCATTTTCATCAATCGGGAACTCGAGGTGCTCGAGACGGCGCTCACCCAGGCCGCCGACCTGCTGGTGCAGGGCGGGCGGCTGTGCGTCATCAGTTTCCATTCGCTGGAAGACCGCCGGGTGAAGCGATTCCTGCGGGGGCGTAGTCGGCCGGACCCGGTCTATGCCGGTCTGCCGCAGATGCCGGCGCATGCACGTCCCACGCTCCGCCTGCTCGGCCGGGCCGTGCGTGCCGACGAGGCGGAGCTGGCGCGCAACCCTCGGGCGAGAAGTGCCGTGCTGCGTGCGGCGGAGCGGTTGTGACCATGCGTCTCGGAGGGCTGCTGTTCGACCTGGCCGTGCTCGTGCTGCTGTTCACGGCCGTGGTGGTCTCGGCCCTCGCGGGCGTCACCGCGCGGCACGATGCTCGGCAGCTGTTCATCGAGCTGCAGCGTCTGGAGGCCGAGCGCGACCGGCTGCAGGTCGACTGGGGGCGGCTGCAGATCGAGCAGGGCGCGCTGGCGACGCACGGGCGGATCGAGGCGATGGTGCGCCGTGAACTGATGATGCGTCCGCCGCGGCCGGAAGACATCATGATCGTCGCCGGGGAGCCCTGAAGATGGCCCGTCGTCGCCGTCCCACGATCGATGCACAGCGTTTCCGCGCACGCAGTCTGTTCGTGCTCGGCTGTTTTGTCATCGTCGCGGTGGTGTTGTGCGTGCGCGCGGTCGAGCTCCAGGTCATCGACAACGCCTTCCTGACCGCAGAGGGCAATGCGCGCCACATCCGCCGCGCGGAGATTTCGGCCCATCGCGGCCCTATCGTCGATCGTCACGGCGAACCGCTGGCCGTCAGTACCCCGGTCGACAGCGTCTGGGCGAACCCGCGCGAGCTCACGGTGGCCATCGAGCGTCTGCCGGAGCTGGCGAGGGCGATCGAGCGCGATCCGCAGTGGCTGGCCCGGCATCTCACCAGCAACACCCAGCGCGAGTTCCTGTACCTGCGGCGGCACATGCGCCCGGACCAGGCGGCACGGGTGATGGCCCTGCAGGTCCCCGGCGTGCATCTGCAGCGCGAGTACCGACGCTACTACCCCGCGGGGGAGGTCAGTGGTCATCTGCTCGGCTTCACCGATATCGACGACCGCGGCCAGGAAGGCCTTGAGCTCGCCTTTGATCCCTGGCTGCGGGGCGAGCCCGGAGTCAAGCGCGTGCTGCGCGACCGCTTCGGGCGGGTCATCGAGAATGTCGAGAGTGTCCGCCCGGCGCGGCCAGGCCGGACGCTGCGCACCAGCATCGACCTGCGCCTGCAGTATCTCGCCTACCGGGAACTCAAGGCCGCCGTGGCCCGTCACGACGCGATCTCCGGCTCCGCTGTGGTGCTTGATGTGCGCACCGGCGAGGTGCTGGCGATCGTCAATCAGCCGGCCTACAACCCCAACGACCGCTCGCAGTTCGCGGTCGATCGCTACCGCAACCGCGCGGCCACCGACATCTTCGAGCCGGGCTCGGCGTTCAAGCCCCTGATCGTCGCAGCCGCGCTGGAGTCGGGGCGTTACCGTGCCGATGCCTGGGTCGACACCGCGCCCGGGTTCACCCAGGTCGGCAGTCGGCGTATCGAGGACCGGCGCAATCTCGGACGGATCGACCTGACCACGCTGATGGCCCAGTCCAGCAACGTCGGCGCGGTTCGCGTGGCGATGGACCTCGAGCCGCTGGAGATGTGGCAGGTGCTCGACCGCTTCGGCCTGGGCCGGCCGACCACCTCCGGCTTCCCCGGAGAATCGGCGGGGCTGCTGCATCACCACAGTCTGTGGCGGCCGATCGGCCAGGCCACCATGGCCTTCGGCTACGGGCTGTCGATGACCACGCTGCAGCTCGCACAGGCCTACGCCATCATCGGCGCCGGCGGCGTGGCGCGCGGGGTGTCGCTGGTCGCGCTGGAGGACACGCCGGCGGGTGAACGGGTGCTGAGCGCCGAGACGGCCGCCGCGGTCATGCAGATGATGGAGGCGGTGGTCACCCCCGCCGGAACAGGCATGCGGGCGGCCGTGGCGGGTTACAGCGTTGCCGGCAAGACCGGGACGGCACGCAAGGCCGTGGCCGGCGGGTATTCGGAGACACGGCATCTGTCGCTGTTCGCGGGGCTGGCGCCGGCCAGCAATCCGCGGCTGGCGGTGGCGGTGGTCATCGACGAGCCCCGGACAGGCGGCTTCTACGGCGGCGAGGTGGCGGCGCCGGTGTTCGGCCAGATCGTCTCCGATGCGCTGCGCCTGCTGGCCGTGCCGCCAGACCAGCGCCCGGCCGGTCAGGATCCACGCATCATCCGCGCCGGGGTGGGGCCATGATGAGCGCCATCCACTCCGGTCCCGGCATGGCGCTCGGTGCACTGTTCAGCGACGCTCCAGCCAGCCTTTCCCGCGTGCAGATCAGCGACCTCACCCTGCACAGCGGGGAGGTGCAGCCGGGCAGCCTGTTCGTGGCGCTGGCCGGGGGGCGCCGGCATGGGCTCGAGTTTCTCGACGAGGCGTTGGCTCGCGGGGCCGCCGCCGTCGCCTGGGAGCCGGCGGAGGGCGTCAATGCACCCACGCTGCCCCCTGGCGTCGCTGGCCTGCGGGCGCCGCTGCTTCGGGCACGGCTGGGGGCGGTGGCCGACCGTTTTTTCGGCCAGCCCTCGGCCACCCTGTCGCTGGCCGCCGTGACCGGCACCAACGGCAAGACCACCGTCGCCTGGCTGGTGGCCAGCGCCCTGGAGGCCGACGGAAAGCCCTGCGGCTACGTGGGGACGCTCGGCCATGGCCGCACCAGCGCGCTGGCGTCGACCCGCCTGACCACGCCGGATGTGATTACGCTGCACCGCTGGCTGGATGCGGCCCGCGCGGCAGGCTGTCGCTACGGCGCGCTGGAGGCCTCGTCGCATGCGCTGGATCAGTCGCGGCTCGATGGCGTACGCCTGCGGGTGGCGGGATTCACCAACCTCAGTCACGAGCATCTCGACTATCACGGCAGCCTGGAGGCCTATGCTGCGGCCAAGGCGCGGCTGTTCGCCTGGCCGGGACTCGACTGCGCCGTGATCAACGCCGACGACGCGCAGGGCGCGCGCCTGCTGGCCGGGCTTCCTGAAGGCGTCGGGTCGATCGCCGTCACGCTGAACGGTCTTGGCGGTGGCGCCGGACGTCGGCTGGTGGCCCGTTCGGCGCCGGCGGCGAACGGTGGGCTGGCCCTCGCCTGGTCGCTCGACGGTGAGCACGGAGTGCTCGAGAGCCCGCTGGTGGGGCGCTTCAACGCCGGCAACCTCGCACTGTCTCTCGGGATTCTGGTGGCGCTTGGTCTGCCGGCGGATCGGGCGGCGGCGCGTCTTGCCCGTGTCCTGCCCCCGCCCGGTCGCATGCAGGTTTTCGGCGGCGCGGGTCACCAGCCGCTGGTGGTGGTCGATTTCGCGCATACGCCCGATGCTCTGGAGCGCGCGCTCGAGGCGCTGCGTGAGCAGCGGCCGCGCGCGCGCATCCTCTGCGTGTTCGGCTGCGGTGGGGAGCGCGATCCGGCCAAGCGTCCGCTGATGGGGGAGGTCGCGGCGAGGCTGGCCGACGAGGTGATGCTCACCGACGACAACCCGCGGGGCGAGGACGGCGGCGAAATCATCGAGGCCATACGCCAGGGCATGGGTCCGCGGGCCGGACGGGGTGTGCACGTGATCCGCGACCGACGCGAGGCGATTGCGGCCGCCCTCACCGAGGCCTCGGCCGACGACGTGGTGCTGGTCGCCGGGAAGGGTCATGAGCAGACCCAGCAGGTGGGTACCGCGTGCCTGCCGTTCAGCGATGCGGCGGTGGTGCGCGAGCTGCTGGAGGCACGCTCATGACGCCGCTCACCCTCGAAGAAGTGGCACTGGTCACCGGCGGCGAGTTGATCGGTCCTGACAGCGGGTTCGACGGCGTATCGATCGATACCCGTACCCTGGCGCGAGGCAATCTGTTCGTGGCCCTTACCGGACCGCGCTTCGATGGACATGATTTCGTCGAGGCGGCGAGGGCTGCAGGCGCCGCCGGCGCGATGGTCGGCCGCGCGCTCGATGTGCCCCTTGCGCAGGTGCTGGTGCCGGACACCCTGGCTGGCCTGCAGCGGCTGGCGGCGCACTGGCGACGCGGGTTCTCCGGCCCGGTGATCGGTCTGACAGGTTCCAACGGCAAGACCACCGTCAAGGAAATGCTGCGCGCGATCCTGGCCGAGCGGGGGCCGGTGATGGCCACCCGCGGCAATCTCAACAACGAGATCGGCGTACCGCTCACGCTGCTGCGCCTGGCGCGCCGGCACCGCGCAGCGGTGGTGGAGATGGGCGCGAATCATGCCGGCGAAATCGCCCGGCTCACCGCGTTGGTGCAGCCGACTGTCGGGCTGGTGACCAATGCCGGCCCGGCACATCTCGAGGGCTTCGGTTCGCTTGATGGTGTCGCACGGGCGAAGGGCGAGCTGTTCCGCGATCTGCCGGAGCATGCCACCGCAGTGGTCAACGCCGACGACCGCTACGCGCCGCTGTGGCTGGAATTCTGTGCCCGCAGGCCGGTCGTCCGCTTCGGTATCGATGCCGAAGCGGAGTTCACGGCGCGCGACATCCGCAGTGCCGGCGACGCCGCAGCGCCCGCGCTACGTTTCCGGCTGATCTGTCCACTGGGCGAGACCGAGGTCGCGCTGCCGATGGCCGGCGAACACAACGTCCGCAACGCCCTCGGCGCGGCTGCCGCCGCGGTGGCGGCGGGGGTGGGGCTGGCCGAGGTGACGGCCGGTCTGGCTGCCAGCCGCAATCCCGCCGGACGCCTGCGCCCGCTGGCCGGTCGCGGTGGCGCGGTGGTGTTCGACGACAGCTACAACGCCAACCCCGGTTCGGTCCGCGCGGCCATTGCGATGCTCTCCGGGCTTCCGGGCCGACGCTGGCTGGTGCTCGGTGACATGGGGGAGCTGGGTGACGAGGCCGAGCGCCTGCATGCCGAGCTGGGGCAGGTCGCGCGCGAGGCTGGCCTGGACGGCCTGCTGTGCATCGGCCCGCTGGCCGCCGCCGCCGCCGCCGCCTTCGGCACGGGCGCCTGCGTGGCCGGCGACCTCGACGAGGCCGAGGCGATGCTCGTTCCCGGGCTCGCACCCGGCACCACCGTGCTGGTCAAGGCGTCGCGCGCTGCCGGGCTGGATCGGCTGGTGGCGCGCCT
>SKYU01000121.1 GCA_007127715.1 Gammaproteobacteria bacterium | reverse complement strand
TCAGGGTGAGACTCAGGCCGGCGGTGTGAAGGTATGGTGCAGCAGGATGCCCGCGAACACCGCGCCACCATAGACGTGGTTGTTCAGGAAGGCCCGGAAGCAGTCATCGGGTTCACGACGGCGAATCAGCCAGAGCTGCCAGCCGGCGGAGGCCGCGGCGGCGGCCAGACCCGCCAGATACCAGCCGCCAAGCCCTGCGCGCTGGCCAACCAGGTAGAGCGTGAACAGCAGCGAGGCGTGCAGGGCGGCGAGGATCGTCCGGTCGGCGTCCCCGAAGAGGATCGCGGCGGACTTCACGCCCAGGGTGAGGTCATCCTCGCGATCCACCATGGCATACATGGTGTCGTAGATCACCGCCCACAGCAGCACGGCGCAGAACAGCAGCCAGGCCAGCGGCGGCACACCCCCGGTCTGGGCGGCGAAGGCCATTGGCACGCTCCAGCCAAAGGCCATGCCGAGCACGGCCTGGGGTGTGGCGATATAGCGTTTCATGAAGGGATAGACGATCGCCAGCACCGCCCCCACCAGGGCCAGCGCCTGGGTCAGACGGTTCATCGTCAGGACCAGCCCGAGCGCGATCAGCGAGAGGCCGGCGAACAGCACCAGAGCCTCGGTGGCCGACACCTCGCCCGAGGCCAGCGGCCGGGCGCGGGTGCGCCTGACATGGGGGTCGACGCGGCGGTCGGCAAAGTCGTTGATGGCGCAGCCTGCCGAGCGCATCAGGATCACCCCGAGCACGAACACCACGAACACCTGGGCGTCGGGGCGGCCCTCGCCGGCGAGCCACAAGGCCCAGAGCGTCGGCCACATCAGCAGCCAGATGCCGATAGGCGCGTGCAGGCGCAGCAGCCGCGCGTAGGCCAGCAGCTGTCGGCCCAGGGCGGCGCGTTGGGCGGGTGTCATTCTCCGCGAGGCGCCGGGCAGCGCGTGATGTCAGGCAGGAACGCCTCGAGGACCGTCAGGGCCAGCCCGTCGATCCGAAAGACCGAGTCACGGGCCCAGATCTCCCCCTGCGGCGCGCGCGCCAGGCGGGTCAGCAGCGGGTCATCGGGCCGCATCGGCCGGAATCGGAAGGGATCGCGCGAGGGCTCGCCGACCTCTCTGAGGCGCTCGCCGAGCGAGGCCCGTCCCAGTTCCCCCAGCCAGGGGTGCGCGGCCAGCGTGCTGCCCGGCACCAGTGTGCGTGCGCAGACGTAATCGCAGTCACCGTCGCCCATGACGATCTCGCGACAGAGCGCCTCGCGGTCCGGCATGCCCAGCCGCCGACGCTCGAACTCCTCGAGGATGACCGGCCGCTGTCCGAGCAGCTCGAGCCGGAAGTCCGGACCGCTGGCCCGGCGCAGCGCCGCGGTCAGCAGACCGGGCCACTGCAGCCACGCCCGCTGTCGCGGCTCGATGTCACGCCCCTCCAGCGCAGCGGCGGTCAGCCAGGCACCGGTGGGCATGGACGTCGTTCCTGCGGGACTGGCTGTCATCGCGCCTCTGGGCGGGTGGCGGGGTTCGCCCGGGATTGTAGCCACTCGGCGCGTGTCGCCGCCAATCCACTGCCGCCGCCCGGCCGCGAAGGGCACATGGCTCAGACCGTACCGTAGCGTGCCGCCTCACCGATCCAGCGACGGATGAGGCGGTCGCGGTGCGCGGGGTCGCCGGCCAGCCGCATGGCCGCCTGCTGCACCTGCGGCAGCAGGTCGGCGTCGCGGGACAGGTCGGCAATGCGCATCTGCGCCAGCCCGGTCTGGCGGGTCCCCAGCAGCTCGCCCGGGCCACGCAGCTCGAGGTCCTGGCGGGCGATCTCGAAGCCGTCGCTGGTCTCGCGCATGACCGCCAGACGTCTGCGGGCGAGCTGCGACAGCGGTGCCCGGTAGAGCAGCACACAGGCGCTCTCCGCGCTGCCGCGCCCCACCCGGCCGCGCAGCTGGTGCAGCTGCGAGAGGCCCATGCGTTCGGCGTTTTCGATGATCATCAGGCTGGCCCGCGGGACGTCGACCCCCACTTCGATGACCGTGGTTGCGACCAGCACATCGAGGTCGCCCGCCTTGAAGCGTTGCATCACCGCCTCTTTCTCGGCCGGCCGCAGCCGCCCGTGCACCAGGCCGACGCCGAGACCCTGGAGTACCTCCGAGAGGCTGGCATGCAGCTCTGCTGCAGCCTGCGCCTCCAGGGTGTCGGATTCGTCGATCAGCGGACAGACCCAGTATGCCTGCCGGCCGCTGGCGCAGGCCTCGCGGACACGCGCGACAATCTCCTCGCGGCGCGTGTCGGGCAGTACCACCGTGGTGACGGGCTGGCGTCCGGGGGGCAGTTCGTCGATGACCGAGGTGTCGAGGTCGGCATAGGCGGTCATGGCCAGCGTGCGCGGAATCGGCGTGGCCGTCATGATCAGCTGATGGGGTGCGTGGTCACCGGTGCCGCGGCCCTTTTCGCGCAGGGCGAGGCGCTGGTGCACCCCGAAGCGGTGCTGCTCGTCGACGATGACCAGCGCCAGCGCCCCGAAGCGGATGTCGTCCTGGAACAGGGCATGGGTACCGATGGCGACCAGAGGCGTGTCGCCCGCCAGCTGCTGTTCGGCCTCGGCACGCCGCCGGCCCTTCACCGAGCCGCTCAGCCACACCACGGGCACGTCCAGGGGCGCAAGCCAGCTGTCGAAGTTGCGGAAATGCTGCTCGGCGAGCAGTTCCGTGGGCGCCATGACGGCAGCCTGGCGGCCGGCGGCCACGGCAGCCAGTGCCGCCGCGGCGGCCACGACGGTCTTCCCGGATCCGACATCGCCCTGCACCAGCCGCAGCATTGGCACCGGCGCGGCCACATCGAGCGAAATCTCGCCCAGCACCCGCTGCTGGGCGCCGGTCAGCGCGAACGGCAGCGTGGCGAGAAACCGCTTCACCAGCGCGGCGTCCGGGGCCAGCATCGCGGCCGGGACCGAGCGCGCCGCCTCCCTCCGCAGCCGGATGCTGAGCTGGTGGGCCAGAAGTTCCTCCATGGCCAGACGCCGCTGCGCCGGGTGTCGGCCGCTGGCCAGCGCCGTGAGGGCGACATCCGGGGACGGGCGGTGCAGCAGCTCCAGTGCCGATACCAGGTCCGGCAGCGGTTCCTCGACCAGTGGCGCCAGCAGGTCCTCGGGGGCCGAGGTGCGCAGTTGCTGCAGCGCTTCGGCCACCAGCGTGCGCAGCCGGCCCTGGGTGAGACCCTCGGTGAGTGGGTAGACGGGCGTCAGGCGGTCGTCATCCAGAGGCTCGCCCGCCCGTACCGCCCGGTACTCGGGATGCACCATTTCGAGTCCGGCCGGGCCGCGGCGCACTTCGCCAAAGGCCCTCAGTCGTGTGCCCCTGGCCAGGCGTTCCGCCTGCTGCCTGGAAAAGTGAAAGAACCGGAACAGCAGGCTCCCGGTGCCGTCGGTCAGCCGCAGCAGCAGCTGGCGGCGGCGGCGCAGCACCGTCTCGGTGAGCTGGATTTCTCCCTCCACGACGGCGCGGTCGCCGGGCTGGAGGCTGCCGATGGGGCTCAGCCGCGTACGGTCTTCGTAGCGCAGCGGCAGGAGGAACAGCAGGTCGGCGATGACCAGCACGCCCAGGCGCGCCAGGCGCTCGGCGAGCTGCGGGCCGACTCCCCGCAGGACGCGGACGGACTGGCTCAGTCCGCCATCGGTCATCCGGCGCCGCTGCTACCGGGCACCATCACCGCTTCCATCTCCACCGCGGCGCCCTTGGGCAGGCTGGCGACGCCCACCGCGGCGCGCGCCGGGTAGGGCTCGCGGAAAACCTCGGACATGATCTCGTTGACCAGCGGAAACCAGCCCAGGTCGGTCAGGAAGACGTTCAGCTTCACGATGTCCTGGAGACTTCCGCCCGCGGCCCGGGCCACGGCGTCCAGGTTGCTCAGCACCTGGCGGATCATGGCCTCGGGTGAGCTGTCGACCAGGGTCATGGTGGCGGGATCCA
Source organism: Gammaproteobacteria bacterium (assembly GCA_007127715.1). Taxonomy (GTDB): domain Bacteria; phylum Pseudomonadota; class Gammaproteobacteria; order Steroidobacterales; family PWYM01; genus PWYM01. The sequence goes on along the minus strand of SKYU01000121.1, from coordinate 21,182 downwards.
GCGGGATCTGGCCGGACAGCCAGACGGTATCCGCGACCCGCAAGGCCTGGCTGTAGGTCCCGACCGCGGCGGGGGCTTCTGGTGTGTGGATGGTCTCGCGCATGAAGAATCCTGTGGTTGCGGGATGAAGTCTCGACGACGCGTTCAGTCCTGCTCGTCGCCGGCCACGGGGCTGCGGCTGCGGCGGGTCCGGCCGGCACTGCGACTGACCTTCAGCACGTCTGGCATGCCGCGGATGCTGCGGATCACCCGTGCAAGGTGGACGCGGTCGGCGACCTGCAGCATGAACACCAGGGCGGATACGTCGCCTTCCCGTTCCACGACCGAGACGTGGTCGATGTTCGTGCGGGTCGAGGCGATGTTGCTCGCCACGGCAGCGAGCACGCCGACGCGGTTGATGACGTCGACGATCACCTCGACGTTGAAGTCGCCACTGACGTTCTTTTTCCAGGTGACCGGGATCCACTTGTTGGGTTGCTTGCGGAACTCCGCCAGGTTGCCGCAGCTCGTCCGGTGGATCACCACGCCGCGGCCGGCGGAGAGGTGGCCCATGATCTCATCGCCCGGGATCGGGTAGCAGCAGCGGGCATAGCTGACCACCATGCCCTCCGTGCCGGCGATGGCCAGCGGCCGCAGGCCGCCGCGCGGGGTCGCGCCAGGGAGCACCTCGCCCGCGGGCTCCGCGCCCCGGCTGGCGAGCATCCGTGCGACCAGCGGCGCCAGCCGCTCACCGAGGCCGAGCTGCTCGTAGAGTTCGGCCGTATTGTTCAGGCCCAGCTCGTCCAGCGTCGCCTGCATGCGTTCGCGTGGCAGCTTGCGCACCGTGGTGCCGAATTCACCCAGGGCCTGGTCGAGCAGCCGCTTGCCCAGCTCGCCGGCCTCGCCCCGCTGGAGGTTCTTGAGATGCTGGCGGATCGCCGCGCGCGCCTTGGCGGTGGCGACGAAATTGACCCAGTTGGGATTCGGCTGCGCACCCCGGGCGGTGATGATCTCCACCGCCTGGCCATTGCGCAGCACGGTGCGCAGAGGCACCAGACGCCGGTCCACCTTGGCGGCGACACAGCGGTTACCGACGTCGGTGTGGACGGCGTAGGCGAAATCGACCGCTGTCGCCCCCCGGGGCAACCTCAGGATGTCGCCCTTGGGCGTGAATACATAGACCTTGTCCGGAAACAGGTCGACCCGCACGCTTTCCAGGAATTCCTCGGAGTTCGCCGTCTCCTGCATTTCCATCAGGCTGGACAGCCACTCGCGGGCGCGTGCCTGCGGCGCGTAGACTTTCTGGTCCACGGCCTTGTACTGCCAGTGCGATGCGATGCCGCCCTCGGCGACCCGGTCCATGTCGTGCGTGCGGATCTGCACCTCCAGCGGCACGCCGTTGGGGCCGAACAGGGTGGTATGCAGCGACTGGTAGCCGTTGACCCGTGGGATGGCGACGTAATCCTTGAAGCGACCGGGCATCGGTTTGTAGAGCCGGTGGACGATGCCGAGGACCCGGTAGCAGGTGTCGACATCTTCCACGATGAGCCGGAAGCCGTAGACATCGACGATGTCCGCCAGTGCCTTCCCCTTGTCGCGCATCTTGCGGTAGATGCTGAAGAGGTGTTTTTCGCGGCTGAAGATCCGGGCCTCGATATGCGCCTCGGAGAGCGCATCGTCCACTCTCGCGGCGATTTTCTTGAGGAAGGACTTCTGGTTGCCCGTGGCGCGCCGCAGCGCCCGTTCAATCACCGCGTAGCGGTAGGGGTAAAGCGAGCGGAAGCCAAGATCCTCGAGTTCAAGGCGCATCTTGTTGATGCCGAGACGATTGGCGATCGGTGCATAGATGTCCAGCGTCTCGCGCGCGATCCGCCGCTGTTTTTCAGCAGGCATCGCGCCGAGGGTGCGCATGTTGTGCAGCCTGTCAGCGAGTTTCACCAGGATGACCCGGATATCCTCCACCATTGCCAGGAGCATTTTCCGGAAGCTCTCGGCCTGGGCCTCGGCTCGGCTTCTGAACTGGATCTGGTCGAGTTTGCTGACCCCGTCGACCAGCGCTGCGACCTCTTCTCCAAAGAGGTTGGCAATCTGCTCGCGTGCCGTCGGGGTGTCTTCGATGACGTCGTGCAGCAGGGCCGCCATCAGCGTCCCGGCGTCCAGGCGCATGTCCGCCAGGATGCGCGCCACGGCCACGGGGTGGGAAATGTAGGGCTCGCCGCTCTTGCGCTTCTGGCCCTCATGGGCCTCGGCGCTGAACTCGTACGCGGCAAGGATGCGCTCGACATCGCCCTGCGGGAGATAGGTGTAGAGTTCGTCGACGAGGTTGTTGATGCCGGTGGTCCGCCGGCCGACAGGGAGCTTGCCGAGCAGTGACACCGGACTTTGCACTTGTGGGTACCCTCGCCTGTCAGCCCCCGTTCGCCGGGATCAGTCCCCCAGCGTGACGGGCCGGTCGTCCTCCCGGTCGCCGAAGCCGCCATCACCCAGCAGACCGCTGGCGAACTCCTCGCTCGCCTGCTGCTCCAGCAGTTCATCGACGCTGCGATCGGCCTCGGCCAGGATCTCGGGCGTCACCAGACCCTCGGCAATTTCGCGCAGGGCGACGACGGTGGGCTTGTCGTTTTCCCAGGGCACCAGGGCTTCCGCCCCGTTGGCCAGCCGGCGTGCGCGTTTGGCCGCGACGAGCACCAGCTCGAACATGTTGGGGATCTTGTCTACGCAGTCTTCGACCGTAATGCGGGCCATGAGTCTCTATCCGGTGCGCTCGCCGCGCACGCGCCTCGTTAAGGAAACCGATCGGCTAGTCTATCCCAACGGGCCCTCGGGTGACCAGCGCCTGTTCAGGTCTCGCCGGAGACGATCCGTGCTGCCGCCTCCGACTGCCCCGGGTCACCCGTGGCGAAGGCCTCGCCACGGCCGGCGAGTATCGCCTCGAGCCCTACCAGCGCCCGTTCGAGGGCGTCATTGATGATCACGTAGTCGAATTCGTGCCAGTGGGTGATGTCGCCATGCGCCTCCGCCAGACGTCGCGAGATCACCGTCTCGTCGTCCGTGCCCCGGCCGCGGAGTCTGCGCTCCAGTTCGCTCAGCGAAGGTGGCAGGATGAAGATGCTGCGGCACTCCGGCATCCGGGCGCGCACCTGGCGCGCGCCCTGCCAGTCGATTTCCAGCAGCACGTCGTGGCCCGCGGCGAGCAGGGTCTCGACCTGGCCGCGGGCCGTGCCGTAGCGCCGCCCGAAGACCTCGGCATGCTCGAGGAACTCCCCGCGTTCGATCATGCCGGCAAACTGCCCGGCCTCGACGAAATGGTAGTCCAGTCCGTCGCGCTCGCCGGGCCGCGCCGGGCGTGTCGTGTAGGAGACGGAGAACCGCAGCCCGGGGTGGCGGTCCATCAGCGCGTGCACCAGCGTGGTTTTGCCGGCACCCGAGGGGGCGGAGATCACCCACAGGCGCGGCGGCGGGCCGGCCGGCCGGTCACTCGACATTCTGCACCTGCTCACGCATCTGCTCGATCAGGACCTTCAGTTCCACGGCGTCGCGCGTGACCTCGGTGTCGGTCGACTTCGATCCGAGGGTGTTGGCCTCGCGGTTGAGTTCCTGGATGAGGAAATCCAGCCGTCGACCGACCGGCTCCTCTCGGCCGAGGATGTCCCGGAGCTCGGCGACGTGCGCCTGCAGTCGATCGAGTTCCTCGGCGACATCCATGCGGGTGGCGAGCAGCGCGAGCTCCTGTTCCAGGCGGCCCTCATCGACCTCCACGCCGAGCCGGGCCACGCGTTCACGCAGGCGCTCGAGTTGCCGGGTGCGCAGCGCCGGCATCCGCCCGGCGATCCCGCTGGCCAGCGCCTCGATGCCGTCACAGCGTGCCGCCAGCGCCTCGGCCAGTCGGGCGCCCTCGCGCTCCCGGGCCTCGATCAGTCCCGAGAGCAGTGCATCCAGCCCCGCCTCTGCCGCTTCGGCCAGCCCCGGCGGTGGCTCGGCACGCTCCTCGACCACGCCGGGCCAGCGCAACAGCTCGCGTACCGGCAGCCTCTGGTGCTGCCCGGTGAGCGTCCCGACCTGGTCGGCCAGGGCCTGCAGCCGCAGCAGCAGCGGCTCGTTCAGGGCCAGTGCCGGGGCGCTGTCCGCGCTGCGCTCCAGGCGCAGGGTCAGATCCACCTTGCCGCGGCCGAGCCGCTGCTGGGCTTTCGTCCGGAGTCCGGTCTCCGCCGCGCGCAGGGGCTCGGGCAGGCGGAAGGAAACCTCGAGAAACCGGTGGTTGACGCTGCGCGCCTCCCACGTGAGGACCTCGCCGGCGAACGCCTGTTCGTGGCGCGCGTAGCCTGTCATGCTGCGAATCATCTGCGGACCTGGTGGGCTGACCCGGGGAGGCGCGAAGTCTAGCAGGCCGCGCCGGTCAGGGATTCCAGCGGACTCAAATTGCGCGTGGGGTCACTGTACACTGCGCGCCGGGCGGGTAGTCTCGCTGCCACGGGCGTCGGGCGTGGGCCCCGGCAGTCGGCACAATGGAACGGGCATGCAGACCAGGATGGATCAGGCGCCGATGGACTCGCCGGAGGCCGACGGAAGCGAAGCACCGGCGATCGAAGGGCCGGCGACCGCCTGCCTGAGCGATATCGGGCATCGCGAGGACAATCAGGACCGTGTACTGGCGTTCGAGCACGAGGGCGCCTGGCTGCTGATGGCGGTCGACGGCATGGGCGGCCACAGTGACGGTGCCCGTGCGGCGGAGACGGCCGTGGCGGTGATCCGGCGCGCCTTCCGGGCGGCGCCGAAGCCCCTGCTCGATCCGCAGGGGTTTCTGCATCTGGCCCTCGGCCGCGCGCATGCCGAGATCGTTGCCCTGGGTGACGGCGTCCGGCTGGAGGCCCGCCCCCGCGCCACCTGCGCAATGGCGATCGCCCAGGACGATGGGGCCTGGTGGGCCCACGTGGGCGACAGTCGGGTCTACCAGCTGCGTGCCGGCGGCATTCTGGCGCGAACCCGAGATCACAGCCATGTCGAGCTGCTGCTGCAGCAGGGTCTGATCGCCGAGTCCGAGGTGCACCGTCACCCCATGCGCAACTACGTCGAATCATGTCTGGGGGGCGATGCCGCCCTCCCCGACATGAGCATCTCCAGACTGCGACGGCTGCGCCGCGGCGATGTGCTGCTGGTCTGCACCGACGGTTTCTGGTCGGGACTCACCGATCGCCAGGTGGCGGAGCTCGGCACCCCGACCGCGGCCTCCCTCGAGGCCAGGCTGGAGCGGCTCGGGCGTCAGGCCGTGCAGGCCCAGGCGCCCTACGCCGACAACACCTCCGCGGTCGCCCTGCGCTGGTAGGCCCCGCCGGCTGCGTGCCGGGCGTATTTCCTGAGACAATGCCCACTCGCGGGCCTCCCCGCGATGACCTTCGATCAGCAGGAGATGGCCATGAGACCCAGCGGACGCGCGCCCGGGGAACTGCGCAGTGTGCGCCTGACGCCGGGCTTTACCCGGCATGCGGAGGGCTCGGTGCTTGCGGAGTTCGGCGAGACCCGCGTGTTGTGCACCGCCAGCGTGGAGGAGCGCACCCCCCCGTGGCTGCGCAACACCGGGCAGGGCTGGGTGACGGCCGAGTACGGCATGCTGCCGCGGGCCACCCACAGCCGCAGTGCCCGCGAGGCGGTCCGTGGGGGCCAGGGCGGTCGCACCCAGGAGATCCAGCGCCTCATCGGCCGTTCCCTGCGCGCTGCCGTGGATCTGCGCGCGCTGGGCGAGCGCACCGTGACCCTCGACTGCGACGTGCTCCAGGCGGACGGCGGGACGCGCACGGCCGCCATCACCGGGGCCTATGTGGCGCTGCGGCTGGCCGTGGCCGGCCTGCTGGGTGCCCGGCGCATCGCCAGCGATCCGGTACATGGTCAGGTGGCCGCGGTCTCGGTCGGCATCTTCGCCGGCGTGCCCGTGCTGGATCTCGACTATGCCGAGGATGCCGCGGCGGAGACGGACATGAACGTGGTCATGAACGAGGCGGGCGGCTTCATCGAAGTGCAGGGAACGGCCGAGGGGCACGCGTTTCGGCGACAGGAACTCGATGCCCTGCTTGACCTGGCTGGCAACGGCATCGCCACGCTGATGCGCGTACAGCGGGAGGCGCTGGGGGGATGAGTGCCCGCCGCTGGGTCCTGGCCAGTGGCAACGAGGGCAAGCGGCGCGAGCTCGAGGCGCTGCTGGCGCCTCTGGGCATCGTGCTGGTGGCGCAGTCCGAGTGGGCGCTGCCGGATGTGGCGGAGACCGGCGAGACCTTCGTCGAGAATGCCCTGCTGAAGGCGCGAGCAGCCAGCGAGGCGACGGGGCTTGCGGCGCTGGCGGATGATTCCGGGTTGATCGTGGATGCGCTCGATGGGGCGCCGGGGCTGCGCTCGGCCCGGTACGCGGCGGTCTCTGCTGATGACAGGCCCGACGACGCGGCCAACGTGGCGCGGCTGCTGTCGGCCCTCGGGCAGACGCCGATGGAGCGTCGGACTGCCCGCTTCGTCTGCGTGCTGGTGGTGCTGCGCCATGCCGCCGACCCCGATCCGATCGTTGCACGTGGGGTCTGGGAAGGCCGTATCGCGATGGCCCCCCGGGGCGAGGCCGGCTTCGGCTATGACCCCGTGTTCGAGCTTCCGACCCAGGGTCGGACCGCTGCGGAACTCCCGGCCGCGGAGAAGAACGCAGTCAGTCATCGGGCCCGCGCCCTGGCCGCGCTGCGCGCCCAGCTGATGGCGCCATGAGTGGCGCTTCACCCGATGCCGCCGAGGGGCTGGCCGTGTACGTGCACCTGCCCTGGTGTGTGTCGAGGTGCCCGTATTGCGATTTCAACTCCCACACCCTGCGGGGTGTGTTGCCCGAGGCCGAGTATGTTGCAGCGCTGCTGGCCGATCTCGAGGCGGACCTGCCGCTGGTCGCCGGGCGGCGCGTGGATTCCGTGTTCATCGGCGGTGGCACGCCCAGCCTGTTCAGCGGCGGTGCGATAGAGTCGCTGCTCGTGGGGCTGGCTGCCCGCCTTGCCGTCGCGCCCGGCGTGGAGATCACCCTGGAGGTCAACCCGGGGACTGTCGAGCGGGGCCGACTGGCCGACTACCGTGCGGCCGGCGTCAACCGGCTGTCGATCGGTGCGCAGAGTTTCGACGCCGGGATGCTCCGGATCCTCGGACGGATTCACGGGCCCGGGGACATCAGCGTGGCCATGGCCGAGGCGGCGGCCGGCGGCTTCGGCAATGTCAACCTCGACCTCATGTACGGGCTGCCGCAGCAGACGCCCGAGCAGGCCCTGGCCGATGTGGAGGCCGCGCTGGCACTCGGGCCGACGCACGTGTCGCACTACCAGCTGACGCTGGAGCCGAACACCCGCTTCCACCACAGCCCGCCCCCGCTGCCGGACGAGGATGCGCTATGGGCGATCGAATCGGTGTGTCGGGCCCGGCTGGCCGCCGCGGGCTTCCGGCGCTACGAGGTCTCGGCGTGGTCCCGCCCCGGGCGCGAATGCCGGCACAACCTCGCCTACTGGCGGTTCGACGATTACCTCGGACTCGGTGCTGGTGCGCACGGCAAGCTGTCGCTGACGGGCGGGGTGCACCGGCGCTGGCGGGTGGCGCATCCCCAGGGCTACCTGCGCGCTCCCGCGCCCCGTCTGGCCGGTGAGCGCTGGCTGGGTGAGGAGGACCTGCTGCTCGAATACCTGATGAACGCCCTGCGGCTGTCCGAAGGGTTCACGCTGGCCGGCTTCGCTCGCCGGACCGGGTTGCCAGGCGAGCGGCTCGCGTCGCGGCTCCTGCAGCTCCAGCAACGCGGCCTGATGAGGCTTGAGGGTGACCGCTGGCAGGCCAGCGAGCGCGGCTACGCGCATCTTGACGGGCTGCTGGCCGAGTTTCTGCCGTCTGCGCCGGCGGGGTCTTGAGACGGCGGCGGTTGGGCGACGTTATGCACACCGCAGCATGCCTGCCACAAATCAGCGGCGAACCAGCTGTTTTCTCATGCGCAGACTGCGCTTGTAGATCTAACCAACTGATTTATATGTTTATTAGGTGATCGATCAAATTTTCGCCAATCTGACGGATTCGTTGTGTCTACCGGTGCTTGTCGTCTGTTGCCACGTTTCATGCACAGAGTTATCCACAGGTTCTGTGGATATGTCGGCCGGTCAATCCCGATACCGCTGCAGTACGCTTCCCTGTACCTTGGCCCACGGTCCCGAGCCGGTCGCTTGTAACGTCACCGGCCGGCGCCTATACTGAGCGGCTCTCTCAATCTTTTTATCTGACTCACAGGCGAGCCGGTCATGAAAGCCGAGATCCATCCCCAGTACAGCGAGATCACCGTGTCGTGCAGCTGCGGCAACGTGTTCCAGACCCGCTCGACGCTCGGTCGCGACCTGCAGGTCGAAGTCTGCTCGCAGTGCCATCCGTTCTACACCGGCAAGCAGAAAATCGTCGATACCGGCGGGCGGGTCGACAAGTTCCGCCGCAAGTACGGCCTCGCCGGCTGACCGTCGGCGCGCGCCGCGCCCGGCCTCCAGGGTATGCAAAAACGACCGGCCCGTGATCACCACGGGCCGGTCGTTTTTGCGTGCGCGATTGGCGTGCCTATAATTGGCCGCCGCCGGGGACGGCCCACGTCCACCCCGGGGCCGCCCGGTCGATCACGGGCGGTCGCGTGCAGGATGCGCCGAGCGTAATGGCAGCCGCGCGGGGAGGTGGCTGCGAATGCCAACCAGGATGTTTCAATGACCAACAAGATCTACCAGCTGACCCACCCGGAGACCGGCAAGACGGCGAGCCTGCCGGTGCGTGAGCCGACCCTCGGCCCGACCGTGGTCGACATCGGCGCGCTCTACCGCGACCATGGACTGTTCACCTTCGATCCCGGGTTCGCGGCCACCGCGAGCTGCGAGAGCGCGATTACCTATATCGACGGAGACGAAGGGGTCCTGCTGTACCGGGGTTACCCGGTCGAACAGCTGGCGGAGAACTCCCGCTTCATCGAAGTGGCTTACCTGCTGCTGTACGGCGAGTTGCCCACCGCCGAGCAGCTGGCCACCTTCGAGCGGTCGATCCGCATGCACACCATGCTGCACGAGAGCCTGCTGCGCTTCTTCAACGGCTTCCACTACAACGCCCACCCCATGGCGATGGTGACCGGCGTGGTCGCGTCGATGTCGGCGTTCTATCACGACACCACGAACATCAAGAACCCGGCGCATATCGACATCTTCGCGCACCGGATCATCGCGAAGTTGCCGACGATCGCGGCGGCGGCCTACAAGCACTCGCTGGGCCAGCCATTCATGTACCCGCAGAACCACCTGGACTACTGCAGCAACATGCTGCACATGTATTTCGCCGTGCCCGCCGAGGCCTACCAGGTCAACGAGGTGGCGGCCCGGGCGCTGGATCTGCTGTTCATCCTGCACGCCGACCACGAGCAGAACTGTTCGACCTCCACCGTCCGTCTGGCCGGCAGCTCCGGTACCAACCCCTACTCGGCGATCGCCGCGGGCATCTCCGCCCTGTGGGGTCCGGCGCATGGCGGGGCCAACGAGGCCGTGCTGACGATGCTGAACGAAATCGGCAGCGTCAGGAATATCGAGAAATTCGTCGCCAAGGCCAAGGACCGGGACGACCCGTTCCGATTGATGGGTTTTGGCCACCGGGTCTACAAGAACTTCGATCCGCGCGCCAAGCTCATCCGCAAGATGTGCCACGAGGTGCTGGAAGAACTCGGAGATCCGAACGATCCGCTGTTCGAACTCGCACTGCGCCTCGAGGAGGTCGCTCTCAAGGACGACTACTTCATCGAGAAGAAGCTCTACCCCAACGTCGATTTCTACTCCGGCATCATCTACCGCGCGCTGGGCATCCCGGTGTCGATGTTCACCGTGATGTTCGCAATCGCGCGCACGGTGGGCTGGGTGGCCCACTGGATGGAAATGAACGCCGACCCGAACGGACGCATCGGTCGCCCGCGCCAGCTCTATACCGGGCCGGCCCAGCGCGATTACGTTCCGCTCGACGCGCGCTGATCACGCACGCCTGGCCGGGTGCTCACTCCGGCAGCAGAGCGAGCACCTCGGCCTCGGCGGCGCGGCGCATGGGCTTGCCGTCGACCGGCGAGAGCGGCGCCTGGCGCACGCCGTGGCAGGGAAAGACGGTCACCTCGACGGGCACCTCCCCGGCAATGAACCGCAGCGCGGGAAACTCCTCGTAGCCGGCCCCGGCGCGTGTGCGCAGGCGCCGGTCGAAGGTATCGAACGGAATCCGCCGGTCGAACAGCTCCATCATGACTTCCTCGGGTGTGTCAGCGAAGACATGCAGATTCACCGGAGAATGCTCGGTGGCGGTGCCGGCAAGTACCGGCCCGACCAGTCTCGGCGAGAACCGTGCCAGCGCACGCATCGCCTCGAGGGCGGTGCGGCGCATCACCTCCAGGCGTTCGGTGTGGGCCTCGCCGCCGAACACGGCGAGCAGGGCCACCAATGCCGCTTCGACGTCGGTGTTCTTCGGTAGCGCCAGGGTCATCGGCAGCCCCAGGCGTTCGCGCGCCTTGCGCTTGGCCAGTCCGTAATCCTGGACCGCTTCGTCGAAGATGATGCGCGCGGCTTCCTCAGCCACACGCCGGGTGGAGTCGGTCGTCATGATCCCAGGGCTCAGAAAAGGATGGAGTCGTCGAACTCGTCTCGCCGGTCGCCCGGGGTGTCGCCGTTGCGCGCCTCCTCGCTCGGCGGAACCCGGCCGAGCTCGAAGACTTCCAGCATGCTGCCGGGCGTCCCGGCGGCCGTGACCATGCCCGTTGCCGGCGAGATCCGGACCTCGACCAGGCCAGGCGGGCGCTCCGGACGGGCCGCGGGTGTACCTGCAAGCGCCGGTGCCATGAAGTAGTTCCACATCGGCAGCGCGGTGCGGCCGCCTTCCTCGCGGACACCGAGCGAGCGTTCCTGGTCGAAGCCGACCCAGGCGGTGGCGACCAGCCGCCCGTTGTAGCCGGAAAACCAGGCATCCCGCCGGTCGTTGGAGGTGCCGGTCTTGCCGACGATGTCATCCCGGCCGACCTCCCGCCGGGCGCGCTGACCGGTGCCGCGTCGGATGACATCGGCCATCATGTCTCCAACGATCCAGGCGTTCTGCGGGGAGATGACCCGCTCAGCCTGGCGCCACGTGGCAGGGGGGGCCTCGACCGGGCTGCGTGGATCGGCCAGTGTCACCAGTTCGTCGAATCGGACACCGGGCTGGCGACGCGCTTCCCCGGTCATGCAGCTGAAACAGTCCGCCACAGCCGGATCGGCCTGGTAGACCACGTTGCCCGCGCCGTCCTCGATCCGCTCGATGAGATAGGGCTCTATGCGGAACCCGCCATTCGCGAACACCGCATAGCCGGCCGTCAGTTCCAGCGGAGTGGCCGCGCCCGCGCCAAGCGCCAGCGTCGGATTGCGGGGCAGCGCCGCCTCGGAGAGTCCGAAGCGCTGCAGATGGGACACGGTGTTGCCGACACCGGTGCCGAGCAGCACCCGGACGGACACCAGGTTCAGCGAACGGACCAGCGCCTCGCGGATCCGGGTGGGTCCGTTCCATTGCCGGGAGTAGTTCTCGGGCCGCCACGCCTGCTCGAGTTCGCTGCTCTCGAACACCAGCGGGGCATCGTTGACGACGCTCGCGGCGGTATAGCCATGCTCGAGCGCCGCCGAAAACACGAAGGGCTTGAAGGCCGAACCAGGCTGCCGGCGGGCCTGCGTGGCCCTGTTGAACTTGCTGACGAAATAGTCGAAACCGCCCACCAGCGAGGTGATCGCACCGTCGATCGGGTCCATGGCGACCAGCGCCCCCTGGACTTCGGGCAGCTGGGCCAGCGTCCAGCTGCCATCGGCCAGTTCCACCAGATAGACGACATCGCCTTCGGTCACGATATCGCCGGCTGTCCCCGGGGCCGCCCCCAGTCGATCCGGACCCAGATGACGCCGAGCCCAGGAGAGACCGCTCCAGCCGACGTTCAGCGCCTCACCCCTGCGGCGCAGGAAGACCTCGATCTGCTGCTCCTCGACCGCTGTGACCAGACCCACCCGGAGCATCGCAGGTTCGGGGAAGTCGGCCAGCAGTGCGAGCAATTCGGCAGCTTCCGGACGACCGTCGCTGTCGGGCAGCGCCACCCGCGCCAGCGGGCCGCGCCAGCCGTGGCGCCGGTCATACTCGAGCAGAGCCTGGCGCAGGGCACGGTTGGCCGAATGCTGCTGCTGGCTGTCAATGGTCGTCACCACCCGGAACCCGGTCTCATAGACGTCCTGGCCGAAGCGTTCGAGCATCTCGATGCGCGCCATTTCCGCGACATAGGGCGCGTCGAGTTCGATCCGCGGCCCATGGAGACGGGAGAGCATCGGATGGCGCCTGGCCTCGTCGTGCTGCGCCTGGTCGATGAAGCCCACCTCGAGCATCCGCCGCAGCACGTAGGCCCGGCGGATTTCCGCCGCCTGCGGGTTGCGGACCGGGTTGTAGGCCGATGGGGCCTGGGGCAGCCCGGCGAGCGTTGCGATCTCGGCGAGATTGAGTTCGGCCAGAGGCTTGCCGAAGAACACCTGCGCCGCAGCCGCGACCCCGTACGCGCGCTGACCCAGGAAGATCTTGTTCAGATAGATCTCGAGGATCTCGTCCTTGGTCAGCAGCTCCTCGATCCGCCGCGCCAGGAACAGCTCCCGGGTCTTGCGGACGATGGTCTGCTCCGGCGTGAGAAAGGTGATCTTGGCGAGCTGCTGGGTAATGGTGCTGCCGCCACCACGGCTCACGGTGCCGGTCGTGGCCCAGCCGATGGCGGCGCGGGTCATGCCCTGCAGATCGAAGCCCGGATGGGAGTAGAAGCGTTCGTCCTCGGCGGCGAGGAAGGCCTCGATCAGCGCGGGGGGCATGTCCTCCAGCGCGGTCGGGTCACGTCGGCGCTCGCCCATCTGGGCGATCAACCGGCCGTCGCGGCTGTAGATCGACAGAGGCACCTGCAGCCGCAGTTCACGCAACTCACGGACATCGGGCAGTCCGGGCAGCAGGTAGTGATACGCCCCGACCACGACCGCAGCCGCGCTGACCAGGGCCGCTGCCAGCAGACAGGCCAGTGCCAACGGGATGGCAAGGTAAGATTTCATGGGAGGAACGGCCGTTAAGTCCTTGCTTCAGTTGACGTCGATGGGCATAGTACCGCGAGGGCCTACAGGTGTCGCTCCGCCCGGCCCGGCAGTCACCGTCATCGAGGCGCTCAGGCCAACAGACCTCTCAGAATCAGAAATGTTTTGCCGGAAAGGTGCTTGCCGCGGCTTTTTTGCTACGCAGTTGGCAGTTTCCGGCGCAGCCACTAGACATTATACGCACAGGCGCAGGGCCGCCAGCGTGCCGAACGGTCTCGCGAGCGTGGGTTTCTGCAGACGCAGGGCAGGATTTATAGTTAAATCAACCGTGGGGACCCCGTGCCCGTAAGTCAGCGCAAGACTCTCTGGGAAAAGGAAAAATCGTGCTCCTGAGGCGCCAGAAAAAGCCCTTGATAGGACTTGACATAACCACCTCGTCGATCAAGCTCATCGAGCTGGCGGAGGCGGGCAAGGGGTTTCGCGTCGAGGCCTACGCGGCCCACCCTACCCCGGTGAACGCGATCAACGAGAAGGTGATCGTCGACAGTGACGCTGTGGGGCAGGCCATCGCCCAGGCTGTCAGGCGCGCCGGAACGCGTAACCGCGATGTCGCCATCGCGATTTCCGGCGACGCGGCGATCACCAAGATCATCCAGATGCCGGCCAACCTGACCGAAGCGGAGATGGAGGGGCAGGTCGAGCTGCAGGCCGATCAATACATCCCGTTCCCGATGGAGGAAGTCAGTTTCGACTACGAGGTGGTCGGTGTCTCGGCCAAGGATCCCGACTCGCTGGACGTGCTCCTGGTCGCGACCCGCACTGAAAACGTCGACCAGCGGGTTGCGGCTGTCGAAGCCGCCGGTCTGACCGCCCGACTCGTCGATGTCGAAGCCTTCGCCCTGGAGAATGCCTGCCGCCTGCTCAGCCACCAGATGCCCGACAACGGTATCGATCGCCAGGTCGCGGTGGTGGACTTCGGGGCCAGTACCACTACCTTCAGCGTCCTGGAGGACCTCAGAGTCATCTACACCCGCGATTTCGCCTTCGGGGGTCAGCAGCTGACCGAGGAGATCATGCGCACCTACGGTCTGTCGCTGGAGGACGCCGGGCGTGCCAAGAAGGAAGGCGGTCTGCCCAGCAACTACGGCCCGGAAGTCCTCGATGCCTTCATCGACGACATGACCCAGCAGGTCAGCCGCAGCCTGCAGTTCTTCCTGGCCTCCGGCAGCGGCCGTGAGCAGCCTGACCAGATTCTGGTGTGCGGTGGCTGCGCCAACATTCCCGGGGTCGCTGACGTGATCGCCAGCCGGGTGGGGATTCCCACCGAGATCGGGGATCCGCTCGGCCAGATGAAAATCGGCTCGCGGCCCAAGTCGCAGAACGTGAAGAAGGATTCCACGGCCCTGCTGATTGCCTGTGGGCTGGCGCTGAGGAGCTTCGACTGACATGCCCCGCATCAACCTACTCCCCTGGCGTGAGGAACTGCGCAAGCGCAGGCAACGCGACTTCGGTATCGCCGCCGGTGTGGCCGTGGTGCTTGGCGTGGCGGTGGTGTTCGGCTGTATCCGCGTCTGGGATGCCAGGATCAATCACCAGAACCAGCTCAACCAGCGCCTGAATGCCGAGATCGTGGTGCTGCGGCGGCAGATCGAGGAGATCGCCGGCCTCGAGGCCCAGAAACAGCGCCTCATTGCCCGCATGGAGATCATCGAACAGCTGCAGCGCAGCCGCCCGGAGGTCGTTCATCTTTTCGATGAGCTCGCCGAGCGCCTGCCAGATGGCGTGTATTTCACCCAGGTCCGCCAGACCGGCAACCGCATCGAGCTTCGCGGTGTGGCACAGTCGAGTACCCGCGTGTCGGCGCTGATGCGCCAGCTTGACGCCTCCCCGTGGTTGACCAACCCGGGGCTTTCCGTGGTCGAGACCCGCCAGGACGGGGCGACTCGAAGCGCGCAGTTCACGGTGTTCGTCAACCAGGTCGCCACGGCCGATCGCGAGGAGGGCTGAGCGTGAACGATCTTCTTCAGCAACTCCGTGGTCTCGACGCCAATGACATCGGCCGCTGGCCATTCGTCTTCCGCGCGGCGGTCATTGTCATCCTGCTGGTCGCGGTGATTGCCGGCGGGTTCTACATGTTCATCGTCAACGACCGCGCCGGCATTCTCGAGCGTGCCGAAGCCGAGGAACGCCAGCTCCGCGCCCGCTTCGAGCAGGCACAGCGCCAGGCCGCGAACCTCGATGCCTACCGTGCGCAGTTCGACGAAATGGAGCGGAGTTTCGGCACCATGCTGCGTCAGCTGCCGAGCCAGACCGAGGTGCCCAACCTCCTGGTCGACATCTCCCAGACCGGCCTTGCTGCCGGCCTGGAGGAAAGGCTGTTCCAGCCGAGTCCCGAGATCCAGCGAGACTTCTATGCGGAGCTGCCCATCCGGATCCGTCTGGTCGGCAGTTACCACGAGATGGGTGAATTCGTCAGCGGCATTGCCGCCCTGCCCCGCATCGTGACCTTGCACGACATCCAGATCACCCAGGAAGGCGATCGCAGCCCCACCGGGCGCCTGATTCTGGACGTTACCGCGAAGACCTACCGCTATCTCGACGAGGAGGGTGCATGAGCGTAACGCACCGATTCCTGCGGGTCGGCCTGCTGGCGGCCGGCGCCGCCATGCTGGTGCTCACGAGCGGGTGCAGCAACCGCATGGACGACCTCGAAGCGTACATCGACCAGGTCAAGGCACGCCCCGGTGGGCGTATAGAGCCACTGCCGGAAGTGCGTCCCGCCCCCAGTCATGTCTATGGCTCCGGCCGCGCGGGAATACGCTCGCCGTTCACCCCGGATACACCGACCGTGGCGCGTCCTGGTGGCGTGGGTGCTCCTGACCGCGACCGGCCGCGCCAGTACCTCGAGCAGTTCCCGCTCGACACCATGCGCATGGTGGGCACGCTTGATCTTCGGGATCAGACGTTCGCCCTGGTGCAGACGCGGGACGGGTTGGTGCACCGCGTCGCGCCGGGGAACTACCTTGGCCAGAACGATGGCCGCATCACCTCCATTTCGGAGTCCGAGATCCGTCTGACCGAAATCGTGGCCGACGGGCTTGGGGGCTACATGGAGCGGCCGGCCGCGCTGGCGCTCAGCGAGAACTGAAACCGCCGGGGCGCCGCCCCGGACGTCGATGGGAGTAAACGGGATGATCTGTGAACGCAAGGCGCAGGTATTGGCACGCGCGACGGGGCTGGGAGCCCTCGCGCAGGTTGCCGCGGTCGCGCTGCTGGCGATGGGCTTCGGGGTGACGGCAAGTGCCGCCGAGCGCACGCTCCAGGACATCGACGTGCAGACGCTGCCCGGGAATCGCCTGGAGCTGCGACTCACGCTCGACGGCACGGCCCCCGAGCCCCTTGCCTTCACCATCGACTCGCCCGCGCGGATCGCGCTGGATCTGCCGGACACCTCGCTGGGCCTGCCGGCCCGGCGGCGCGATATCAACGTCGGCCCGCTCAACACCATCCTCGCCGCCGAGGCCGACGGCCGGACCCGCGTCGTGCTGAACCTCAATGCCATGGTGCCCTACCAGACCCGTGTCAGTGGCAACGCCATCCTGGTGACGCTCGGGACCGATGCCGGGCAGGTGCCCGTAGCCGCCTTCCCGGCGGTCACGGACACGCCGCGGGCCTCTGAACCCGTCCGCGCCGCGCGCAGCGTCCAGGACATCGATTTCCGTCGCAGCCCCGAGGGGGCCGGGCGGATCGAGGTTCGTCTCTCCGACCCGAACACCACCGTAGACGTTCGCGACGAAGGCGGCCGCGTGGTGGTGTCTTTCCGCGATACGGTCCTGCCGGCAGAACTGATGCGCCGGCTCGACGTGGTCGACTTCGCCACCCCGGTGACGACCGTCGACGCCATGCGTTCCGATCGCGACACCCGCATGGTGATTTCCGCGACCGGCGACTGGGAACACCTGGCCTTCCAGTCCGACACGCTGTTTACCGTCGAGGTGTCCGAAGTCGTGCGTCGAGAAGAGCCGCGCAGTCCCTTCGACGAGGACAAGACCTACACAGGCGAGCGTCTCACGCTGAATTTCCAGGATATCGAGGTGCGGGCGGTGCTGCAGCTTCTGGCCGACATCTCCGGGCTGAACATGGTGGTCGCCGACAGTGTGACGGGCAGCGTCACGCTTCGTCTGCAGAACGTGCCCTGGGACCAGGCCCTCGATATCGTCATGGCGACCCGCGGCCTGGACAGCCGGCGCAATGGCGATGTGCTGCTGATTGCACCGGCTGCCGAGATCGCCGCGCGTGAGCGCGCCGAACTGGCCGCCCGCGCCGAAATTCAGCAGCTCGAGCCGCTACGCTCCGAGTTCCTGCAGGTCAACTATGCGCGGGCTGCCGATCTCGGTCGCCTGATTGCCGGCGAAGGCCGGACGC
This sequence comes from Gammaproteobacteria bacterium, assembly GCA_007127715.1. Lineage (GTDB taxonomy): Bacteria > Pseudomonadota > Gammaproteobacteria > Steroidobacterales > PWYM01 > PWYM01. The sequence goes on along the minus strand of SKYU01000121.1, from coordinate 3,675 downwards.
GCAGCTTCCTGTCCGAGCGGGGCAGCGTGGCCATCGACGAGCGCACCAACACCCTGTTGCTCAACGACACGGCCTCGCGACTGGCTGACATCCGACGTCTCGTCGCCACGCTGGACATTCCCGTGCGCCAGGTGCTGATCGAGTCGCGCATCGTCATTGTCAGCGACGACTTCAACCGCGAGCTCGGTACCCGGCTCGGTGTGACCCAGGTGGGCGAGCGTGGCGGCAGCGGGCTGGTCTCGGTGACGGGTACCAGCGCCGGCTCCGCCGCGATCGTCGACTCCGCACTCGGCAACCGTGCAGCGACCGGCCAGCCGTTCCCGGTGCAGGTCGGGAGCATCGACCAGCGCTACAACGTGAATCTCCCCATCAACAATCCCGCCGGCTCCATCGCGCTGTCGTTCCTCGGTGCCGATACCCTGATCGACCTCGAACTCTCGGCGCTCCAGGCCGAAGGCCGGGCGGAAGTCATCTCGACGCCGCGTGTGATCGTGTCCAACCAGCGGGAAGCGCGTATCGAGCAGGGTGTCGAGATCCCGTTCCAGGAATCCTCGGCCAGCGGGGCCACCGCGACACAGTTCAAGAAGGCGGTGCTGAGCCTGACCGTCACACCGCAGATCACGCCAGACAATCGCGTGATCATGGATCTGAACGTCAGCAAGGACAATGTCGGCGAGGTGGTGCCCAGCGCCACAGGTGGGTTCGTGCCGAGCATCGATACCCGCCAGATCTCCACCCAGGTCCTGGTCAACGACGGCGAAACCGTGGTCCTCGGCGGCATCTTCGAAACCGAGCGGCGCGAGTTTTCCAGCAAGGTACCGATCCTCGGTGACATCCCTGTACTGGGTCACCTGTTCCGGCAGACCCAGAACACCAGCAACAAGGCCGAACTGCTGATCTTCGTGACGCCGAAGATCCTGCGCGAAGGCGCCTCACTCCAGTAAACAGGCCACAACCATGAACTCACGCATGCACTCCCTGTACCGCAACGCGCGCCATGCCGTGCTCGTCATGGTCGCGGGTGTCCTGGCTGCCTGTGGCGGCGGGGACCCGTTTTCGAATCCCGGTGCCGATTCGGGGGGAACCCAGCCCGACAGCCGGGCGGCGACCCTGACGCTGGTGGTCAGTTCTCCGGATCTACCCTCGGCCAGCGAGTCGCCGGTGATCGTCACCGCACTGATCCGCGACACCAGCAACAACGTGGTCGGTGGCGCACCGGTGGTGTTCTCCGCGACCTCGGGCGTGCTGACGGTGCCTACCGAAGCCGGTGTGGCCTCGACCGATGCTTCCGGCCAGGCCAGTGTCGAGTTGGGCGTCGGCCCGGACCGTTCGAACCGCGAGATCGTGGTGACGGCGCGCTCGGGCACTCTCGAGGAATCGGTCACCGTTCGGGTCATCGGGACGCGCTTCCAGGTCACCGGGCCATCCGATGTCACGCTGGGAGAGACCATTCAGTTCACGGCGCGCTTGCTGGACTCTGCGAATCGCGGTATCGCCGGCCAGGCGGTCGAGGTGACCTCGCAGCTCGGTAACGCCTTGAGCAGCGATTCGCTGACCACCTCCGAGAGTGGTGAAGTCAACGTAACGCTGTCGGCCTCCCAGAGCGGCACCGATACGGTCGAGTTCCGCTGGGAGCCAGCCTCCGGCAGTCCTGCTCTCGTCCAGGCCCGGACCGTCGGCATTTCTCAGGATCAGCTGGTGTTCGTCGCGCCGTCTTCGGGCACGGAGGTCGCATTGGGCGATACGGCCACCATCACCGTCCAACGTCTCTCCGACGGGAATCCGGTGGCGTCGGAGGCGCTCAGTTTCTCGAGCACCCGCGGTACCCTGTCAGCCTTCACGGCGACCACCAACGCAGCAGGCGAGGCCACGGTGAGTCTCACGTCCACCACGGCTGGGCCTGCGACCATTACCGCCACCCAGGCCGATGGTGCCAGTGTGCAGCGGACCATCGAGTTCGTGGCGACCGATCCCGCGACGGTCAGCCTGCGGGCGTCGTCGTTCACCCTGGCGCCTGAGCAGACCAGCGATATCACGGCGCTGCTCCGGGATGCCGCAGGCAACCCGGTCAAGAACGCCACCGTGGTGTTCAGCCTCAACGACAACACTGGCGGGAGCCTGACGTCCGGCCAGGGAATCACCGACAGCACCGGACGGGTCACCGTGGTGTACCGAGCGGGGGCGACCAGCAGCGCGCAAAACGGCGTGCAGATCCGCGCTTACCCGGCCAGCAACCCGGCGGTCGAGGGCGTGATCAACCTGACCGTGGCGCGACGCGAGCTGTTCGTGACCATCGGCACGGACAACGAGATTCGGGAACTGCCGAACCAGGCTGCCTACGAGGTGGATTTCGCGATAGTCGTCACCGATGCCGATGGCGTGGGCGTCGCCAATGCCAATGTGGATCTCAGCGCGGTCTCGCTGGCCTATCGCAAGGGCTTCTGGGAACAGCCCATCGCCACCCAGCCGTGGGTGCAGGTCATCAATGCGACCTGCCTCAGTGAAGATGTCAATCGGGACGGCGTGTACGATCCGGCCTTCGATGAGAACAACAACGGCCGACTGGATCCGGGTAACGTTGCCGCAATTTCCGCGGCCAGCGGGGGTGGAACCCTCGTGACCGACGCCAACGGAATCGGCCGCGCGATTCTCACGTATCCGCAGGATCGGGCCCAATGGGTGCGGGTCGAGATTTCCGCGCGCACCGGGACCGACGGCACGGAGTTCATCGACACGCGCCGTCTCTGGCTGCCGATCGCAGCCTCCGACGTGAACGCCAGCTCTGCCTCGCCGCCTGGCCGCGTCAGCCCGTATGGCGTCGCGTCCGTCTGCAGCGATCCTGACTAAGGCGTGCCGATCGCGCCAGTGAGTAACATCTTCCTGATCGGCCCCATGGGCTCGGGCAAGTCGGCAGTCGGTCGTCAGCTTGCCCGCAGCCTGGGGCTGGACTTCCACGACAGCGACGAGGCCATCGAGCAGCGCACGGGCGTGGACATTCCGTTCATCTTCGAGAAAGAGGGTGAGGCCGGGTTCAGGCGGCGCGAGGAAGACATGATCGGGGAGCTGGCCGCCCTCGATGACATCGTGCTCGCCACCGGCGGTGGCGCCATCCTCTCCGCCGTGAACCGGCGCGTGCTGGGAGCGCGCGGCACGGTAGTCTACCTCGTCGCGACCATCGACCAGCAGGTGGCACGAACCCGCCATGGTCGCGAACGGCCACTTCTCACCGGTCGGGACTCCCGCGAGGTGCTGAGCACACTGATGGCGGAGCGTGAGCCCCTGTACCGGGAGATTGCCGACCTGGTGGTCGAGACCGACGCCCGCAAGGTCTCGGCGGTCAGCCGTGAGATCATCGAGCGGCTGGGGCTTGCGTCCGCGGCGTCATCCTGACGTCACAGGGTCACGGTAATGTATTAGGCTTGCCCTGAGCCTGATCGAGCCGCCAGAATCACACCCATGAATATTCCTGATGGCCTGCGCAGCCTGCGCGTCGGCCTCGGCGAACGCGCCTACCCCATTTTCGTCGGTCCCGGTCTGCTCCGGCGGGGTGACCTTCTGGCCGACTGTCTGCCGGGGGGTGACGTGCTGCTGGTGAGCAACGAGACGGTCGCGCCGCTGTATCTCGAGACGGCGGCATCGGCCCTGGCCGGATATCGCGTCCAGACCCTGGTGTTG
>SKYU01000144.1 GCA_007127715.1 Gammaproteobacteria bacterium | reverse complement strand
TTCGGCGCGATCCTCGCCGCCTTCCCGGGCCCGGCGCTCATCGCCGAAAATCTCGGTGGCGATCGCCGCCAGGCGGGTCTCCACGGTCGCATCAACCTGCGAGACTTCGGTCTCCACCCGCGCGCCCCCGCGGGTCAGGGTGAGATCCTCGTGCAGCCGCAGGCCGTTCTCCAGAGCCTCGGCCGGCAGGGCCTCGCGCACCAGCGCGACATCCTCGGGATGCAGGTGCACCGTGACCCGCGCGCCGGAGACCGGCAGTGCGGCGAGCGCCTCGCGCACCACGCGCACGATCTCCCCCGGCGCCCGCGCCAGCTCCCGGCGGACAAACTGTCGACTGACCGTCAGCACCAGCTCGGCCAGCTGTTCCACCAGGGTCTCGTCCAGCACCCCGCTCAACGGGTCGATGGTCCCGAGCAGGCCATGCAGGCGCTCGGCCGCCTGCTGCATCTGGGCCCGCCCGGCTTCCCGCCCCTCTTCCAGACCACGCGCAAAACCCGCTTCGCGGGCCTGGGCCTCGATCTGCTCGAGCTGCTCGGCAGTAAGCGACGGCGCGGCGGCGGCCGACGCCGGAGCACCGACCTCGGGCGCCTGCCAGCGACGGATGTCGGCCGCCTCAGACGTACTCGTCGCCACCCTTGCCTCCCGCCGCGATCTCGCCTTCTTCCGTCAGTCGGCGGATGACCGCGAGAATCTCCTTCTGGGCCGCCTCGACCTCGGAGAGCTTGGTCGGCCCACGCATCTCCATGTCCTCCTGCAGGGACTCGGCGGCACGCTTGGACATGTTCTTCAGGATCAGTGCCCTGATCTCCTGGGTCGCCCCCTTCAGCGCCACCACCAGCTGGTCGCTGGTGATCTCGCGCAGCACCCGCTGGACGCTGCGGTCATCGAGGTCGAGCAGGTTCTCGAAGGTGAACATCAGCTCCTGGATACGCCCGCCGAGTGTCTCGTCGGCCTCGCGGATGGACTCGAGGATGGCGTTCTCGGTGCTGGTGTCGAGCATGTTGAGGATGTCGGCCGCGCGCTTCAGTCCGCCGACCACGGAGGTCTTCGAGGTGTTGTTCCCGGAGAACTGACGCTCCAGGATCTGGTCGAGCTCCTGCAGGGCGCTGGGATGGATGCTCTCCAGCGAGGCGATGCGCATGATCACGTCGCTGCGCACCCGCTCGGGCAGATGGGCCAGTACCTCGGCGCCGTGATCGCTGTCGAGGTAGGACACGACGATCGCCATGATCTGGGGGTGCTCGTTGCGCACCATGTCGGCCACCGCGCGACCGTCCATCCACTTCAGCGATTCCAGCCCCGTGGAGTTGCCACCCACCAGAATACGGTCGATCAGGCTGCGCGCACGGTCCTCGCCGAGCGCCTGGACCAGCACCTTGCGCAGGTACTCGTCACTGCCGACCCCGATCGGAGTCTGGTCGTCGACGATGCGCGTGAAGTCCTCGACCACGCCGGAGAGCTGCGTGCGGTTGATCGCAGGGATCGCCGCCATGGCCGTGCCGATGCTCTGCACTTCCTTGGGTCCCAGGTGCTTCAGCACCTGCGAGGCGGCATCCTCGCCAAGGGTCATGAGGAATATCGCTGCGCGTTCGGTGCCGCTCAAGGCAGGCGTCGTCGCTGTCGGGGTGTCACTTGCCATCCTGGTTCATCCATTGGCGTACGACCTGGGCCACCAGCCGCGGATCCTCCGCGGCCACCTTTCGCGCACGCTCGAGTTCGCCCTCGAGGGTGCGCGCCTGTGTCTGCTGTATCCCCTCGCCATCCTGTGCCCCCGCCTCACCCGGCGGCAGGCCGGCGGTCGCCTGTCCGCCACCGAGCTGGCCGGCGCCGCCCGGCGGCTGCGGCAGGCCCGGGGCACCGGCCATGGCGGGCACCGGCTGCTGGGGCGGCACCTGCGCGAGCTGCTTCAACGCCGGGCGCAGCACCATCAGCACGAGCAGCAGCAGGCCGAGACCGGCGACCCCGTGGCGGATGAGATCGCGAACGAACGGCTCTTCCCACAGCGGCCGGGCCTCCAGCTCCAGCGGGGCCTCGGGCTCGCGGAACGAGGCGTTGACCACGTTCAGCCGGTCGCCACGCGCCTCATTGAAGCCGACGGCCTCGCGGACCAGCGCGTTCAGATACTCCATCTCGGCCGCATCGCGCGGCAGGCGCACGCGCTCACCGGCCTCGTTGACCCCGACCCGGTCGTCCACCACCACGGCGACCGACAGGCGCGAGAGCGTGGCCGGCGCCTGGCGGATGTGGCTGACGGTGCGGTCGATCTCGAAATTGCGGGTGGACTGCGCACTGCGGTTGGTCGGACCTTCCTCACGGAACTCCTCGTCCTCGAACCCGACCTGGCCCTGCGCCACCACCTGGCCCGCACCCGGCGGCTGGTTGGTCAGCGCACCCGGTACGCCGCCAACCACGGCGTTGCGGCTTTCCTCCTCACGGACCTGCTCGCTGCGCAGGACCACACGCTCGGGGTCGAAGATCTCGCGGGTGCTCTCGACCTGGGTGAAGTCGACCTCGGCGGTGACCTGCACGCGCATGCCGTCCGGTCCCACCAGGGGGATGAGGATGTCCTCGATACGCTGCCGGAAGGCCTCTTCCATGCGCCGCGTGAAATCCAGGTGCTGCGCGCTCAGCGCGGCCGGCTCGGCGCTGCCGTTGCGGCTCAACAGCTGGCCGCGGTGGTCGACCACAGTCACTCGCTCGGCCTCGAGCTCCGGCACGCTGGAGGCGACCAGGTGCACGATGCCGGCGACCTGGGCCTCGTCAAGCTGACGCCCGGGATGCAGGTGCACGATCACCGAGGCCCCCGGTTTGACGCGATCCCGCACGAACACGCTCTGGCGCGGCAGGGCGAGATGGACCCGCGCGCGCTCCACGCTCTGCAGCGTCATCACCGAGCGGGCCAGCTCCCCCTCGAGCGCCCGCTGGTAGCGCGCCGTCTCGGCCATGCGGCTGGTGCCGAGCCCCGTGTCCTCGTCGAGCAGCTCGAAACCCACGCCGTCTGCGCGCGGCAGACCTTCGGTGGCGAGGTTCAGGCGCGCCTCGGCGATACGCGTGGACGGCACCTGCAGCGCCCCGCTGCGGGTATCGAGGCGGTGGGGGATGTTCTGCCGGTCGAGCACACTGATCGCCTGGGCGATGTCGCGCTCGGCCATGCCGGGCAAAAGCAGCTGGTAGCTGGGGCGCATGCCCCACAGTGCCACGGTCACCCCGACCGCCACGACCACGGCCAGGCCCATGATCATCCCGAACTGGCGATGTGCCGGCAGGCTGCTCAGGCCGGCCAGTTGTCTGCTGAAGGTCTGCGGCAAGTTATCCGCCATGTCACACCTGCATGTTCATGATTTCCTGGTACGCGGCGACCAGGCGGTTGCGGACCTGGGTGACGGCTTCGAACTGCAGACTCGATTTCTGCATCGCCACCATCACCTCGGGCAGGGAAACGGTCGGGTCGCCGGCCACGAAACGCGTGGACAGCTCGCTGGAGGTCTGCTGGGCACTGTTCACCTGGTCCAGAGACTGCCGAAGCAGCGCCTGGAATTCCGTACCGCCGGTGGCACCCGCGGTCTCGGTCGTGCCCTGCGCCGCGCGCGCGGACAGCGCGCGCATCTGCGCCAGGACCTGCTGGATCTGCATGTCGCTCATGGCAGTGCCACCCCCTGTTCACGCAGCCGCGCCAGCTTGTAGCGCAGCGTCCGCGGGCTGATGCCGAGGCGCTCGGCGGCGGCCTTGCGCCGCCCGGCCTCCACGCGCAGCGCCTCGAGAATGAGTTCATCTTCCGAGGCGCGCAGCGCAGCCTCGAGATCCCCCCCGGGGGCGGCAGGCCGACGCCCGGCCCCGGCGCACCCGGCGTCGTCATCGAGATGCAGCGCGTCGACATCGATCTCGCCGCGGTGCTGCAGGATCAGCGCACGCTGGACCACGTTCTCGAGCTCGCGCACATTGCCTGGCCAGTGATGGGCGCGCAGGTGCTGACAGGCCGCTTCGGTGAGCAGCGGCACCTGGTCATCGCTTGCGTGCCGGGCCAGCAGCTCGCGGGCCAGCGGTACGATGTCCTCCACGCGCTCGCGCAACGGCGGCACCTGCAGGGGAAACACGTTCAGCCGGTAGTAGAGGTCCTCGCGCAGCCTGCTCTGGGCCACGGCCTCGCGGAGGTTGCGGTTGGAGGTGGCGACCACACGCACGTCGACCGCGCGGCTGCGGGCTGCGCCAAGCCGCTCGACCTCGCGCTCCTGCAGCACCCGCAGCAGCTTGGCCTGCAGGCCGAGCGCCATCTCGGTGATCTCGTCGAGCAGCAGCGTGCCCCCACAGGCGAGTTCGAACTTCCCGGGCCGGGCCTCGGTCGCCCCGGTGAACGCGCCCTTCTCGTGGCCGAACAGCGTGGCCTCGAGCATGGGCTCGGGGATGGCGGCGCAGTTGATCGCCACGAAGGGGCCGGCGGCACGGGCCGAGCGGGCATGGATGAAGCGGGCGAAGATTTCCTTGCCGACGCCGGACTCGCCGTTGAGCATCACCGTGACATCGGCGGCGGCCACCCGCTCGGCGAGCGCGAGCAGCTCGCGGCTGCGCGCGGACACGGCCACGGGGCGGTCGCGGCGGGCCGGCGTGGGGCGCACTGGACTGTCCTCGGGCATGCACTGACTCCTGCTGGTCGTGGGCGACACTCACCCGCAGGCTTCAAAGCAAATCCCGTGCCAGCACGGAGGAAAAGCGTTAATTCAATGGGTTAGCGGGAGCAGCGGTGGGTGGGCCCGCCCGGCGTCAAGAATCCGACGCGGGCCGCAGGCCGCGGGGCGCGGGCGGCGGGCCCCGGCTCAGGCCGGCTCGTCGCTGGTGCGCTCGATGCCGAACTTGCGCATTTTCTCCACCAGGGTGGTGCGGCGCAGGCCCAGCATCTTCGCGGCCTGGGCGACGACGCCGTCGGCCTCGTCCAGCGCCTGGCGGATCAGGCGCGTCTCGAGATCTTCGAGCAGGCTCTTCAGCTCCACCTGCCCGCCCTGCCCCAACTGACCAAGGCCGGGCATCGCTGGGGTATCGGTGCTGCCGGCCGGCGCGGTGCCCGGCGTGCTGGCCTGGCCGCCACCCAGCACCTCAGCGGCCTCGCCGCCTGCCCCGGCGTCGTCCTCGCGCTCCTCCGGGCCGACCAGCCGCTGGAGTTTCTCCGGCAGGTCCATGAGCGCCACCGGCTTGTCCGGCGCGAGGATCGCGCAGCGCTCCACCAGGTTGGCCAGTTCGCGTACGTTGCCCGGCCAGGCGTGGCGGGCCAGCGCACGCAGCGCGGTGGTGCCGAAATGCGCGGCGGGCATGCCCCGGCGCTGCAGCTGGGCATTGAGCTCGGCAATCAGCAGCGGCAGGTCTTCGCGCCGCTCGCGCAGGGGCGGCATGCTGATGGAGACCACGTTCAGGCGGTAGTACAGGTCTTCACGAAAACTGCCCTCGGCAATCATCTGCTCGAGGTCACGGTGCGTGGCGGCGACGATGCGCACGTCAGCCTCCTGGCTGCGGGTGGCGCCGAGACGCTCGAACCGCCGCTCCTGGAGCACCCGCAGCAGCTTCACCTGCATGTCCAGCGGCATGTCACCGATCTCGTCGAGGAACAGCGTGCCGCCGGCGGCCAGCTCGAAGCGGCCCTTGCGGCTGGTCACCGCACCGGTGAAGGCACCTTTCTCATGACCGAACAGCTCGCTCTCCAGCAGCTCGCCGGGAATCGCGCCGCAGTTGACGGCGACGAATGGCCCGTCGCGACGGGCTGAGTGGTAGTGGATGTTGCGCGCGACGACTTCCTTGCCGGTACCGGTCTCGCCGAGCACCAGCACGCTCGCCTCGCTGGGGGCCACCCGCGTGATGAGGCTGCGAACGGCCTGCACGCCGGCACTTCGGCCTACCAGCGAACGGAACAGCTCATGCTCGCGCTTCACCGCCTGCAGGCCGCCATTCGCGCGCACCAGGCGAAGTTCACGCAGCAGGCCCACCAGCTGCGGATAGCGCACCGGCGGCTGCAGCAGACTCAGCACCTGCGGATGCGCCGCCAGCTGCTCGGAGAGCTCGACATCGCCGTACTGGTAGAGCACCACCGGCAAGGCCGGCCACTGGGCGGCGACCCGTTCGATCAGGGGGGGAAGGCTTGCGGGGTTGTCCTGGCAGACCAGCACCGTGGCCAGAGGCAGGGCGGCCTCATCGATCGCCTCCACCAGTGCCTCGGCGGCCACGGCCCGGCCAGGCGTACCGATGAACTCGAACTGGGCGGCCACGGCCGCAGACGCCTGGTCGCAGTCGCTGATGACCAGTACCGGGTGCCCGCCGTCTCCATTGCCATCCGTGAGCAGGCGAAACACGCCGCTGTCGGTCAATTCCTGCTGCATCCGCCGCTTGTCCCCGGTGACCACGCACAGGCATCAGCCCTGGCACAGCGCTCGACATTAACGTCAAATTCCCGGCGTCGCAACGAACGAAACAGGATAACCTCAGAAAACGCGAGCGAAGTCTCACCCGCGGGGCGACAAACCGGACCCGGGTCTAACCCCCGCGGGCGCGGCTGAGGGCCACCGCGCGTCGATGGCGCCGGAACACCAGCTTGTCCAGCCAGTCACGCACACCGGGCGTCAGCGCCTCGAGCCTCGCGCAGAGACGCCAGCTGCCGCGACGCTGGTCGACGTCGGTAATGCGCGCGTGGAGTGTGAGTGGCACCGGCCAGGCCGGCAGGGCAAACAGCTCGAGCTGCAGCAGCCCGCCCGGGGTGACCGGCTCGTTCACATCCCAGCACAGGCCGCGGGCGTTCATGCGGATATCGTAGATTCGCGCCGCGGCATCGCCACCGCGCACCAGCTCGGAGAGCAGCTCCAGCACGAGGTTCAGCTTGCCCTCGAGGCGGTGGAGTTCCGCCCGCTCGGCATCGTCGGACTGGGTCTCGTCGCGCTCCTCCAGCATGGCGATGGAACGGAGCACGGTCTCGTTGCGCGCGTTGATGCGCGAGAGCGCGATCTCGCCGGGCAGCGACTCGATCTCCTGCCAGCGCAGGCCGAGTTCATCGTCGCAGAACACCCGCTCGCCCAGGACTTCCATCTCGGCCGGCGAGAGCATGCGGTAGAGCCCGGACATCGATTCGGCCATGACTCACGCGCCTCCGGCGGCGAGCAGGTACTGGTTGGCGCCGTGGTGGCCCTGTACGGCGCCCTCGAGCTCCTCGGCGGTGCGCTCACGCGCATCCACCAGCGTCTCGAGCATGGCGTCATGACGCGCCAGCACGGCACCGAGCGCCGCCTGCAGCGCGTCGAGTTCGGCGGGGTCGCGGCGCAGGGCAGCCTCGGCCAGTGGCTGCTGCAGCGCCAGCAGGCACCCGCGGAAGCCCTCGGCCAGCGGCGACAGCGACGCCCACTGCGCATCGGCGATGGCCTGCTCCATGGTGCTCACCAGTTCGGCGGCTTCGATCAGCGGTGCGGGCAGGCTGCGGGTCAGCGTGTCGGTGGTGCTCATGGCCCTCTCTCCCGAAGCCCGTCAGCGACAGCGTCAACCGGTCGACACCGTGTCCAGCCGCGGGCCTCTGCCTGGAGTACTGCAAGGGCCGTGCCAGTCGCCCGCAACGGGCAGCTAGCGCCCGACGACCGCCGCCAGCGACTCGTTCGGCGTCCTCGCCCCGGACAGCACACCCCCAAGCTCCCGCCAGCCCGACTGCAGCTCCCGCAGCAGGCTCGCGACTTCATCGAGGATGGCACCGTCGTTGCGCAGATTGGCCTCGAGCAGCCGCCGGCCCATGTATTCGTACAGCGAGAGCAGATTCTGGCCGAGCTCGCCGCCCTTCTCGACGTCCAGGCTAATACGCAGCCCCTCGACCAGGCCGATGGCCTTGCCGATCAGCTCGCCCTTGGTCGCAAGCTCGCCGGCGTCCAGCGCGCCCCGCGCGGCAGCGACGCGGGCGACGGCACCGTCGAGCATCATCTGGATGAGCTGGTGCGGCGAGGCGTCGTTGACCTGGGCCTGCACGCCCATCTGCTGGTACTGGTGAATGCCCCGGGGGCTCGCGTTGCCGTACATGCGCTCTCTCCGCGTGGTGGTGGTCGCGGGCGCGTGTGCTGCCCGCTGCTGGAGGGGTTATCGGCAGCAGCAGAGGCAAATTGAGCGGAAACTACAGGCGAATATCGGAGATGCCAGCGAGCTGCTGGGACAGGAAGGCGCCGGTGTTCTGGAACTGCGTAACCAGCGAGTCGAGCGCGGTGAACTGCGCGCGCAGTCGGTCTTCGACCTGGCTCATCCGCCGATCGAGCGCCTCGCGCTGCTGGGTCACACGGCGCACCTGCTGGTTGAGTGCGTCGGTGCGGCCATTGATGATGCCGTCGCTACCGGAGAAAGAGCGCATGATTTCCGCAAAGGATGCGCCGAACGCCGAGAGTACGGCCTCGACGGCGCCTTCGTCCTGGGCGATCGCCTCGTTGAACACGCTGGCATCCAGCCGCGCCTGGCCGTTGGCGCTGGTGCGTACGCCAAGATCGAACAGGCTGGAGAAGGGATTGTCCTCGAGCTCGGTAGTGACCGCA